>CAYMJM010000059.1:0-1533 GCA_964391325.1 uncultured Candidatus Saccharibacteria bacterium | reverse complement strand
ATCACCAACAAAGCTGTCCTAGCCAAGTTGTTCACCGACATTGCCCCCCTCTTTGTTGAGCGTAATGGTGGCTATACCCGGATTATTAAGACGGGACACCGCCAAGGGGATGCTGCTGAAATGGCTATCCTGGAGTTAGTCGAAAAGACCGACAAGCCCAAGAAGAAGGGACAAGCGAAGAAAGAGACTAAGAAAGAAGAGCCTAAAAAAGAAGAGGCGAAGAAGGTAGAGAAAGAGGAGGAGGTTGAAGAATAACTCAACTCCACTACTACCAATAGAGGCCGTCACCCATGGTGACGGTCTTGTTATATCGTAATAAGTAGTAAATTGTTTGATTTGAAAAGTGTTTTTTTGGCAATAGGTTTTTTGAGAAATATTCTATATTTTCGTAGTTACGATTAATTGTATTATTAAAATAAAAATTTGTTGTTCATCAGTCTTAACTAATCAATCGTTGTTTTCCCAGTTTTTTAAATGATTAAGATAGTTATATCTAATATTGTTAAAATTTAAAGTACTTTTCATAATGTGTAAAAATAATCGGAAGAAGAATTAAATTATACTTGTGTTGTAAGATTCGTTTGGAAAATTCTTAGTATATTATGTTTTATCAGAGTTCAAAAAACTGAGTAGCTACATGTCGGATGTAAAGTTAACATATAGGTTTTACTTGGCCTGTTTGATCTATGCAGAAGACTCTTGGAACTAAATAAATAACTAAACTATACTAAATAAATAAAGTTAAAATGGTTTAAAATGCCTGTGGCGTGCAAGTAATGTGCTAGGCAAGGGGAAATATAGGCTATTATAGTACAGGTCAGGGGCTAAAATATTTAGAAAAAAAGTTTGACAAGTACTAAATTAAGAGTTAAGATGTACTAAATAAAACTAAATAGAAGCATAAGAAATGAAGTAAAGGATTATGCTGGAAGGGAGGTAGTTATGAGAAAAAGAACACTTGTAGTAATAGCCTTATTGGTTATTGCAGTTACATTGGGTTTTGCTGGTGGTAGGTCCGAAGTTGCAACGGGTCAACCAAAATACAAAGTCGCTAACTTGGTAAAGCAATTAGGGACAGCTTGGTACCAAAGACAACAGCTTGGTTTGGATCAAATTAATAGTGAAGGGGTAGTTGAAGCTTTTATGGTAGGCCCCCAAACTGCCGATCCAGCAGTTCAGGTCCAAATAATGGAAGACTTAATTGCCCAAGGAGTTGACGCAATTACTGTTGTACCAATATCTGTCGAAGCTCTAGAGCCAGTTTGTAAAAAAGCACGTGATGCCGGAATTGTTGTTATTGCACATGAAGCTGCTGGCATGAAAAACGTTGACTATGATGTAGAAGCTTTTGATAACGAAGCATATGGGGCTTACATGATGGATGTTTTAGCAAAAAATATGAATGAAGAAGGAGAATATATTACAACAGTAGGATTTTTAACTTCTAAGTCTCATATGGAATGGACAGATGCAGGTGTGGCTAGACAGAAAGCAGCCTATCCCAAAATGAAATTAGTTGCAGATAAAATTGAA
>CAYMJM010000058.1:0-1700 GCA_964391325.1 uncultured Candidatus Saccharibacteria bacterium | reverse complement strand
TTATTGGAACTTCGGAGTTTGCTGTTCCAAGCCTTAAAGCACTGCTGGAACAGGATTATATCAATATTGTAGGAATAGTAACCCAGCCGGATAAACCACAGGGCAGGCATCAGAGCAAACTAGTTTCGCCTCCTGTAAAAGAATTTATAAGCACCAGAGATATAAATATTCCAGTTTTCCAGCCTGAAAAGTTAAAAAAAGCAGCGAGCAATATTTTCAGAGATACGTCACCAGATGTAATTATTGTAGCTTCTTATGGTCAGATGATACCAGAAATTTTGCTAGAAGCTCCAAAGTATGGAGCGCTTAATATTCATGCCTCTTTGTTACCAGATTTAAGAGGCGCAGTTCCCGTAGAGATGGCAATCCTGAAAGGTTACGACGAAACAGGTGTTACTATACAAAAAATGGTAACAGCTCTGGATGCAGGGCCAATTTTAGCCCAGGAAAGTATAAGAATAGAGATCCATAATACAGCTGAGACATTAGAGAAAAAACTTGCTAAATTAGGAGCACAGTTGTTAGTTGAAGTCTTGCCTAAATGGATCAAAGGTGATATCCAACTTAAAAAACAGGACGATAAAAATGCGACATATTGCTATCAGCAGGATGTGTCCAAAGATAAGGCAGAGATAAAGTTTGATACGCCGTCTATTAAAGCTGAACGAATGATAAGGGCTTTTTATCCTTGGCCAGTAGCATGGTTACAAGTTAAGGTGCAGGGAAAAGTCCAAAGGTTAAAAGTTTTTAAGGCAAAATTAGTAGACTGCAAGCCTAGTAAGTTAAGGCAATTAGCAGTATATCGACAAGATAACAATCTATTGTTAGGCCTTGCAGATGGAACTCTCTTGCTTCAGGATATACAGCTGGAGGGTAAACGGCGTATGTCTGCCAAAGATTATTTGTTCATTGCTGAGGACGACTGAATCCCATTTTTCCTACTGACTGTTCTAGTTTTTCCACTTTTCTCTTTAAACAATAAGTCTTTTCTGTGATCCTCTATATTTGTAAAGTCATCTGCAATTTGAATCAGTTCATGATTTGCTGTTCTTCCAAAAGCAATAACTTCAACTAGACACCCAAGTGCCTGTTGCAGATAATTTACCACAGGTTTGAAATCGCCATCACCTGAAACCAGTACTATGGAGTCTACTTTGTGTCCAAGCCTAATTGCATCCATGGCTATTCCTACATCCCAATCTCCTTTTTTAGCACCCCCGAAAAAAACCTGCAGCTCTTTCTCTTTGATTTCAAATCCGGCTGCATTAAATGCTTCAAAAAACTCATTTTCTTTTTCTGGCTCTGCGTTAATCACATACGCTATTGCTCTGGTAAGTATCCTGCCTCGCACACAAATACTTAATAATTGCTTAAAATTAATTTTTGCTCCATATAGGTTTTTTGCTGAATAATACAAGTTTTGGACATCTACTAGCACTGCTACTCTTTGATCTGGGTTTCTAACTATCATTAAATTCTTTACTAATAACTATTGGTTTATTATAGTATAAAACATATTAATTAACGAACTTTCGGAGGATGACTCATCACCAGTTTTTCAAGTTTCTGCAAAAGTGGCGTGAGATCAGAAAGTATCCTAATTCAGGAGTATGGCCTGACCAGATAGATCTTGGAAAGGATTTCTGGAGTGGAGTAAAGGAAATTGCCAATTTTACCAAAAGAGATAATCGGGAATGAAT
>CAYMJM010000057.1:0-2324 GCA_964391325.1 uncultured Candidatus Saccharibacteria bacterium | reverse complement strand
ATCCTGTCACTTCTCGACTGGGCTCGAAGTGATAGTATAGACCCGGATTGTCACTTCGAGTTGTCAGTTCGGGCCCTTCGACTAAACTCAGGATAAACTAGCTTGCCTCGAGCGAGGCTGAAGGAGAACTAGACTTTTCATCCTAAATTTGGTACTATATTTGGTATTATATTAATATATAAAAATGTACAGTATAACTCTACAGGATATCAAAAGGAACGGTGCCAATGCTTTGAAGGAAAGTGGACCAGGTTACCTGATCGTCAACTCTAGACTAAAGTCTGTGATACTTCCTATCAGCGAGTACGAAATGCTTACAGAAGCACTAGAGGAGCTTGAGGACATTCGTGCAATTGAGGAGCGCAAGGATGAAAAAACAATAAAAGCTTCTAAATTCTTCAAGAGTAATAGAATATAACTGATGTCTCAATCATTTGAAATTGAATTTAAAAAATCAGTTAGTAAGGATGTCCGTAAATTACCACAAGCGGTGCTTATCTTCATTAAAAAGCGTATTCTTGAGTTATCAGAAAATCCTTGGCCAATCTATTCAAAGGGATTAAAGGGATATCCTGGTTACTACCGTATCAGGGTAAGTTCTTACAGAGTAGTTTATTACGTTGATATGAAGAGAAAGCTGGTGGTAATAATAAGAATCAGGCATAGAAAGGATGTTTACCGTGTTTAATAAATTTTTGGAATTCGCCTTTCGACTCCTCGCCAAGCTCAGGGTAAACTAGCTTGTCTCGAGCGAAGCCGAGAGGAGAACTGGACACCTCATCCAGATTAGTGTATCTTAAAATCGCAAGGATTCTACTATCTCAACCTCATAGTTAGTGATGGATAGTAGAGAGGGGCCCGATTATTAGCCCGTTCTACTGCACCTGTTTCAGGTATTTTTATACAGCAGAACTTCTTGTTGCAATACAATCAGTTTTGCGGTGCAATATAAGTCAGTAGAAAGAAACTTCCGTCTTGGTCGTCGTCGGAGCGGTCCGATAATTCAACAAATGCATGGAACGTAAACTTAAATAACGGAAACACTAACAACAATAATAAGTCGTCTAATAGTTATGGTGTGCGCTGCGTCTCTCGGGACTTATATTCGGGCCTTCGCAACAGAAGAAGAAAGTTTCTCCGACCATAGATACCAACCATTGAGCATTTTGCCTATCTCAGTGGTTTGATTGATAATGAAGGCGTATTGCTTATGGGATATAAGGCCCAGCTCATGAGCCATTCTCAGTCGCATTTTCAACTTGTCAAAGGAAATACTTGCTTCTTTCAGAAGCTGAAACTTTTCACAGTTAGGTTGTGCGTTAGCCCTGACTATATTATCGAGTACGTCCCATGCCTGTGCAAGTATGTCATTGCCTAAAGTATACTTGTATTCTTTCTTGAAATTTTTTACTCGGAAGTATAAATATTTCAGTAACTTATATGTTTTGATGTACAAAGGCATATTGTCTGGATTGCTCATGGCTTCCTTTCGATTAAAGTAAAATAAGAGTAACGAGGAGCAGGCTTGAAGTATTTTTTTAAGATACCAAAATGCTTTAAGTAAATATTTTTACGAAGGTTATAGCAATTTGCGTGCTTGAAATGTCCGTAGTATGAATTTATCATGGCCAGTATTTGTGCTAACTCGGTGGCAGAAAGCGGCATGGATAGAGGAAGTAGCTTTTGCTCCTGCTTTTGTGTAACGAGAAAAAATCCTTTATTGATAAGATATAGTTTTGATTTTAGATTTTTGACAACCCTGGCCCTGGATAAAATATACTTTGGTTTAATAATGTATCCGACAAAGTTGATCCCCGCGTAAACAGAGTTATAAACATCTTTGTCCGGATGGAGTTCCAGCTTAAGGTTTTTTCTTAAAAATTTATCTATCTCTAAACGCAACTGTCTGATTTCTTCAAGACTTTCATTGATTATTATGAAGTCATCAGCATACCTCGCGTAGTATTTTACTTTCAGTTCTCGTTTGATAAATTGGTCCATCTCGTTAAGATATAAGTTCGCGAAAAACTGTGAAGTTAGATTTCCTATAGGTAGTCCCTGCGTCGTCGGTACCTTGAAAAGGGTTTTGTGCGGTGGGATCTGTCCTAATAACTTAGCGTCTCCTTTTAGGTAGTAGTTTGTGGCTGGATTGTGGTGTATGATTGTTTGTATCAACCATGATAAAGCATCTTTTTCTTCCGCAGGGAAATCTGCCTGTATAGTTTCGCATGCGATTTTTTCCTGAGTTGCTTTGTGTATGCTGGTAAAAAAACTTCTTATGTCAAACTGCCCATAATAGGCGTGTCTGTGATAATTTTTTGTTA
>CAYMJM010000056.1:0-2363 GCA_964391325.1 uncultured Candidatus Saccharibacteria bacterium | reverse complement strand
GCCATATCAACGTCATAGGCAGCCATATTGACTGTTCTGATTGCTGTAAGTTCTTCTACTATCGCCCTTGTAATAGGCTTGCCTATAAGGATAAGAGTAATGCCATTATAGCGGTATGTAGCGTTAACCTCATCAGAAGTTGAGTCAACATTAACGTATATCTTTCCGTACTCTAAATCAACAGCCAGCCAACCCTCGCCGTCATAAACAGCTAAGTCATGATTAACGGTATCATACCATAGTTCATCTTCCAATGCTGCCGGTTCGGTATCAGAAAAGTACTCAATATTAATAACATCGTCAACATAAGAAGGTAGTTGGTCAGCTGGAACTTTCCCACTCACCAAGTCAGCTTTATTCTGTTGTAGCCCCTCAACATCCACTACAAGGTCATTGAGGGGATTAGAAAAAAAATCTTTACACTCTAAAAGAAGTTCATCCAAGTCTGCGTAAGAGTCTCCATTTTCTTTTTGAAGCTCTTCTATTTGCCCTCTAAAGAGTATTGAGTTGCTGTTAATAATAGAGATAGTAATTGCATCACCCACCTCTAAAAGAGACTTGCCTTGTGGTACTATCTTACCTCCTACAACCCATAAGCCGTTATTGTCTTTGTATAGTTTCATTGCCTAAATATTTTTAAGAAAAAATCGTATCAATTTCTGAATTGGTAATTGCATCATGTGGTGTACTGTGTATCCACGGTACATTAACTGCTAACACACCAGCACTATTTTTTTGAACAGCATAAGTTCTATGGACTGCTCCAGTGACAGGTTCAGGTTCTCCTTCATAAACAGTTTCAGCAACCTTCACACCTCCCAATACTGAACTTGTAGCCTCTGGTAGAGTATAATTATTAGCTCCATCTTCAACATTTAATATACTTCTAACCTGCGAAGCTTCTAATGCCTCAGGCTTACCCTGAGTACCCCCATAATTACCTAAAATTGTCTTTCCAGGAATTGTTTGCAATTTTGACAGGTCTATGAAAGCTTGCGGACTAATATGCGTATCAAAGATAGCCTCTAATCCCAATTTAGTTCCTGTTACAGCATAATCTTCTATCTTATCATATGTTACTGCACCGTTTCTAATATTCGTTGTTTCTACCGCTCCATTATCTATTTTAGCTGTTGTCACTGATTGATCAGCTATCTTATTCTCTGTAACAGCATCGTCTATAATTTTAACTGTCGTAACAGCTCCATCTTTTATCTTACTTGAAGTTACGGCATTAGCAGCTATCTTTGCTTCTGTAACTTTACCTGTGCCTATTGTAGTCGTATTACTATCAGCACTTGCTGTCACATCTCCTGTCAATGCTGCTCTTTGAAAAGCATTTCCATTCAAATTAATGGAAATGCTTCCTAAGTAGATAGGATCAGTATTGTCCACTTTTGACCATCCATCAGCACCATTTGACACTATCCAGTCTTTTGGTTCATATGTTTCACCAGAAAAAGTTCCTGCTGTAGTACATACCCAATAAAATCCTTTATTTCCAACCGCAGGAGTTGGCAGCGCAGTTCCTACCCCATCTTTTCCTGTGGAAGCATTAAAAGTTCCTTGATATTTCATTCCTCCAACAACTCCGGATAGTTGATTTTGGATTTTTGAGTTGTAATAACTCAAACCTGCTAAATCTAAATATTTTGCCATAATTGTTTTTTTTAAATAAATCTTAAATTATCTATATCTGAAAAGTCTTTAAAATCGCACTTGTATGTGCTCTCCGTTTATTCTGCAATTTAAAATGCCTGAAAAATATCCATCATCATCTATCAAGTCTAATGAAATAAATTCATAACTATCGCCTTCTCTTAATTCTGGTTTTATAGTGTTATAAAATTCAGAGTATGCGGAATCACCTACCTCTAATTTTTCTATCCTTCCAGTATTTCTAAACTCTGATGAATTTATCTCATCTTTACTAAATCCATGCTCCAACAACTCTTCTTCTGTAAAAGGCACTCTTGTAATCTCAAGAAAAACACCTTCATTTGTTGATTGTATCTGTTTCATAACCATTTATTTTACTGTAACAACATCAAAATCTCTGTCAATGCAAAGAATAAGCTTACCACTGCCTTGGCTCCCTGACTCTGGGGTTGGGAATTTGTCATTAGTAAGCCTGCAAGAATAAAGCCTTGCAGTAGTGGTAATAGTTCCGGAAGAACTTGCAAAACACCCACTGCCCCCTACACAGTCTATAAACGTTCCTGATGCACATGTACTCTGTCCATTCAGAGAACCACCAAAACACATCTCGTCTCCTGTGCATCTTATAAACATTCCTGATGCGCTTACATTTTCAGTACCTCCCCCAAAACATGCACTATCTCCAACGCAGTCTATAAATGTTC
>CAYMJM010000055.1:0-2377 GCA_964391325.1 uncultured Candidatus Saccharibacteria bacterium | reverse complement strand
ATGAAATCATTTTTGATAAGAAGACAGCAAGTCCTGGAAGTGAATTTCCGAATAGTGCAGCCAATGCTCTTAAAGAGGAAATGTTCTTTAAAAAGAAAGGAGGGAGAAATATTATTGCAAAAAAGCATACTGAAGGGCGTGGAGAAATATATGCACGAATAGGACAGGATGCTGAAGATGGAGCAAGGGGGAATGATGCAGAAAAGATAATTCGCGAGATTGGCAATTTGCAAACTAAAAATATACAAATAAACAAATTCTATATTACTGAAGATAAATATGTAATTTACCTAAGGAATGGGAAGTACTATTTCATAACACACATAGAAAAAGGATTAGAATTTCCCAAAAAATAGGAGAGTTTTTAAGATGGTTAAGCCTTTTACTTTTAAACCCTGTGAAATAAAGCCCTGGTTTGGGAAATATAGTAGAGCACAGGGAAAGAATGCTAGTTTTAGAATTAAAAAGAATCCTGAGAGAAAAGAATTCTGGCCTTTAATAAAATGGAATTACTTAGGTGAAACCTTAACATGTCCAGCTTTGGGTAATTCCCAGAGTATTTATGATTTAACAGAAGCTGTTAATAGAGCTAAGAGGTATATGTCACCAAAACGTGGAGGTTCGTTTATTATAAATGAGTTCGGACAGGTGATAGTACCTTTAAAAAGCGGTGAGTATGGAGACCGATTGTTGATTGGTGAGGTAGATGGGGTATTGCTTTTTGAAAACCCGTTGTTGAGTGGGGAGAAAATTGATTTGTCAGATGATTCGGGTTTACAAGTAGGAGATTTATGGGAAAAACCATATATTGGTTTTAAGTATCATTTAAGTGCATCAAGTGGAATCTACTATTATGATTATAAACAAGGTAGAGCTTACTACCTAATGGAGCAAGACAAAGAGCTGATTGGAAAATTGAGAAAAATTCGTAGATGTGGTTCTGTCGGTTTTGTCGTTAATCATCATGGAATAGTACTAACTAAAATTCCAGAAGGAGAATATGATTCTGAAAATGATGAGCAATGGCAACCGATTTATATTGGAAGGATAAATTATAATTTGTGGTTTAAAAAGGAGGAGTAAAGATTAATGGAAAAACAATTTGTGCCGTTTACTGGTAATTGTCCCAGTAATGTGAGTAAAGATGCCAAATATTCAGTTAGATTTGACAAAAGAGAAAATGTTGTAGGGATATATTATGAATCTACTGATGGCGAATTGTGGTATCCGACCAGTGCTAATCATCCTGACCTGGTTGAAATGGTCAATGACGTAAAGATGCATTTTAGTGGAAGCCCTGGAGGAGCATTTTATATCAACGAATATAAACAAGTACTTGTACCTGTTCAGGGTGAAGAAAATGACTATTATTTTGCTGGTGAATATAAATACCCCTTAGAATTTGAATTTGAAGGCAAGATATTATCAGGAGATGCAAAAGACCTAGAGGGCAATAGGATTATCCCAGGCGATATATGGCCTGGTCCCCATCCAGGAATCCCATATGTGTTAAAAGCAGGGAGTAAAGATATTTATTATAAGTATCAAGTTCGTCCAAATGTGGAAAAGAAAATCACCTTATCTGAACACTTAGGAAGCAAAGCCGCAGAAGTCATTGCTCGACAAATTGCGGAAATAAAAGGAGCTGCAGGCGGTAGATTTTATATCAATGAATTTTGTCAGATGTTTGCCCCTGTGAACAAAAGTAGTCAGTTAGAATACCTATACATAGGTAAAATTGAGGACTTAAAAAACTGGTTTTCTAAACCAACAATAGCAATTTAAGATCTGAGTTTAAAACAAATAGAGCATAACAATGAAGGAGAACTGATGGATAAATATGATCATATAGTTGACCAGAAAACTTTGATTGGCCACTTAATTAAAGCACTTGAGCTTCTTATTGATAGTGATAAAGCTATTCGTAGAATCAAGATAGACCTATTTGATGAGGAGGAACCCTATATTGACCTTAAACAGGTAAGAGTATCTGATGATATATATTCCATTCTTAGTGGAGAAGGAATGTATAAAGAAGAGAAAGATCCAGATTAATTTTCTTATGTAATAGCACATTACAGGGGCCTGTTCTTTTATTAGTGCCTTTTCTCTGTTATTAATAGAAAAATATTAGTAATCTTGTTGTTCTGATGGTGCTGAAAGTGTTCTTTGTATTTTACAGATAAATACCTCCCGGGAAATTACCTGATTAGGTCTCAAGATTTGACATAGAAAATAATTAATTGTGAATTATATGAAGCAGGTCTTAAGATAATACAGAGAACCGTCCCTTTTATTAGACTATTTATATTATTTCCTGGAGGGTAAAGATGGGTTTTTAGTGCTTGATGATCCTCTGGTAGAGATGGATAGAGAG
>CAYMJM010000054.1:0-2470 GCA_964391325.1 uncultured Candidatus Saccharibacteria bacterium | reverse complement strand
TTAACTGCAAAGTGGACCTCCATTTCAAAGAGAAATTGAAAAGGGGGTTCTTTTTATGAAAGTAACCAAAAAACAAAAGGATGCTAATCCTAAAATTTATGGCTATGGTAGCGTAGCACAATTAGAGGCCGATCCAACTAGATTTGGTGATGATCCAGATAACCCATTAACAAACTGGGTTCCATTTAGAGATGCAGATGATGACTTAAGATTTGTTCCATGTACTCAGGAATATTTTTATTCGCATAGAAATGAGATACGAAATGAACAAAAAAGAAATCAAAAATATCGAGATAGATTTCCTATATCTACTGATCAATTATATGAAGATCATCAACTTGAGATTGCTGATCCATCTTATTATGAAGAAATTGAATTAAAAAAGGAAAAAGAAGTAACTGATTATATGTGGGAATTAATAAATGAATTACCAGAATATGATCGACTAATTTTAACTTTGCGTAGTCATGGATTAACTGACACTGAAATAGGTAAAGAACTAAATAGAGGTCAAAGTGCAATACAAGAAAGAAGAGTTAGATTATTTAAACAATTAAAAGAAAAAATAACAAAATTTCAAAAAAACCGGTAATTTCTATGACTCCTGGCCATTAACCTTTGAAGGGTAAAGAAACCCTCGGAAAGAAGGAGGAAAAAGATGAAAAAAGAATCTAAGCCAAAAAATGAAAACATTACTAATCAAGAGATAGTAGAATCATTACTTTTAATTAGTGAAGCAAGTAAGACTTTGGCACTAGAAATTATGCTGCTTCCAAAACCAAAGGAAGTAAAAGGAGGAGATAACAATGGCACTGTCACCGACGAGCCACAGTAAGAAATATAGTCCCAGTAAAAGTGGTATTTGGTTAAATTGTCCTTTAAGTACTCTTTTAAATGATGGTAGTGGTGATGAAATAAGTCCACAAGCAGAATTTGGAACTCAGTGTCACGAATTAGGTTCAGCACTAATTACTAAATCGTTGAAACTAATTGATTATGATAACGAATCAAAAACAGTAGATCAAATTATTAGTGAGCTTGATATGTATTCACCTGAAATGCAAGAAATTGCTGACGGATATGCGGACTTCATTGTTAATACATATGAGTTTGAAAAAAAGCAATCCAAAGATGAACCATTAATTGTAATAGAGCAACAACTAAAAATGGACTTTGATGAAGATGCTAAAGGGACATTAGACTGTGGAATTATATCTTCAGCAAATGGTGGAACACTTACAGTTATCGATTTAAAGACTGGAAGATTACCAGTTCACACATTTGATGAGGAAACGGGACTATTTAATAGTCAGTTAGGAATATATGCACTTTACTTTTACAAAACATATAAAGACTTATATCCAATTAAGAATGTAAGGTTAGTAGTCTATCAACCGGTGATTTCAAATACAAATGAATATGAAATGTCTATAGAAGATTTATTGGTATTTGAAACGATGGTATTAATTCCAGCAGTTGAAAGAACAAAGGTTGAAAATCCAGAAGCTAATCCAGGCAAGCACTGCAGATATTGTTCTGCAAGAGCTGTCTGTGCAAAAAGAGCTGAAGTTAATTTAGAGATAATGCAAGAAATGAATAAATCAATACATTTATTAACAGATAAAGAAATAGAAGACATACTACCTAAACTTGATGACTTTATTAGATATGCACAAGATGTTAAAGAGCATGCATTAAAGAAAGCAATGAATGGACATAGTTGGTCTAATTTCAAATTAGTACATTCGCGTGGGACAAGAAAGATTGTAAATGAGGAAGCTGTTATTAAGATTTGTAAAGAGGCAGGAATTGATCCTTTTGCTGATAGTAAGTTAGCAGGAATTACTGAACTAACAAAAATGATAGGTAAGGACAAAATAAACGGTTTAATTGGACCTTACATAAATATGCAAGCAGGATCAGTTGTATTAGTGCCAAAAAATGATCCTCGAGAAGAAGCAATAATTAAAAAATAAGGAGAATAATAAAATGTTAAAGATTATTGAAGGTAAAGAAAAGAGACCATTAAAGATAGTTGTATATGGTCCAGAGGGAATTGGTAAATCAACATTTGCCAGTCAGTTTCCAGATCCACTATTTATAGACACTGAAGGTGGAACTAGCAATTTAGATGTTAGAAGAATTAAGTGTAGTAAGTCATGGGATGAGTTGTTGTTAATTGTTAAAGAAATTATCAAAAATCCAACAATTTGTAAAACCTTAGTTTTAGATACAGCTGATTGGTCAGAAACAATGTGTATTAATGCAGTGACAAAAAAGTATCGAAAGAATAATATAGAAGATTTCGGATATGGAAAAGGATATGTTTATTTACTTGATGAGTATACAAAACTTCTATCATTATTTGATGAACTTATTGAGGTTGGAATAAATGTTGTTATTACAGCACACGCAAAACCTAGAAAGTTTGAGTTGCCAGAAGAACAAGGAGCTTTTGATAGATATGAGA
>CAYMJM010000053.1:0-2512 GCA_964391325.1 uncultured Candidatus Saccharibacteria bacterium | reverse complement strand
TTTAGAATTTAGAGGTGTTCAGGATGATTTATGAAATGAAGAATCTACGCAAAGAGGATGTCAGTCTTTACTACTACATAAAGGATGTGGTTTTATGTAATTTTGTAGAAAAAGAAGAAGTGGTGCCTCTAAAACTAATGGAGTCTATGTCTTCTGCTGATAGTGTGGTGTATGAGGCCGAAACTATTATGACGCCCAGTCCTGTGGACAGAGGTAGAGGTTGGGTTTATATAGATGAATATGTGGGTGACCCTTGTTCTGGTTTTTATCATACTATATCTGGCACTAGGGCCGACGGTTCACCTATTATGGGTGTTGCTGAACAGTCTGATAGGGTTTTAGTTTACACGGATTACACGGTTGTAAGCGGTGTTGTAGTTCCCACAGGCGTTATTTCCCAAAATGAATACATTATAGATTATATAGATGGTAGGGTTGTAACTTCTGGTACTGTAACTCCAGTTTACGTAAATTATTATTGGTATTATGTTTCTGTTGTTGACGAGTGGGCTGCTGTTGAGGCAGCAGATCCTCCTGTGATAGTTGTTGATATACAAGGTACTGATAAAGCTGGCTATCAACTTGGTGGTGGAAAACTAGTTACCAGAAAGGTCGATCTTCATATTTTCGCTTCTAATATGGCCGAGAGAAACGATTTAGTTGAGACATTGTTTGATGGTCTTTACTTAAAAAGCGCCCCTATTTTAGATTTACCACTTGGTACTATATTAGATTATGATGGCACATGGTATGGTAGAAGAAACAATCCTAATAAATTACAAACACTTTTTGATATATCTAGAGTAGATGATGTCATAGGTAATATGAGATTTGATAATGTTACTTCAAGACATATAAGTATGCCATTAATTATGACCAGAAATAGAGATGAAGTTATGTTATCGGATTTAAATGCTTATAGATCCAAAATTTCATTTGATTTGGTAAGTTATGTTGAGTAATAAAATTAACTAACCTTTCTATAAATAGTAGATGTAAGTATTTTATATAAGATGTACAGGACTTATAGGATGGGTTAATGTAACCTGTTTTAATATAGAGGAAAAGGTTTGTTGCCACAGGCCGCCTCAGCCCAACGAAGCAACAAAAGGATGAAATATTACCAACCTGATTATGTTTAATTTTTTCAACTAAAGGAAATAGGAGGAATTTTAAATTATGGCTAGAAATAGAATCATTTATGCTTCACAAAGCGTGTGGGTAAACGGTGAAGTACTCTACCGTGTCCAGTCTTTGGGAACTACTACAACCTTTACGTCTGAAGACCTTTTCGAATTGGGTCATTTGGATGTTATCGACGTTGTGGATGATGTGCCTGCTGTCGCAGTAACCATCAATACAAATGATTTCGGCGATTTGAAAACCTTTGCTATTTTATCACAGGTTGTTCCTGATAAAATAGCCATGGATGAAACGGCCACAAGCGACAACGCTAACTTGGTTGTTGTAAGTGGTACAAACCTAGTAGAAACTAGTACTTATCTACATGGTGTTTCTCTTGCCGATTTCGCTGTTGCTTGCGGCGCTCTGACTGGTGTTACTTTGTGGGCTCCTGTTCAAGATGAGTGTTCAATTGGTACTCTAGCTGACAATATTGATCAGACTTTGTTTTTAGATGAGGTCTACATCAATAGTCTTGAGTTCAGCTATACTACAGGTGCCAACGCTACTGAGAACTACGGTGCTGAAACAGATAATAAAATGTGGCTTTTAAATGATGGTCGTTTTGTTAATTACGAAGCTTTTACCCTTACTTCTGGTATTGTAGCTAATGGGTACGTGGACTTAACATTGGCGGCTGGTGGTACTATTGCGTCTTTATCATCAGGTCTTGGGTTTTTAAGAAAAGATGATAATGGCGACCCAGCTGTTAGTTTTTATGATGCTACACAAAACACCATGACAAATATTGCTGTTGTTTCAGGCACAGTAGCAGCAGCTACTACTTTTGTGTACCAGCATACTGGTGGTAATCATAGGGTTCATTTCCCGACTGGAACTATGTTTTCCGAAAACGATAGACTTCAAATGGTTTTCGCAGCAGACGCATATGGATCTGCAACTACTAGTAAATATTTCAATGCTTTGAGCGATGCTAATAGGCCTGATTCTATAGGTGCTTTGAGACAGGGTCAAGTAGAGGCGTATATTGTTGCTAATGATGCTGTTAGTTTTGATATTTCTTGGAGACTTACTGGTGTCACTATCTCTGCTGATCTAACTCGTGAGCCACTTACAGAGTTAGGGCATCTATCTCCTTACGATAGACCTCTAACATTGCCTATTCCAATCACTGTTACAATTGATTCTACTGCTGGAGATCTTGAATCCTGGTCAAAAGTGGCTGATAAATTGACAGAGTTTGAAGCTGGTACTTTGGATGATATCAATCTTGCTGACCTTATGTCATCTGAAGATTTAAAACTTGTCGTTAAAGTTTATGCACAGGCAGATGAGGAGGCTCGTGGTACTGGTGCTAATAGAAAAGTAT
>CAYMJM010000052.1:0-2862 GCA_964391325.1 uncultured Candidatus Saccharibacteria bacterium | reverse complement strand
TCTTGTGAGATAATAATTGTACAGATAGGGGTCGTAGTATTCCTCCTTGAAGCGTTGTCTTCCTTAAAAAGGGTTACGCCTCTTCTTTACATCCATATGCGAATGAGCTGGATAGTACCTAGTTACTGAATGTCTAACGAGGTTGTATTGTTGTAAAGTAGAGAGGTTCTAGTCTTTATCTGTTAATACTATAAAAGCTGGTGATTTTATGTTTTATGTTGGTATTGATATTGCTAAGAAAAACCACGAAGCTTCTATTATTGATTCTAATAGTAAGCTTTTGGATAAAAGCATATCCTTTTCTAATTCTGAATCTGGTTGTAATAAACTTCTTACCTTACTTGAAAGGTTTGAAGCCAACTCTTCCAATACTATCATTGGAATGGAAGCTACTGGTCATTATTGGCTTAGTCTATATTCTCATTTACTGGATCTTGGATTTACTGTGTATGTTATTAATCCTATCCAATCTGATGCATTCAGGAAAATGTATATTAGGCAGACTAAAAATGACTCTAAAGATTCTTTTGTAATAGCCCAAATCATGCGTTTTGGTGAATTTTCTACTACTTCCTTAGCTGATGAAGATATTATGGCTCTACGCCAACTTTCTCGCTATAGATTTTCTCTGGTAGACGAATGTTCTGACTGGAAACGCAAATGTATTGCACTCTTGGATCAGGTCTTTCCTGAATATTCAAAGCTCTTTTCTGATATTTTCGGAGTTACATCTAGGGAACTTCTTTCTAAATACCCAACTCCAGAGGATATGATGTCTATAGATGCTAATACTCTATCCGAGCTTTTATCTAGAGCTAGCAGAGGTCGATTTGGTATCTCCAAAGCTTCTGAAATACAGGAATCTGCTTCTAATACTTTTGGTATTAGTTTTGCAAGAGATGCTTTTGCATTTCAAATTAAACAAATTATTGGTCAAATTAACTTTATTGAAATGCAGTTAAAGGAACTTGAATCTGAGATATCCTTCTTACTCCACAAGACTAATCAAGTTATCACTACAATCATTGGTATTGGTGATGTTCTTGGTGCTGTCATTATTGGTGAAATTGGTGATATTTCTCGTTTTGATTCTGCATCGCAATTAGTTGCTTATGCAGGCCTTGATGCTTCCGTTAAGCAGTCTGGAGACTTTGTGGGGACTCATACTAAAATATCTAAGCGTGGTTCTCCATATCTCCGCAGGGCTATCTGGTTGGCTGCAACTGTTGCTGCTTTTAAAGATCCAGCATTATCTGTGTATTATCAGTCACTTAAAGCCCGTGGTAAACACCATTTAACCGCTATTGGAGCTGTTGCTAGGAAGATATGCAATATTATTTTTGCTGTGCTCACCAATAACAAGCCATATGTGCCCCATATTCGTTAAGGTTACACATATTTAGCCTTACACCTAGCATAATTCAGCCTAATTTCTTCATTTCTAATATAGGCTTATTTGTTTTGCCTAATTTTACATAAGAATTTATGGCAGGTTCTGTCAAGGGACTCTTTTTCCCTTGACGGGTTCTGACAGAAATTCTACAATCACAAAGGCAAAATAAATCCAATAATTTTATATTACTTGTTGACTTTTA
Source organism: uncultured Candidatus Saccharibacteria bacterium (assembly GCA_964391325.1). GTDB lineage: Bacteria > Patescibacteriota > Dojkabacteria > B142 > JAFGMG01 > CAYMJM01. Next base: position 1,267 of record CAYMJM010000052.1, on the reverse strand, counting down.
ATAGCTGGTCTATATAATTAGTTGTGCGATAGCATTGAAAAAGTATCCTACAATTATGATACCTATAGTGCAAATTCCAATGAAAAGCGCAAGCAATTTAGGTTTCACTGCTTTACGTAGCATAATCAATGATGGTAACGACAACGTAGTAACACCCATCATAAAGGATAGAATAGCACCAAGTTGTGCTCCTTTACTTAATAGTGCTTCTGCAACCGGGATAGTCCCAAAAATATCAGCATACATCGGAATTCCTACAAGAGTAGCAAGGATAACAGCAAAGGGATTACCACCGCCTAAAATATTTTCAATCCAAGATTGTGGAATCCAGTTATGAATAACTGCACCTATTCCAACTCCTATCAATATATAAGGAAATACCTTTTTGAAGGTATCTATCATCTGCTCTTTTGCAAAAATTAAACGGTCATGCTTTGTAAGATCAGGAGACTCAATATCAACACTACCAGCTGTAGCAATAAAGCTCTCAACGTGTTTTTCCATATGCAATTTTTCAATTATTGTACCACCAACAATAGCGATAATTAGACCGAGTACGACATAAATAACAGCTACCTTTTCTCCAAAAATACTCATCAAAAGAACAAGAGATCCCAAGTCCACCATAGGAGAGGATATAAGGAACGAAAACGTCACTCCCAGTGGCAACCCTGCACTGGTAAAGCCGATAAACAGTGGAATGGATGAACAGGAACAAAATGGTGTTACCGTACCGAGTAAAGCAGCCACTATATTCGCACCAATTCCATGAAAACGTCCCAGAATTTTTTTACTCCGCTCAGGCGGAAAATAACTTTGAATATAAGAAATAAGAAAAATCAACGAACAAAGCAGCAACGTAATCTTAATTACGTCATAGACAAAAAACTGTGCACTGGCAACCCATCGGTTGGCAGTATCTAGGCCTAAAGCTGACAGTCCACTGCCTACCACCTCGTTAAGCCATTTCATTCCAAGAATTTGACTTTGAAAAAAGTCCCAAATTGCCTTAATTATTTGCATTTAAAAGACCTCCCTTTTTAATAAGACAAACACATCAAAATTTTTAGATGTATAGTGCCGATAAAAAGCCACCTATTGATGGCTATTTATTTCTCGCAACAATTACTGGTTAAAATTACAGTATTCGGTGTTGTTAAACTTTTAATTAGTTTAACTGCAAAACCACTTCCTTTTTCACTTATTTTATAATGCGTCCATTTCCCATCCTGCCTACTATCCACAATACCTGATTCACATAGAATCT
>CAYMJM010000051.1:0-3381 GCA_964391325.1 uncultured Candidatus Saccharibacteria bacterium | reverse complement strand
GAATTAGGAATTAGCGAGAAGTGTCACCTTGAGCTTGCCCGCCCGCCGGCTGGCGCGGTCGAAAGGTAGACACTTGGAGCTTACTTATGCGCGTCTATCCTTCGACAGGCTCAGGATGACACGAATATTCACATACATCGAAACTCTTAATTCCTAATTCAAACTAATTAGCTGAATTATACTGATTTTGAGGGATTGTGCCAAACAACAGTGGTGTTTTGTAATTATTTTTGTTATACTTACATAGCTTGGAGAAGGAAGTATTTTGAGGTGGGCATTATGTCCACTTTTTTGTTCATAAACAGGCTGAATCTTATTTATTAAAATACATATGATGGCTGTACAAACTGATTTTATGGTTGCTGTCAACCAGATAGCAGCAGAAAGGGGAATTGATTCTAATATTGTTATAGGTTCAATCAAAGAAGCTATTAAAACAGGATTTAGAAAGGATAGCGAAGATGAAGGATTAACTATAGAAGTAGAAATTGATCCAGAGGTGGGGACTATTGCCGTATATGCTGATAAAAAAGTTGTAAAAGAGGTAACTAACTCTCAAACACAGATATTAGTTGCAGATGCACAAAAACTGGAACCTAAGTTAAGAGAAGGGGATCATATACTAGTTGATGTGACTCCAGAAGGGGACTTCGGGCGTGTCGCAGCACAAGCTGCTAAACAGGTGATTTTACAGAAAATTAGGGAGGCGGAAAAAGAAGCTCAGTTGAAGGAATTTGAAGATCGAGTTGGTGAAGTAGAAAGTGCTGTAGTGCAGAGGATGGATGGAGAGAATGTTATATGGGAAATTAACCGGGCGACCGCTATAATGAGATCAGAGGATCGTGTCCCTACAGAATTTTACAGAAGTGGTTCAAGGCATAAAGTCCTACTTAAAAAAATAGAAGAAGGGCCACGTGGAAAGAATTTATTAGTTTCTAGAGCAAGTGGTGATTTTCTACGGGCTCTATTCGAGCTCGAAATTCCAGAACTTGTATCTGGTTCTATTGAAATTAAAGGTATAGCACGAGAGGCAGGTAGTAGATCCAAAGTAGCTGTGTCTTCTAATGTCGAAGGTGTTGATCCCATAGGTTCTTGTGTGGGGCAAAAAGGAGTCAGAATTAACGCGATAATGAATGAGCTTAAGATGGGAGATAGAGAGGAAAAAGTTGATATTATACTGTGGGATGAAGATATTGCAGGATTTATAGCAAATTCTTTAAGTCCGGCTCAAACAGTGTCAGTGGAAATAGTCGATGAGGACGCCAGGTTAGCAAAGGTTATTGTTCCAGACGAACAGTTAAGTCTTGCTATTGGGAAGGATGGTCAGAACGTAAGGCTTGCGGCGAAATTAACTGGCTGGAAGATTGATATACAGGGAGAAACTGTAAAAGTAGAGAGTAAGTACCATGAGCCCGAGGATGAAGGCTCAACAGCACAAAATGACAGCAAAGAAAAATCAAAGATGTCAGAAAATGATACTGCCATAGACTCTTTAGGTTTATCAAAAAGGGTGCTGAAAGCATTGGAGGCAGCTGGCATCAAAACAGTTAAAGATCTAAAAGGCTATAAAAATAAAACTGAGATTGCAGGAATAGGTCCAAAGGCTGCGGAGGAAATAGAAACAGCTTTAAAGTAATAGTTATTAATAAATTGCTGTGAAAGCGTCAAAAATGAAGGAAAAACATGTACCAATGCGTACTTGTATTGTTACCAGGAAGAAGATGCCGAAGAAAGACCTTATTAGAATTGTGCGTATGCCTGGGAGCGAGATTCGAGTTGATTATACTGGGAAGCTGAAGGGAAGAGGTGCGAATATCTCGCAGGACATTAAAGCATTCGATGATGCTATCGCTCGAGGAATACTTGCGAGAGCGTTGAAGCTAGAGGGGAGTTTAACTTTGGAGGAAATTAATAGATTACGAGAGGAATTTAAAAATGTCATCGAAGAAAAGCAATTTAGGCCAAATAATAAACCTGTTTCAGTAAAAATTGACAAGTCACAGCTGATAAAGCTGACTGCTAAAGATGATTGACGTTATTTGAAAATAGGCTATATAATCGTTTTGTAAGAAAGGCCCTATCGTCTAACCTGCGCGCTCCCGAACAAGTTCGTGAGCGCAGGCGGGCGGTTAGGACTGTAGACTTTAGAATTTCTACTGTGTATTACGTTTATGTTCTAAAAAGTAAAACCGATCAAAAGAGGTACTATGGGTGTACAAAGGATATAGGAAGAAGACTGAAGAAGCATAATGATGGTAATGTAAAATCTACGAGAAATAGGAGGCCATTTATATTAGAATATTTTGAAATAGTTGATAATTTAGAGGAAGCACTTAAAAGAGAAAGGTACTTTAAGTCAGGCTTTGGAAGAAAATATGTAGAAAGAAAAATAAAGGCCCTATCGTCTAACGGTTAGGACACATGATTCTCAATCATGCAATCCGGGTTCGATTCCCGGTAGGGTCACTCCCTGCAAAATTGTTAGCATCTACCCCACTTAGAAGGAATTGAAAGTCTGGATTAAACTCCATATCAAGCACTTTCTTCCCATTGACTGTAATGTTCGTAAAAGTCTTTCCTATAACGTAGTTTATCTTGTCCAAATCCTTTTGATTAGTAAGCCAGTCAGGTAAATTGGTCATAAGTTCGGAAAAATCTTTTAGTGTCACTGGAGTTTCATCAATATCCTTTAATTTTTGTTTTGCTTCTTTCTCAGCAATATCAAGCGCTTTTAGAGTATCCTCATGCTTAGCAATCTTTTTTACAACATATTGTAATGTTTGGGTATCAACAACTTTATTCGTATCTTCTTCTAATTTTTCAATCATACCTACCACACTACGTTTCTGTCCTCTAATATTCTCAACGTTCTGTTTAAGAATAGTCTTCTCCTGTTTAACTTTTTCCTGAAAGCTGGATTGATAACTATTAAATAGCTCTCCTTCTATGTCAGATTTTGTAACATTTTTTAGATGTTCAACTACTTCTGCAACAATAACTTTTCTAATGTTAGTGAATTTGCTTTCAGCAGTACATTTGCGGTTTTTACACCTCATATATTTTATTTCATGTCCCCCAATGTCGTGATACGTAATATGCCCACACTCACAAGTAACTATTCCTTTTAGAAAGGTATTTTTCCCGTAATTGGCGGCTCTATTTTTGTATAAATACGTATTCTTGATTTTGGGATTTATCTTCAAGTAATCATCTGTTGTTATCAGAGGTACAAAATCGTATATTTCTCGGAGATCAACAAGTAATTTCCTTTTGTCTCCAAACCTCATTATCCCTGCATAGATAGGGTCATCGAAGATCCTAGAAAGTGTACTATCATTCATTTTGAATAGAACAGGTTCTTGTTTCACTTCCTTTGTGATC
>CAYMJM010000050.1:0-3803 GCA_964391325.1 uncultured Candidatus Saccharibacteria bacterium | reverse complement strand
TACTGCCACTCTGAGCAATTTGAAACATGCTTAAAGTAAAGGATTCAATGGAAGCCGACTGCCCCGCAAGAGCCGAAACATCGAAACGCAAAAGAATTTTCCGTTCTCCGGAATTAGACCCTACCCAAAGACTGTTACCGCTACCATAATTCCCATTTGGCACTCCGCTGATCAACGTGGTATTTTCTGTCCCGTTATAGTTGCCTTCTTGCGTTGCCGTAAGCAATGGATGCAGCATCTTAATGGGTGCTTTAAACATTTCTACGAATTCAAGAATGCCTTGGTTGGCCCTGCACAGCCCGCCACTAAAGCTATAGCAATCAGGATCATCCTGGCTAAAGTCATTTAGTTTTCTAATTTTGTCACGATATACAATACCTATTTCATTAGCTGAATCCCTAAAGTCTACCATATCTTTAGGAACAGACATTACCTCTAAAACTTCCTTTTGCAACCTAGATATTTGGAGTGGTATTAAACATTTCCCTACTTCTTTAAAATCTTTTCTCACCTTATTAATTGTTTCATCCACAGGAGTATCAGATAAAACATAAATAGGATGTACTCCTTTACTTAAAAGCCTCCTGTCTTGTAAGCCTTTATATAGTTTTTCTTCATCCTTGCCCCAAACTATAGTAACTATATTATTTGGATTGACAGTTAGCCAAGGTCCTTCTTCTACCGTTGTCCTCATACAAGTCATACCTTCTAAATCAAAGGTTTCTATTTCATTATAATTTATTTCCAAAGACCTGATGGAACCTGTCAAAATTCTTATAACCTCTCCTTCCCTATCTTTTTTCATTTCTTCAATATATTCTTCTAGTTCTTCATTTTTATCTCCATCAGTTAAATAGCTAAATTCGCCCTTATCTACCCTATATCTCTTGTTTAATTGATAAAGATAAGCAAAATTAGGTCCTACGTAGGCAGGATTTAACTCATCCTCTTCAACTCTCCTAATAATATATTCAAAAATTATATTTGCTGCTTCCTCTACTCCTTCTTCCGGATACAACATTCTTACTTGGTCTAAAAAAGTCTCCTTTTCTGAACCTATTATATACTCATGCTCTTCTACATTAAGAGAATACATCTTTAGATTTTTCAAAAGTATTTCTAAATCAAAAGATGCACCAAATGAATTTACAAATTGATTCCCCTGTTGCCTTTCATAACCCACACTGTGAAGATACTCTCCTAAAATATCTTTTTTTAGTTTCACTAAATAAAAATCTTTAAAAAGCTTTGTCCCATCAGATGATTTTGCTTCCAACATTCCTTCTAATTGTTCTTCTGTGTATTTTGATTTTTTTATAGGCAATTGCATAAGCAATGCATTTTTTATTATGTGGCGATATTTTTCTTTACAATTAATATAATCAAAGGCAGCCTTATCAATCAAGCTATTTTGAAATCTTGAACTTGTCTTTAACAAATCCTCCAAGGCTTCTCCAGTTTCCATATCAGGTTTTCCAGCTATAAGATGATCTACTTCCGCCATAATTACATTGAGCCATCCAAAATTTCCACCTGCTATAGTATAAGCTGCCTCAACCAATCCATCAGGGTAAGGATTCATTTTCCCATCTTCTTTTAGATGATTCATAAAATCTGATATATCCGCAAAAGTATTATTTTTTAATTCACAAATGGAAATTCTTCTCTCTAAAGCTCCAATTCCACGAATATGGTAACCTATCACGGGAGAACAAAGTAGCATAAATGATACATTAGGATATTTTTTTCTTGTATCCTCATGTTTAATAGCAGATGAAATGACTTTTATAGCTTCCCCATCTACCCTTTTTATGCTTTCTTTATCCTTTTCTAATCCATACTTTGCAATTTCTCCAGCTGTTTCTACCTCTTCGCATACTATTAACAAATGATTAATTTTGCAGTTTTTTAAATACTCCGCAGCCTCCTTAACCATTCCATCTAGCGTTCTCATGTCCAATAGCAAATCATCTTTATTAATTTCTTCTAGTTTCAATATATCTTTAAGCTTTTCTTTCTTAAATCCAAAAGGCAATAATGCATTCTGTAATTTTTCAATTACCCTCCCCTGCATACTAGCATCTGGTTCTTCAGCTAAATAAGACAGGGCTGTATAAACACCATATGCAACCCAATTTTCACTCGTTAAATCCTCATGAAGCATCTGGGAATATCTAATAAATATTGGTAATATACTATCTTCAAAGTTTTCTTTTAACACTCTAACTTTTTTTGTTTCACCATCTTCAGAAATAATCCATCCCTTATCTATACCTATAGTCTCTGAGATTACCTCAAATCCAATCCTCGACTTACCTATCCCCCATTTACCAATAACGGGAAATATTGAAGCCATCCCTGAGTCTTTCATTGTACCAATAAAGGATTTAAAAACATTATAGAATTCTTTTTGTCCCACCATAGGTTGAGTAAGTGGGAATTCGCTTGTTCCATTAATAGACCATGTACTCAATATAATCCCTCCTAAAACTCTAATTTAATAAGTTGTTTTTTTATATCTCCTAATAATCCTCGTCCATGTCTTGGTTGACCTTGTTCTGAGTCAACTATCTTAAACTTTCCTTTTTCCGATCCTTCCATAAAATATCTATCAATCCACCTTCCACTAGATTCTTTGCTTTCAGGATCAATTTTTTCTCTTAAATTTTTTCCTACCTGTTCTATTGGAAATAAACCTCTTATATCCTGATGTTCTTTAATCAAGGCTTTTAAAATATCAATCTCATTTGATAAGTCGCCTATAATAAGGCTCTTATAAATATCTTCTTCAATATCTTCTTTCATCTTATCTTTGTTTATTTGGTATTTTCCGTCCCCCTTATCTACAAACCAGCCTAGATAATCAAATAGTAAAAGGGGCATTTTGCAATAGCTTCCTATTTGTTTTAAAGATGGCTCCTTCTTATTTAAGCCTCTTATTTCAACATCTTCTATATTAGAAATCCCTAAGCTTACTAACCAATATGGACCTAAAGCTTGCTTTGAAAATAAATACATTAAATTATTTAAATTTCTTACCTCGCTATTTTTATTTAATATAAAGTACTTTTCATCATCAATAAGTATATATGCCTTATTATTATTTTTCAGAAAACTACCTTCAAAGTAAATCCCTTCCCCATTTATTAAGCCTATTGCTATCGCCCTCACCCTAATTGAATATTTTAGCAATTGTTCTGCAAGTTTTATCTCCCAACTATTATCATCCTCGTATGCTTTTACAAGATTTATAGCATCTTCTGATAGAGCGTATCCCTTGTCTGATTTCTCTATTAAATTACATCCTGATATAACAAGTTTAGATCCATTGCCTTCTAATCCAAACAATCCGTATACTTCGTCTGCTCTGATAATTCTACCTTTTTCATCAGTTTTATAATTTAAATAATCTCTAGCTACATCTACCCTAGTCTTGCTTTCAATATTTATAGGAAGCTTTAATAAAATCTCCGGCCATCGCTCTATACTTGATGTATCTGTCCAGAAAAAGTCAGTTGTTAAATGTATAATCATAGCAATCGCCTCAATTCTTCAATATAATCTTTTAACATAGCCTTAAATTTCCTAGATCTATTTTTTATGATAATCCCTTCTGATGAATATAACCTTTCATCAAAGGTTTGAATTAAAATATACTCGCCATCTTTATAATTAAACTGCTTACTATCCATTAATTTAAATATAATAGTATTTATATCTGGTGTTTTATTTGGAAATAAATAAAGATGATTTTTGTCACAAAACAATTTTATAAAATCCTTTATATCTCCTACTCTATTCTC
>CAYMJM010000049.1:0-3917 GCA_964391325.1 uncultured Candidatus Saccharibacteria bacterium | reverse complement strand
TGATTCTATATGCCAGATTATTAACGTCCTCTGAGGTTAGACAGTAGTGTAGTTTTTCAATGGAGTCTTTTAAGCTGGTATTTTTAAGTTCATTTCGTAGAAAGAGCTCAACTGCTTTTACGTCATGATTTACTTCGGCTTCATATTTTTTTACGATATTCAACTTCCTCTCTTCACGCACTGAGTAGATATTTTTCAGGAGAGTTTTTTCGTCTGAGCTGAGCTTTCTTACAATTCCAATATCAGATAAGGCTATGAAGTACAGTACTTCAATTTTGATTCGTATATAGATTAATGCTGATTCTGAAGCATAATCGCTTAGGGGTTCTATTACCCTATGATATCTACCATCAAGAGGAGATATTTTGGTTAATAAAGTATTATTCAATTTATTCATGAATTAAAAATAATTATATCCGAAAATATCAAAGATTCATACTTACTAGCTGCTATTTCTGGTTTTCCTAAATTTGGCAACGACAGAGGCCCTATGAAGTTGCTCTTGCAAGTCGTCAGTTATCATTGTGATTTTTATTCCTCTTTTGACGTTATCATACATAAACAATCTTAAATCAAAATTATGTCAGAGGTTGGTTGGCTTCTTCTGCGGTTAAGTCTATCTATAACTTTTATCTTTGCGGGTCTTTTTATTTTTAGAGATCCAATTAGTTGGGCAAATCAACTTAAGCCTTGGTGCTTAAGATTTCTCCCTAAGAATAGAGCTAAGATGATGAAGCAAGTAGCAATTTTTGATCTACTGCTCGGAGTCTGGCTGTTGACTCCAGTGCTTATCTGGGTTGCTGCTCTGCTTTCTTTATTACATCTGCTCCTGGTATTCATGGTTGTCGGTATTGACAAGGTAACCTATCGAAATATTGGTTTAATTGGAATTAGTATTGTTCTTTTCCTTCAGTATTCATCTTTTATAGAGTAGTTCCAATCAGAATATTCAGGGGGTTGTGTAATTTATTCGTTTAATTGAGGAGTATTTTCCATAACTTAAAATAGATATATATTAGAGAAAAACGTTTATATGTAAGGTCTGACAAATATTTACGTTGTTATATATAAAAATGGAGAATCCCGCGAGATTACAAAACTATCTTCTTCTTATTGCCCCATATTTTTTATTTATTATATTTCTTTTATGAAGAAGTTAAATGACTTCCTCAATACCACGTGGTGGATGCTGCTAGTTAGGGGGATAGTGTTGCTCTTCTTTGGTGGGGCCGCTCTTCTCTGGCCTACAATTCCGCTTGCCTCTCTCGCTATTCTTTTTGCTTTGTTTTTGTTGGCTGATGGGGTAATGGAAATTTTGACTGGTATGTCTGCTATGGAAAGCCATAGGTATTGGTTTCTTATCATAGGAAAAGGAGTATTAGAAGTTGGAGCTGGCATATTTGCCTTGACAAATGCTGATTTTGATATAAGTGGGTTTGCTTTATTAGCAGGGTTGATTTTGTTTGCAACCGGTGTTCTATCGATTATTATTACATTAGAAGAATATACAAATAAGATTAAATTCGTCCATATAGTCGCTGGCGTGATAGGTGTCCTCGCAGGAATTATTATTTTGCTTTATCCATCCGATCAAGGCTTAGAATTTGTATGGGCTTTGGGGGCATATGGGCTGCTGGCTGGTACTATGATAATAGCTTCTGCTATAGATATAAAAGGATATTTAGATTCAAGATAGGGAGAACTGAGGTTCGAGACGATTATATGACGAATAAATTTGTCGTATTGAGGCTCCCCGCCTGCGCCGAGGCTTCGGCGGGCAGGTCGAAATATGACAGAGAATTTTATCCTTAACTCGTAATACACTTTAATTTATGATTATGAGTAAAGTAGAATGGAAAATGCAAGGTAGTTATTTAATTAGAGAATTTCGGTTCCCGGACTTTGTTAGTGCAATTAATTTTATTAATCAAGTAGCAGAACTTGCAGAGAATCAAAACCATCATCCTGATATTTTGCTTCATAACTACAATCAGATAGAAATCAGGCTTACTTCACACCAGAAAAAAAGAGTAACAGAGAAAGATATTCAATTAGCTTCTGCTATAGATAAAATAAACACTTCTAGCTAGTGATTTTGCTTTTTTTATGATTTTATGCCAGTTTATAGCTATAACGTAGGCTATGGCAGCTACAAGTATTCCGGCTAAAGAGTCAATTACATAATGCTCTGCTCCATACCATGTAGCAATAGCTATTGTGAAGGGCACTATGAACATTGGTAGAGCTTTTTTTCCATATACATTAACTAAAAATAGAGTAGCATAGAAAGGCCAAGCTGTATGATGTGAAGGCAATGCTGCAAAATCGTTTCTGCCATAGGTAGAGATTAAGCTTAGAGAGTTGCTTGGTAGATATTCATTGTGCCATAGAATTCTTTTAACTTCTGGCAAATAGCCATTATCTCCAGCCCACCAAGGTGGTGCTGTGGGAAACAAGGCATATATTATGACATCGAGAAGCGAAAATATTGCAAGGCCGTAAGCATAAGGTTTAAACACTTCCCTTTTCTTTATCCATACAATAAATCCGACAACAAGCCAGTACCAGAAAAAAGTAGAGTAAAAGAAAAATAATACATAGTCGTACCAGTTAGCAATCCATAAGTCTTTCCGTAAAGCATATTGTAGTTTGACTGTAGGAATCTCATCTAAGAAAAAAAATAGCTTTCTCTCTAAATTTATTAGTGGGACCACAATTGGTTGGATATTGAATAGGGCATTGATGTTGACAGCCCAAGCCCTAAGGGCTTCATAGAGATAGAATAAGGCCATAGGTGGAAACCAGTCTTTTGCAAACTGCCAGCTCTCTCCTTTAAACAAAGAGAAAAACGCTAAAGTAAGGATAATAAAATCCATGCCAAAAGCTTTTTTAAATATATTAATGAACAGAAAAAAAATAACTAACAAAAGAATCAGCATTCTTCTTGTTTTATAGTTTGCCGTCATTTTTTGGAACTGTTTTAGCAATCTCGTTTTCATTGTTAAGTCAAACTAATGAAATGATTATATATTGTTTTGCTAAACTAATGAAATTTTATTAAAGTGGTGGTTAGAATTTTTCACCTTAAGTTGCGTAACATAATTTTTAGTAAATAAGTGGCTTCCCTATCTTTGAAAACTAAATACTTCCAAGAATTTGTGTAAAGATTTTTGTGTCCTTCCTTCAATCTTTTTCCTCTACTGCCACTTTCGATAAATTATTTTTGAGAAAACTATTTATTCATTGCAATAGCCGAGTATGTCCACAATAAAAGTAATAATATGTGATAAATAAAGAGGCAAGCCTAAGCTGCTGCTATAGTAGTAATTGATTACGCTTCAAAAACTTGTCTAATTAGGGTAAGATATATGGGTAAATAATGACACTTAAATCCACTGTTTTTAGTTATTAGTGTTGTTACTTAAACAAGTTTAAATTATGGCAAATTACACTACCCGGCTTTCGTTGCAAAAGCCCAAGTCAAGATTCGAAAAACGGACAAAAAGAAATTATCCTAATAGGACATTGAAAACCTCCAATACTAGACGGACCTCTGGAAGAAAGAGTCGTTTTAATTTGAGCAAGAAGTCGAAGTTAAGAGCTAGAAAAGCAATGTATATTATTCTGTCAGTATTTTTTATTGCTTTGTTTCTTGGAGTAATTGCTGGGCTTTGGTATATGCAAAAAATAAGTAAAGAATTGCCAAGCCCTGATGCCCCATTTGGTTCTAAAGATGTGGCTAGCGTTATTTACGATAGAAACGGTAAGCAACTATATAAAGTTTATGGTAATGAGAACAGAGATCCCTTGGAACTACCCTCCGAAGATGCCAAAATTTCTGAAATAGTCCCCGAGCACGTAGTTTGGGCTTTCTTAGCTGCTGAGGATGCTAACTTTTATGATCACCCAGGATTTGA
>CAYMJM010000048.1:0-3975 GCA_964391325.1 uncultured Candidatus Saccharibacteria bacterium | reverse complement strand
TATGGTCATAAAGTTGGAGATGATGTTTTAACTTCAATAGTGAACTCAGTCACTAAAGATCTAGTTGACAAACACCACGTTTTTAGATGGGGTGGGGATGAGTTTCTTATTGTTGATGAACAAAATAAAATGGATGACGTGGAAAGTTTGGGTAAAAGAATTTTATCGGATGTCTCAAAAATTTCAATTAAAGTGAATGGAGAAACTATTAATCCTACAGTCTCAATTGGAATCTCAATTGTTTCGCCAGATAAGAGCACTTACATTGAGGCAGTAGCACAAGCTGACAAAGCTATGTACCAAGCCAAAAATAGGGGTGCTAACAACTATAAGTTTTTTAGTAGTTAAAAAGTAGTAGAAAATTATAAACTTTTAAGAATAATTCAAATCATAAGTAAATTATTAAATTATTTGTAAAGTCACCTAGAGAATCGATACAAATATACTCATATCTCTTTATCACACCCGAAATTGAGTATTAAATATTTAAAATTAAATATGCATAATCTGACTAAATAAAAAGTCTTAAATTACTTAAAATGTTTTATTTGTAAGCCTTTAATATCCACAAAATATGGTGGAATTTATTTTTTTAAACATACTAATACTTATACCAAAAACAATTAAGTATCGACTTTTTGGTTGACAACTGCTACTTCATACTGTATACACGAGATTAGGACACATAGGAATAATGTAGTATAAATATTGAGTTTTTGTGCTTTCCAGTTACTCCATTTTAAAAAAAAGGGGGGAGGAGATGAGAGGAAAAGAACTCTATTTACGGGATAAAAATGTTATTGCCGATGTTCTTAAACTTAGATTTTTTCCTGTAATAGCCGAAAAAGGATACGGAAGTACTCTAGTTGATGTAGATGGTAAAGAGTATCTAGATTTTTCTGCCGGCTGGGCAGTTGCAAATACAGGATATTGCCATCCCAGGATTATTGATGCTGTCAATAAACAGATGCAAAAACTCTCTTTTTCAACTCTAACTTCAGTTATGAGTGAAGAGAGCATATTATTGGCAGAAAGAATATGTGATTTAATCCCTGGCGACTTCGAAAAGAAAGTTTGGTTTGGCCATTCAGGATCAGATGCAAACGAGCTTTTAGCCAAAATGTTGCCAATCGCTACAAAAAGACCCAGAATTTTATCTTTTGTTGGTTCGTATCATGGAATGACTATGGGTGCATATGGAATGAGTGGACACCCTGCACAAAGTGACTTTATTTCAGGAGGAAATGTAATTAAAGTTGCTTATCCTTATTGTTATAGGTGCCCATTTGCTAAAGAGGTTAAGACATGTGAATTCTTTTGTATCAAATACATAGAAGATTATGTTTTAGGTTCTGTTGTTGCACCCAGTCAAGTTGGTGCTTTTATTGCTGAGTCTGTTCAAAGTGATGGTGGTGATGTAGTTCCACCTGCAGGATATTTTAAAGAATTAGAGCGAGTTTGCAAAAAGCATGGAATCTATCTAATTTTTGATGAGGTTAAGGTTGGGTATGGTAGAACCGGAGAGATGTTTGGTTTTATGCATGATAACGTTATTCCGGACGCTGTTGTTCTGGGCAAACCAATAGGTTCAGGACAACCCCTTAGTGCCGTAGTTGGAAGAAAAGAGATTATGGATGCATCTACGGGTGCTCACCTTTTCACAACAGGGGGAAACCCAGTAGCGTGTGCCTCAGGCCTAGAAACATTAGAAATTATGAAAGATGAAAAATTAGCCCAAAATGCAGCAGAAGTTGGTGAATACTTGAAAGATGAGTTTTGGGAGTTAGCTAAGAAGTATGAAGTCATTGGTGATGTTCGAGGCAAAGGTTTAATAATTGGAATTGAACTGGTTTTAGATAGAGAAACTAAAGAGCCAGCTTCAGATTTAGCAGCAATGGTCTCATACAGATGTTACGAATTAGGCTTACTTCTATTTTGTGCAGGAATATTTTCTAGTGTCTTAGAAATGACACCTCCATTAGTTCTGACAAAAGAAGAAGCAAAAAGAGCAGTCAAAATTATTGAGCAAAGTATTGATGATTCTATTAATGGAAGAGTTGATGAGGCGAAAGTAAAAGAATTTGCTGGTTGGGCAATTTAACTTTTCCATTGTTAAAAATTTTGAAGGGGGAATTGTTTATGGCAGAAATCTATGAATTAAAGTCACCACTACCAGGAACGGTTTTGGAGGTAACTGTTAAAGAGGGGGATCGCGTAGAGGAGTTGCAACTACTATTAATACTAGAATCAATGAAAATGGAGAATGAAATCTTTGCTGAATATGCAGGTGTCATTGAAGAAGTCTTAATTACTAGTAACCAAAAGGTTAGTTCGGATGAAATCATAATGCGAATTAGAGTTGATTAATTTAGTAATTAAAAGGAGATAACAGTAAAAATGTCTAGTAAATTTAACCCTGTAATTAAACGAATTGAAGCAAGAGCTGAATGCCCTGAGATAGTTTTTCGCCGTGCAGGAGATGGTTTTGTAGAAGTTGTCTATGGCAGTGGAAAGGCATCATCTGATAAAAGTATCAAGGACATCATATTGAGCTCTATGCGGGTTATTGTTGTCAACTCAACAGTTAAAAATACCAAAATAAAAGGATTAATAGAAACCGTACCAGGAGGAGAGAGCCTTTTATATCTTTACGATCCATTAGAAGTTACTGAAGATGAGCTTGTTGCAGCTATTTCTGATATTGAGATATCTTTAGAAACTATTTCTGATCGTGTTGTTGAAACAAGATTTATTCGTTTGCCTTTAGCTTTTGACCATACACTGGTTAAAAAATCAATTGAAAAGTATGTAAATGAAATTAATCCAACAGCAGTCAACTGTAAAGACAATAGTAACTTGGCTTATGTCGCTTCTTATAATGGGATGAGTGTTGATGAACTTAAAAAGAGGTTTCTTGATACTGAGTGGTTAGTTTCAATGGTAGGCTTTTTTCCAGGTTTGCCCTATTTCTATCCATTAAACCCAGCTGGAGCTATAACTTGTCCTAAATATAATCCTGCCCGTTCTTGGACCCCAGAGGGAACTGTGGACCTTGCCGACTACTGCGCAACTATTTTTGGTGTAGCTTCTAGTGGAGGTTATCAATTAATTGGTAGAACAGCACCGATTTTCCAAGCTAATCAAAAACACAAACAGTACAAAGAGAGCCCTGCTCTAATTAGATCTACCGACATTTTACAATTTTATGAAGTTAGTGAGGAAGAAGTAGATAAGATATTCGAAGAAGTTGATCAAGGTAATTATGAATATGACATAGTTCCACGGAAGTTTTCGATGAAAGAGTGGTTAGCTTTTTATGATAGTAAAGAAGAAGATGCTAAAGAGCTTCGAAAAATGCAAGAAGCGGGTCGCAAAGCAACACCTACGTTATAAGAGGAGGTAGATATAATGGCAAAAGTTTTAGTTCCTGGCATCCAAAGCATTATCGAAGAGTGGCAAGGAAGAAAAGGTTACATGGACGTTGGTATTGCCCATAGTGGAACAATGGACCACTACGCAGCAAGATTTGCCAACTTACTTGTAGGTAATGATTTAAATGAAGCTTTAATAGAAATAACTGCAGCTAACTTTGTAATAGAGTTTGAGGAGGAGACAGTTATTGCAATAACTGGAGCCGATAGCAAACCCAAAATTGATGATACTGAAATAGAGTTGTGGAGAACATATCGGGTAAAACCAGGCAATAGGCTAAATCTAGGTAGAATAGGTTCAGAAGTTAATGGATTTAGACAATATTTAGCAGTTGCAGGTGGTGTTAATGCTGATGAGTATTTAGGAAGTAAATCAACTGCAGTATATGGAGGATTTGGTGGTATTGAGGGAAGAGCATTAAAAAGAGAAGATATTATTACTTTTGGGAAACCCTCAAAATCGTTAGAAGACTTAGAAGGGCGAACTGTTAAAAAAGAGCTAAAACCCACATATCGACAAAGGTGGGAAATGCGTGCAATTCCA
>CAYMJM010000047.1:0-3993 GCA_964391325.1 uncultured Candidatus Saccharibacteria bacterium | reverse complement strand
TAAGTAAGTAGGAAGTTTTTGCAACAATAGACAAAGCTGGCGGGACATCCGAATGCGCAACCAGATACCCTAGTTCAATTAGATCGGAAGGCTGATCCGTTAGATTTCAAAAGAAGCTAACTTTGATTTCGTCCTACTAACACTAGATGGCGTAACATCTGCGGGTTTGCAATCACAATTCGTAAAAATCAGTTTCTCCATTTTACGTAACGCCTCTGTGCATTGTTCCCTATCAGGAAGATAACCATACCTCTGAGTTAAATCTCCTAGTCGCTCTTCCAGTGAAACAACGCCAACTGGAGCCACCCGCATATCGCTATATGCAGCAATTATCATAGAATTATCTGTTGATACAAGTGCCTTATCTGAATGTGTAAAACCGATGGCATCGATAATACTCATAATGCGGGGGTTTATTCCAATTTCTTTAGCAATAATCATAGTTGCTCTGTGCTCATCTAAACCATAGGCATCAATGAATCTTTGCTGAACCTCTCTCCAATATTTTAAGTTATCTAGTTCCAACCCTGGAATCTGTTTGTCAAATTTAAACTTGATGATATTACCCATGTCGTGTAAAAGGCAAGCAGTGACGACCTCTTCTGCGTCGGCTTTTTTTGTAGACTTACAAATGTTGTGTCCAACTGCCGCCACTGTGAGCTGGTGATCTGCTAGATGGGGTGGTAATTCGTACTTTAAATATATTTCAGTAATTTTCATTTCTATCAACCTAGGCCAATTAATACAGCACCAACTATATTTTCAGTAAGTGCTCGGATTACTATTTTTTCCATAGAGTAGTTTATACTATTTAGTTAGTGGCGGCGAGCATGGAACATCGCTCGAACTTTTTTATGCAGAATTCTTTAATTAAAATCCATATTCCCGAAGTGTCTTTTGATATTCAGATGCTTGTGTAGCTATTTTAAAGTACATATCTCTTTTAGTAACAATATACAACTGTTATTATACTCCACTAGAAAATCTTGCAGTTCTTTTAAGTTATATAATGGCGTACTTTCCCCAAAGATACCCTCTAATGGAGCACCGATGGTGTAAAAGTTATCAAAACTTATAAAATTAGTTAGCCAGAGTGTATTATCAAGAGCTGTATCATAACCTACAATTGCACCGTGTTTTATTAAATTCGCATGATACTTCTGCTTGATAGTTATATTTTTATGCTTTAACTCATTGAAAAGGTTTTGAATTTTGCTTGGAATCTTATCTAAATTTTGGCTATACCATGTAGCAAAGTTACCCTGATTAGGATTCACTACTGACCCCAAGGCGTACATCCAAAAAGCATTATCTCCATTAAAGTTTTTATTTAATTTATCTTCGACTTTTTTTCGTTTAAATTGATTCACAAATTCTTTATATTCACTAAACATATAAATAATTACAATTTGAAAATAATCGTATGCAGCATTGTAAAAAAGAACTGAACTCAAAAGATTTTTATGTGCATAATAATTTATTTCATCAACATTTTCAGGCTTCTTGCCCAAAGCTTCCGTAATAAATTTTCTGACCCATTTACTTCCCGAAGATAATAGATAAAATTGTGCCTTTCCTAAAACATCATATGTATGCTTTTGTTGATTTGAAGCTAAAACTAATAATTTAGATGGTACTTCAGTATGTAAGCTAGACAATGTTTTATTTATCAAATACTGAGTTCCTATTGGTTTTGTTAGTACTTTGAGTCCTTTGATCTGTGGATGTAAATTATTCATATTTTCCCCTTCTAGTCAAATCAATTTAATATATGCGTATTTTTTCCTCCCACGCTTCTTGAGCTTAATCTGGCAGACACCGTCTGCCATTTGGTTTTAGATAATACAATTATACTATTACTTAATTTATTATTACAAAATTTATGAATCTTACACCCCCTAAGTGGCCTCAATTTTACTTAGACCGAGTACGTAAGGTCTTTGAACCTCGCTATGGTGAAAAACTCTCCGATGAGAAAGTTATTGAGATCGCTAACAATCTCTACAGATATGCAGCTGTATGCCATAACGCGTGGACAAATAGACAGAAGAAAGAAGAACGTGGGATTCGAACGCAAAAAGACCTTAGTACGAAAGGAATTACAGCTACTAAAAAGAACCTAGGATAAGTTAAGAAAGTAGTAATCTGTTCGATCCGAACTGGATAGAGTTGTTAATGGGGGAATATTTCGAACCCGTTCTGACTGGCGGAGGAAGCGAGATTCGAACTCGCGTGGCGATTGCTCACCCCAAGGTTTTCGAGACCTGGCCGTTCAACCACTCCGGCATCCCTCCTTTATAACTTTTACAGTTTGAGGTATACGCGCCTGACAGGACTCGAACCTGAAACCTTCACTTCCGCAAAGTGATGCTCTATCCATTGAGCTACAGGCGCTTAAAAACTCGTACGATTATAACAAAGCCCGATTGCAAATCCTATTCTCCGTACTTCTCTCTCCCTAGTTTCAACGTCTTGGCAAACCAGTCTATCTCGTTCAACATAACAGAAACATATTTATCATATTTTTGATCCCGAATATTCTCATTTTTGTCAAAAAGCTCTCTGACATAAGGGAAATTCACAGAAGTCGATACAGGCACAAGCTGCAATTCAATAAGCACATTCCAAAGTATCTCAACTACTCTAGCACCCCCAAATTGCCCAGAAGAGACAGCGCATATTGACACAGGTTTCTTCTTGTATTCATCAGAAAGCTGGTCCAACACCAGCTTCAATTCTCCTGGATAGCCATGATTATATTCCGGCGTAACAATAATTAACCCGTCTGCTCTTTTCATTATTTCTCTCCATGTTCTTATTTCACTTTGGTCCTGCCATGGAGGGATAGTTCTGTTTGTAACGTAATCTTTCACATCTACAATTTCACTCTCAAAGCCATATTTTTTCGCTTGAGCCAACACATAATTCGCTACTTTTTCCGATTGCCTCTCTTCTCTTGCAGTTGCAAGCATGATAGGGATAAATAGACTATTTGGCATCACATATTTTTAACAACTAAAGCTATTTTACCACTTAATTCTTCGGAGATTTTAGGGCAACAGAACCCTCCAAATCCATTTAGTTAAATAGATTATAAATATAGCACTTATTAGTAAAATAGAGCATGGGACTCTCAAGCATACTAATACTCTGCTATAATCTAACGAAATGGTTAACTCAACATTCAAAGTAAGAACAATAGGCGAAATTTTAAGAGAACAGAGACTGAACAAAGGTTTCACGACTAAGCAGGTATCTGAAATTATAAAAATCCGCCCGGAATATTTGGAAGCTCTTGAATCGGGTAATCATGACGTATTTCCATCAGAAGTTTATATTAAAGGATTTCTTAAAAACTATGCCAAATATCTGGGGGTAGACAAAGAAAAAGCTATGGCTTTATATCGAAGAGAAAATACTGAAGACAGAAGTGCGAATATTGAGACTCCACAAAAAACTGATAATCCGCGATTTAATTTTTCACTTACTCCAGAGAAGTTGATAATTGCTATAATTTTAATTGTTACTTTAGCAATTGTATACTATTTATCAAATCAGGTAAGTACTATCCTTAGGAGTCCGGAGCTTCAGCTGGTTTCTCCTGCAATAGTTCAAGCAGGGGAGCAAGAGGAGTATGTAACTTCAGAGGAAAACATTACATTTAAAGGAGAAATCTCAGCAGGGGCGACATTATCACTTAATGGGGACAACGTTACAGTAAATAACATACAACAATTTGAAGTGGCAGACGTTTCTTTAAATTCTGGCATTAATGAATTCGTTTTTGTTGCAGAAAGCCAATTTGGAAAAAAGACAACCCTTACTCTTACAGTAAATAAAACTACTCCAGTCGAAGAAGCTCCTCAGCAGGAAAGTGTTATAGAGCAGCCTCAACAAATGGGCCTTTCAATCAAAATTATAAACAGAGAAGCAAATATACTTGTTCAGACTGACGGACAGATCCAGATGAATAGAGTACTGAATGTTGGAGAG
>CAYMJM010000046.1:0-4016 GCA_964391325.1 uncultured Candidatus Saccharibacteria bacterium | reverse complement strand
GAGAGGAGACATAAGGATAGAGAGGAGAGAAGGAGGAGGAGGAAGAATAGAATATGCTAACCCTTTTGGTAAATAAGTATTAATTATTGTTAGATCCATTTTGATTTGATAGAATCACGTCAACAGGCATAGTTGACGTGATTTTTTATGGATTTAACAAATACACATACACAGAAAATAATAAAACAAGTCTCCAATATATCCAGACTGGAAGAACGAATATTTTCATTACCTATTGAACCCAATTGGCTAAGGGCTATTCAGGAAAAGAGTATTGTATCTTCATCTATTCACTCATATTTTCTTGAAGGTGGTCAGTACAGGCTATCTGCTGAAGAAGATATTGATCTGTTGTCTGATAGCGTTATAAAGCATCGATTACTCAATGAGATAGAGCTTAGGCGGTCTTTTCCTATTTATTTTAAAAACCCAGAATTAGATATTGAAATTTTTAGTTATTTGCATAGATTTCTCGATAATGTATATGATGAGCAGGCAAAACAAAGGGGCCAATATAGGAAAAGTCAGGACGTTGCTGAAGGTAAAATGATGGGGAGGACAGACCTGTTCCCTAGATATGGGTTTATTCCACGGTTATTGAATAAGTTTGTAGCTGAGACAAATGAGATGAATACAAATGAGTTTCTGCTAGCTGGGTTGGCTCATTTCAAATTTGCAGGTATAGCTCCGTTTATACGTGGTAATTTCCAGATAGCAAGAATTATATCAGAAGGTATAATATACAGCCGCAAGAAAAACAGTCAGGTGTTGGACTTCAATCAGTATTTTGCTCATCATCCTCGAGTGTATATTAAGCATCTGAAGAAGGGGATAGAGGGTCATGTTGAAGAATGGTTGTCGTACTATCTAGAGGGTATTATTATGAGTATGAAAAATTATGCTAGGAATATAGAATTGTATTCGGGAGGAACCTTAAAGCCTTTATCCGGTAGAGTTGTTGATTTAACAAAAAGACAAAAGTCTATTGTAGAGCTACTAAGAAAACGTAGACAAATGTCAGGAAGTGAAATAGCGGAGATCTTAGGTGTAACAAGGCAAAACATTTTTACCATAATGCAAAAGCTGATACAGCGTAATATTGTAGAAAAGGTAGGTAAAGGAAGCACTTCAAGATATCAGCTAGTAACCAAGTAAAATACTAGGTAGTGTACCAAAATATCAGCATTAAATGCATTGCGTTACGAGTAATATTTGAACCCTAACTAGCTAAATATAACACAATCCACTGCACTGTACATATTTTCATAATTTTCATTTAGAACTATAACCAGAAGAATACAGTTATGGTTTTTTATGGTAGTATATATCTATCTTTTATTTTATATAAATGCGTATATTGGGAATTGATCCAGGAACCGGAACTACAGGTTGGGGTATCATAGATAAAGACCCTAAATCACGCAATGGTTATAAGCTAGTAGATTATGGCACTATTCAGACCTCTGCAGGATTAGATACACCTGTAAGACTCAAGGATTTGTATGATCAATTGGATGGAATTATAAAAAAATATAAGCCAGATGAGGTCGGTATCGAAGATCTTTTCTTTTTTAAAAACCAAAAAACTGTTATTAAAGTAGGCCAGGCCAGAGGAGTGGCTATATTGACAGTCGTTAATAATAATCTTCCTGTATTTGACTATACTCCCTTGCAAGTAAAACAGTCTATAACTGGTTATGGGCGTGCAGAGAAAAACCAAGTTCAACATATGGTAAAATTAGTACTTGGCCTGAAGACTATCCCAAAGCCTGATGATGCAGCTGATGCTTTAGCCGTTGCAATATGTCATACTAATACGGCTATTTACTCAAAATAGTTTTTAAGTTAATACATACATGATCGGTCATCTCAAGGGGCAAATTATAGATATCTTTCAGGATAGTTTGATCTTAGATGTGAATGGAGTGGGATATAAAATAGAGATGGGAGACATTGATATGCTAGTAGGACAGGAAGCCTCCCTTTATATCCATACTCATGTACGTGAGCAGGAGTTAAGATTGTTTGGTTTTAAGAAGTCTCAGGAACTGGATTTATTTGAAAGACTTCTTGATGTTTCGGGGGTAGGACCGAGAGGAGCAATGGCTATACTTTCAAACATAGGTTTTGAAAAGATTTTAAATGCTATTGAGAGTGAAAATCCGCATGGTTTGAAGGCTCCTGGCATTGGAATCAAAACTGCACAAAAAATCCTTCTGGAGCTAAAGGGGAAACTGGGAAATACTTCCGCGGGGAAAAGATACTCTGGAACTGTGTTGCAGATGATAGAGGATGCTATTGGAGCTTTAGAAGGCTTAGGCTACAGGAGGTATGAGGTAGATGAACAGATAGCGCAGATAAAAATAGAAGAAAGCTGGCAAAGTGAAGATATTATTAGAGTACTACTAAGAAGACTTCAAACAGAAGTTAAAAAGAGGTAATTGGGTTTAATGACTACAATTATTTGATTTGATAAAATAACGGCAACTATGTCCGATAGAATTCTAAGCCCAACTCCACAAGATTCTCAGGAGGATGTTATCGAAAGATCCTTAAGGCCGGAGAATTTAGGCCAGGTAGTTGGTAGAAAAAAAGAAAAAGAGAGCTTAAAAATTATGATAGAAGCCTGCAAGAGCAGGGGAGAAGCGTTAGATCATATATTGTTCCATGGACCTCCAGGACTGGGCAAGACAACTCTAGCCTGGGTGGTAGCTAAGGAAATGGGGGTTCCCATTTATATTACCTCAGGCCCGGCTATTGAGAGGCAGGGAGATCTCGCTTCTATCTTGACAAATATAGAGGGAAAGGGAATTCTATTTATTGATGAGATTCATAGACTCCATAGAGCGGTCGAGGAGGTTTTATATCCTGCAATGGAGGATAGAGCTATTGATATTGTCATAGGTAAAGGACCAAGTGCCCGTACTATGCGCCTTGATTTACCTCCATTCACAGTTATTGCTGCTACCACTAGAGTCAGCATGTTAAGTTCCCCACTTAGAGATCGGTTTGGAGTAGATTTTCGCCTGGAGTACTATTCATTTGAAGAGATGGTGGAGATTGTGAAGCAAAAAGCAAGGTTACTAGAAACAATCATAGATGAGGATGCTGCACAGGAGATCGCCCGGAGAGCCAGAAGGACTCCCAGGATAGCACTCCGTCTTGTCAAACGTGTCAGGGATTATGCGGAAGTAAATGGTGATGGTAGGGTAAACCTTGATGAGGCTGAGCAGGCTCTAAAAATGCTTGAGATTGATGAGCTTGGGTTAGATTATTTAGATAGGAAAATATTGAATTCTATAATAACTAAGTTCCAAGGCGGTCCTGTAGGACTTACAACACTTGCTGCAGCTATATCAGAGGAGGTTGACACTGTAGAAGATGTCTATGAACCTTACCTTCTGCAAGAAGGATTTTTACAGAGGACTCCTCGCGGAAGAATAGTTACAAATAAGGCTTATGAACATCTGGGTCTGGATGTTCCTGAGCGCGGACAGTCTAATTTTATTTAACAAATTTATAATGAGATTATCAACGAGAGCTCGCGCTATTTTAATAGCATTAACGATTACCTGGGTTTTTATAGCCTTGAGAGGTGTTAACTTTGTTGAACTACTTGAGGTTGATTTTCCTTTTGACTTTATTAAGTTGTTTATAATTTCTATTTTGATGTATGTCGGCTCATTCTGGGTATTAAATTATCGCGTGAAAGGGGAGAGGTTCTTTACGGTATTATTGTTTCCTTCTCTGGCAATATTTATTTTACTGCTTTATATCGAATTAATTATAAACTCAATTTTTGGAACAGTTGGACGTTTTGTAACGGAGGTTTTTGCGAGTATCCTGGTTATGACTGTTTCCTATGTCCTGATTCTAACCACAAATATTCTAAATATCGGCTATCTTGAAAAAATACCTTTAACCCAAGCTGGTAGGGCAGCCCATTATGTTTTAACTTTAATCAGTACTTATTTATTCTTCTCCATAATATTTAGCAACTCATTACCAGCAATCAT
>CAYMJM010000045.1:0-4279 GCA_964391325.1 uncultured Candidatus Saccharibacteria bacterium | reverse complement strand
CCTACAGCCTCTGAACTCCTTAATGAATTGCTGAAGCTTACTAATAACTATAAAGGTTTAGTAATAATGGGTCGAACACATGGGCAGGATGCTGTTCCTACTACTTTTGGCAAAGAAATCGCGGTTTTTACCCTCAGGCTTGCGAAGATTTACAAGACGCTGAAAAACCTAAAACTTACAGGGAAGTTCAATGGAGCAATAGGAGGATGGAACGCCCATGTATTTATCGAACCTCATATAAATTGGGAAAAATTTTCTAAAAATTTTGTTGAGAGCCTAGGTTTAGAATATGAGTATTTAACTACACAAATAAATCATTTTGACGATGTTGTTAAAGTCCTAAATAACATTCACCTCTTTAACAGTATTTTATTGGGTCTCAATCAGGATTTATGGAGATACATAAGTGACGGCTGGATCAAACAGAAACCTGATCCTGGACAAGTTGGCTCTTCTACTATGGCCCAAAAAATCAATCCTATACATTTTGAAAATAGTGAAGGAAATATATGCATTGCAAATGGACTAGTAGAATCATTAGTACGAAATTTGCCCATATCAAGAATGCAGAGAGATCTCTCCAACAGCACAATTGTCAGGAACCTAGCGACCATACTAGGCTATGAACAGATTGTATTATCAAGCGCCATTAGGGGATTAAGTAAAATTTCGGCCAACAAACAAGAAATTTCCGAATATTTAAATAAAAACTGGGCAGTATTGTCTGAACCACTCCAAATACTCCTAAGGAAACACAACATCAAAGATGCCTATAACATTGTAAAAGAGCTAACTATGGGACAGAAAATCAATCAAGAAGAGTGGAAAAATTTAATTTCAAAGTTAGACCTAGAACCTGAAATTAAAAAAGCTGCTGAAAAAATTTCTATTGATGACTACACAGGTCTATGTGAAAGTATTACTGATCAAGGAATTAAAGAGATTAATCTAATCCTGAAACTTTATCCCAGCAAGCAGCCTTCCTAACTAACTTATTATTTCCTTCAATTATGAATAAGACAATATTCAATTCAATAGCGGTAGGTGGAGGAGCTTATGGTGATGAAGGCAAAGGTAGAATTGTCGATGAGTTTGTCCATTACTTCTCAAAAAATAAAAAAGTGATACTCTATCGTGATAATGGAGGAGCAAATGCCGGTCATACTGTAGAAGTACAAGACCAAAGAATAGCTTTACACCAATTACCCTCAGGTATTTTTACAAAAGGCGCCACAATTGTCCTCGGCAAAGGGATGGTAATTCACCCCTCTGATTTACTAGAAGAAATACGAGAAGTAAGAGAAATAAATAACGGAGAACTCTTAGTGGAAATCATTGTTGACGAAATGGCTGTGTTAGCTTTGGACACACATCGCGCTTTCGAAAATATTCTTAAAAATTGGCAGGAAGGAATGAAAGGCTCTACGGGAAGAGGAATAGGTCCAGCTTACGCTGACATCCTTTACCGACACCCCTTAAGAGCTAGGGACTTAAAAAATTGGAATGAAGAAAAAATCAGAAAACACTACGAACTCTATGATGCACTAATCAAAGGATTAAATGGAGATCTGAAAACAACGGAAGTGAATATGCTAAGAGGAAATGGGAAAAGAGCAGTAGGGTCAATTGAAGAATTTGTGTCTCGGTTAAAAGATGAATCAAAGGAATTAAATAAATACATTAAAGACTGTCACTCATTTCTGCTTGAAACGTGGAACAAGCCACAAGAATATGCATTTGTATTTGAAAAATCTCAAGCTGTAGGATTGGATCCAAGATACGGAGTTTATCCCGATGTAACAGCGTCCGACTGCACTTTCGCAGGAATTTTATCTTCCACCGAAGGAGCGATAGATCCGGCCAAAGTTAATTACAGAATTAATGTTATCAAAGGGACGTATATGTCAAGCGTTGGAACTCGAAAACTTCCAACATTAATAACAAGCAGTATTGCAGATATGATTAGGAAAGATGCGCATGAGTACGGAGCAACCACAAAGAGACCAAGAGACATAGCTTGGCTTGATCTTCCCGCACTACATTTTTTTAATCAGGTAGGAAAAGCAACGCACTTGGCCTTAACACATATGGATATTATTTATCCTGATACTATGGTAAAGGTTTGTATAGCCTATGAATTAGATGGAAAACGTGTGGGATATAGACCGGATCAGGAATATCTGTCGAAAGTTAAGCCTATATATGAAGAGCTTGAACCCTGGAGCAGAGCAGAAATCCAGAAGGCCAAAGATGCGCATGAAATTCCAGATCAAGCAAAAAAATATTTAGATTTTGTCAGTCAGAAAATAGGCCTACCTATCTTTATCATTACAACAGGACCAAAAAGGGAACAAAGCATAAGCTTAATTAAGCTACAATGACCTTTTATACTCTTGAAGGTATTACTGGCAGAGCACTGAGCACTGCTCACCAACAATAACTGACAGCCCAACTTCAAGTGACTCTACTGCAACACGGAATTATGATACGCTCCAACAGCTTGGCTTACGTTCTTATAGCCATCCTTTTCTAACAACTTAACTAACCCATGATTAATCTCTCCGATAAGCTGAGGGCCTTCAAAAATCATACCTGTTATTAACTGCACCAAACTAGCGCCGAGCTTTATCTTCTCGTAAGCGTCCTCTGCAGAAAAAATACCACCTACACCGATAATGATTAGTTTATCTTTATAATTTTTATAAGTATATGAAATCAAATTATTACATAATTCCCATGTCGGCTTTCCACTGATCCCACCTTGGATGTTTGCTGGAATCTCATCTTGAATCAGAGCTTCATCTCTGACTTTAGTTAAATTTCCAATTACGACACCATTTACACCGTATTTGACACAAATCCGCAATAGCGAATCAAACTCTTGCTCAGACAAGTTAATAGGCATCTTTATAAATACTGGACTGGCTATTATCAGCGTATAGACCTTTTTGAGTAATCTTTCAAGTTTATCTGAGGTTGTAAATGGCTCGCCACCAAAAGTATTTGGGCAGGAGATATTTATCGTATAGTAACCTTTTATTTTACTTTTCTCTAAATACTTAATTGATTTATAATAATCATTGATACCTTCAGTTTCATCTGCTGTCCTATCACAATTTGTCTTGGCAACAGAAACTCCAAGGACAGATTTGCTTGGTTTTGACTCCTTAATACGCTTAATAACCTCTTGAATCCCATCATTCATCAAACCATAATATACAACCAATCCTTTAGACTTTTTTAACCTATAAAGTCTTGGTTTAGGATTTCCTATATATGACTCCAAAGTGACAGAACCCAGTTCATAGTGCCCAAAGCCGACTTCTGGTAGTATATTGGTCAACTTAGCGTTTTTATCAAATCCAGCAGCTAATCCAACAGGATTGATAAAATCCAGACCCAGTATATTTTGTTTTAATTTATCATTCTGATAAGCAAACAGCTTCCTAGTTGCTACCCTGGTAAGCAAGAATTTGCCTAGAAGATTTCCAAGTCTTATTAAAGAATCATGCACGTTTTCTGGATCAAACAGGAAGAATACTTTTTTGAGAATATTTTTATAAAAAAGCCTAATGCACTTATGTCTGAACATAATAAGAATATAATTATTAAGTTTCTATATTTATTTCTAAAATTGCTGATATGCTCGGCTTTACCGAGTTAAGTGAGAAAGTATAACACAACATTAGGCTGTTTGGGCTGTCATGTATGGGAAGCCCGTACTATTCAATAAATCCGCCATGGCAATATAATCGACAAACCACCTCGTCATTTTTGTGTATTTCTTCCAGTCCAGTAAAATTCGCTAAATCGCCCTCAGCCTTAAAAGTATATCTCCATTCTCTACTTATAAATTCTTTCGGCCCACGGACCGGTATGTTGTCACCTGACCCTGACATCAAAGCCGGACGCAAAATTGCATCGAACAAACTTTCACTTATTTTACTATTTAGAGTAAAACCGTAGTAATTCATCCCCCAAGCCGGTTTGCCATTTCTGTAAACAATCTCCTCGCCAATAAACTTGGTGGCGCCAAAATAGGTATCATGGAAGGTCAAGTCATCTTTCTCAAAATGATAATCACTGGAACCAGGGCGGAGTGGAGAAGCCTTTTTGACATTCTCATTTGCATAGGTGTTCAAATTTGCTTCTCTCAAAAAAACTTCTAAAACATCAATAGGCAGATCAACGAAGTTAGGCAATTGATAATCCGGCGTACCGATAGATAGACCATATTGTATTATTTCGTCATAATCTGATTTTTCCTTGCGGTCCAGTT
>CAYMJM010000044.1:0-4313 GCA_964391325.1 uncultured Candidatus Saccharibacteria bacterium | reverse complement strand
TTACTCATTGGAAGAAGAATTACCGAAGATTTCTGTATAATAGTTTGCTGTTTAAAATAATTCATAATATTTTCTCGAAGTGTTCTTTGTGTAAACATTGCTATCTTCTGATTTATTCCTTGCGAATTTTGTGAGATTGACTTTATATAATGCAATGTAAAATTGTAGTCGTGCAAGAGTCCTAATACAGCATTTATGTTAATGTGGACAATTTGACAATCAGTAAGACAATAGATATTAAGAGGATAACTGTGGTTTTCACCAAATAATAAATTTGCTCCTATCACACTTCCTTTGCTAAATTCAAACATTGTAGTTGATGAACCATTAATTGATAAAGAATACGCAACCAAACTTCCTGACAATACAATATCCAATGTTCTACAAGTTTCATTTGCATTATGAACGGTTACACCCTTCGAATAGTGTTTTTTATAAATATGATTATCTGCCAATAGTTTTTCTAATTCAGATTTCTTTACAGCTGAAAATAATGAAATATTTTGTAAAATGTCAATATTCATGTGAATTACTCCTCCATCTAAAAACATTATATTAAAAAGATACATTGGTGTCTATTTGAGAATGATAAACTGCGTTATAATTTTATTATTACAAAAAGAATGGAGGATTTGTATGGATATTTTTACAGTAGCATTGTGGATAGGAACGATCGTATTCCTTTTGATTTCCTTAAAAAAAGATAAAGCTAAGACATTGAAAGCACTAAAAATGGCATTTGGTATGGGCAAGGGTATGCTGGGAAGTATCTTATCAATTATTTTTTTGATTGGTTTAATTCTAACAATATTACCGCCTGAGAATATTGCCAAATTTGTGGGAGGTCAATCATTGCTCATAGCAACAGTGGGTTCAGCGGCATTTGGAACAGTAACTCTGATTCCTGCCTTTATTGCTTTTCCCCTTGTCGGTACACTGGTTGATGCCGGGGTTAGTATTGTTCCTTCCGTCGCATTTTTAACTACACTTACTATGGTAGGGGTCGTAACATTCCCGCTTGAAAAGCGAGAATTTGGGTTTAAATTTACTGCTATCAGAAATGGATTAAGCTTTTTGTTTGCAATAATTATCGCTATGGTAATGGGGGTGATTGTATGAAAATCATAAAAAAAGCAAAAGATAATATTTTCTTGATAGTGGTCGCAGCTGCCTATATCCTGATGTTTATACTTAAACCAGATATGGGTGTTACATCAATTAAAAACAGTGCCTATTACATTAAAGAAATGCTTATGATAATGCCGGTGATATTTGTTCTTACCGCGCTTTTGGATACATGGATTGCAAAGGAAAAAATCACAAAATACTTAGGAAAAGAATCCAAAGTTAAAGGTATTATATTGTCGTTCGTTTTAGGTAGCATATCTGCTGGACCGATATATGCAGCATTTCCTATGTGTGTAATGCTCCACAAAAAGGGAGCTTCTGTACGAAATTTGGTTATAATTTTAAGCTCGTGGGCAGTAATAAAGGTTCCAATGCTACTAAATGAAGCAAAATTTTTGGGAATAAAGTTTATGGCAATTCGCTGGGTATTAACTGTAATTGCAATAGTAGTATTTTCGTGGATTACTTCAAAAATCGTTAAAGACGAAGATATAGTACAGAAAGAAGAAAAAGCAAGTGGACTTACATTAAACAGAGAATCTTGTATGGGCTGCACATTGTGTACTAAAAATTATCCTGAGATTTTTGGTATGCAAGGTAAAAAAGCATATATTAAATCTTTTGACTCTGAAATAGACAAAGAAAGGCTTAACCAAACAATATTGGCTTGTCCTGTTAGCGCCATTCGTTACAATGAATAAGTAGAAAATGTTGTAAAAACAACATACATTTCTTCGCATGTGTTGTATAATTTAACCACATAATTTAAAACTATAAGAGTACTCTCGGAAAGTAATGCATAAGTTTTAAGTAATTATACAGCATTAAGATATTACTAAATTATAATGAAGTTTTTTAAAAAAGGGCAACTCAAATAAGACTACCTCAAGAGCTAGTCTTTAGTAAAAATATGGTAATTAATTATTAAGTTGCACTGAGATTAGCTTTTTTGATTCTCGCATCAAGATGAATATTAATGCCAATCATCATTGTAAAGAAAGAATAACGCTTTTTACCATGTATATGCATTTGATGTAGCCCATAATCGTTAAGAATACGATTATTAATCCGTTCAGAACTGGTTCTGGTTTTATAAATCTCTTTCCATGCCTTGGTCTTGCGAGGAACTGGTGTGAAGAGGCGAATATCCCAGTCTGGTTTTGTATAAATAACCCGTCCATAAGAAGAAGGTGAACAAGGCTGTTCTAAGCTACATGCTTCTACTTTCTTACACTTAAACGGGCATCGCCACTTGTGGCGAGAACGGCTTTTACAAAAGCCGTTGTATACCATTTCATGACCTGATTGGCATATAGGAACACCCTGTTCGTTGATGGATAAGGCTGGTGGAAGCGTGGTAGGTTTCCCTCTATTAGCATTTAGGTCAATGAAAGGTATATAATTCCACGTATTACAAAGCTCATAGGTAGGATAGTTATCATTCGCAGAATCTAAACAGATATTTTTAATGGCTAAAGAAGATGTAACCTCTCTGAGTTCTGCAAGAGCAACAATGGCAGTAACACTATCATGACGCTTAGCAGAAACGAAGCGAAAAAGGAGTGGTAAATCAGTTTGTGTTTGCTCATTATAGGTGGAAAAAGCATAAAGTGTATGCCCATAGAACCAGGTACTAAGATGACTATCCCAACCATAGGTAGCATCAAGATCAGAATACCGCCTACGGCATTTACAGTTATAAATACCATCTTCTGTGCACTTGCAAACCTTAGTTCCTAATGAAGATGAATGGGTATGAACACAAGTCCCATCTCCAGCAATGGTGAGATTTTCCTTAGGTATCAAGCCAAGCTCCATAGAAGGAACAACGGCGATTAAGGAAAACAGGTTTTGAAGAAGTTTTTCATACCTTGCATCAAAAGAACGCCTCAATGTAAAAAAGTTGGCAATCTTACGTACAATATCGGGATGCCTATTAGGAAGCTTTTTGTTTTTACCTGGGCCTTTCCCCTTTGGTTTAGAGTCTTTTGGATATCTAGAAAGCTTTTTTCGTATCTCCTTATCAAGGCTAGGGTCACTTAACCAGAGGCGATTAATAAAATCATAGTAAGAGCCTAAAGGGGGCAAGGAATCTGGTGAGCAGCCGATTAAAAGAGCCAATAGATCATCGGATTTAACATGCTTGACCCAAGCTGTCAAACTCGTATAATGCTGATCAATCATAAAAATAATGGAACGAAAGATTTCGGCTTGATTAATAGCAGGCCTACCAATAGATGAATAGTAGGGTGCAAGGAAGGCAGCCAAAGTGTCTAAATTTAAAGCGGTAAGTTTTTCCACAGAATGAGAAAAACTAGCAAGTCGTTTAAGCTCTGATTCATTGAATAAAGCTACAGAATCAGAAATGAAGTTTTGATAAGAAATGTGTGACGTCCAATCTTTAAGCATAAGTGAAGCACCTCCAAAAAATATTTTCTTCTCAAGGGCTTCGCCGCAAATTTTTATACATTTGTCAAGTGTTTTATGCAACTTTATGCAAAAAAGTTGGAGGAAAACAAGAAAATTAAAAACAAAAAAAGAGCACATACTCGGGAATTACAGACTTTCCGAGAGTACTCTATAACAAAAAGGAGGTATACAAAATGATTGAGCAAGTCTATGAAATGTCAACTGAAGATGAAAAAGCGGTTGAAAGAGTAATTCAGGATGAAAATATTCATTATATTCATATGGTCTTTAATAAGGATGAAGGACTCCCAGAACATTTTTCGAACTCGAACGTTTATATGACAGTAGTAAGGGGGACTTTATCTATCGGGCTAAATGATCAAGAAGTTCACCAATATAATAAGGGGACTCTTTTGAAAATTCCTGTGAATACAAAGATGAATGTTAAGAATGTATTGGAAAACGTGCTAGAGTTGATTGTCGTAAAGGCCCCGGCACCTTTAAAACAGTGAAACAAAATTTATAATCATTGAAAGGAGAAACATAAAATGATAAAATATGTATGTATCCCATGTGGATATATCTATGACCCACAAATAGGTGATCCGGATAGTGGAATAGCCCCGGGAACTGCGTTTGAAGATATCCCTGATGATTGGCTTTGTCCAATTTGTTTTGTGGGTAAAGATGAGTTCGAACCAGTAAAGGAATAATACGAAGGCCCTATGTGTTAAGGTAGTTGTCAGAGGGGTAGAAAAATATTATAGTTAAAATAT
>CAYMJM010000043.1:0-4422 GCA_964391325.1 uncultured Candidatus Saccharibacteria bacterium | reverse complement strand
GAAGTTACGTCTCGTCCGGGGTGGACGCCGCACGATCACATTATTTTGGCTTAATAAATTTGTTAAACATCCAAAACATGGTTATTTCAATTGAAGAAATACTAAAAAGGGGAATTATTAAAAATAGAGATTACGGCAATGGAGAAGGTCTTGTTGAGCCAGAAGGAGCAGCAGTTGATGTAAGGCTAGGTGAAATCTGGGAAATGATTCCAGACTCTGAAGCTTTTTTAGGTAAAATCAAGAGAAAGACTCGCGAATACAAAAAGGTCGCGGAATTTATTCCGGGAAAGGACGAAGCATTTGAGCTAGAGCCAAGCAAATATTATCAATTCAACACAGTAGAGTCTATCAATGTCCCTGAAGATTTAGTGGGCAGGTTTATAGCTAGATACAATCTACTGGCAAACGGCATTATGGTTTTAGGCTACAAAGTTGATCCAGGTTATACTGGTAAATTTGTAGTGCCCACTATTAATTTATCAGGGACTACATTTAAAATTGAACTAGGAGCAAGATTTGCTCAATTTGAATTTCATAGAATTGATGGAAAAAGCGTGCCTTATCGCGGTCAATGGAAAGGAGGAAGAGTCTTCACAAAAGTGGCAGAGGTCCAAGTTTAAAATAATGCTGAATTCAATTTCACTAGATATTCAAGGCAATGTCTGTTATAAATAGTCATCCAGTTATTAGAAGGAACTCGTGGGATCAAATCTGCACTATATCCAAATGATCATTCTAAATTCTCTATTGCATAGCCCCCGACTAAGATTTCGTGAACTTAGAATAACAAATGTCAGCTCTGATCATCTTAGTTATCACTTGAAGAGCTTAGTTCAATTAAAACTTGTCAGTAAGCAGGACAACTTTTATACCTTAACTCCTGAAGGAAAAGAGTACGCAAACAGAATGGATACCGAGCAGATGAGGATAGAAAAGCAACCCAAGATAGCCGTGATGGTTGTGGTGGAGAAACATAACAAAGGAGGAAGGCAGTTGCTAATCCAAACTCGAACCAAAGAGCCATTTTTCGGATTCAAAGGATTTATTACAGGCAAGGTTAGGTTCGGAGAAAAGATGGAAGAAGCAGCAAAAAGAGAACTAAAAGAGGAGACTGGTCTGAAGGCTAATTTGACCTTGAAATATATACTTCATGAACACGTTAAGGACAGGACAGACAAACTGTTGGAAGATAAAATTTTTCATGTATTTGTAGGAGTCAACCCAAAAGGGAAACTAATATCCACAAAAGATGGAAGTAACAATTGGATGAGTGAAACGGATTTTAGAAACGCCCAAAATGCTTTCTATGATGAGGTAGACATACTCAACTGGATTAAAAAGCCAGTACATTTTTTCATAGAAAAAGATTATGTAGTTGATAGTTTCTAGGACATTGATGTACGCTTACTTTATAATTATAATAACTTTTCTTCTTTATTAAATATGGATCGAGAGATAGAAATAAAAATTCAACTCGCCAGCCAAGAACATTCTAAACTGCTTGCATGGCTCGAGGCTAATGCCAAGTTCAGGACAGAAAATCGGCAGGTTGATACTTACTACAACAACCCCAAGCAACCTTTTACATTTCTGAAAGATGGGTACAAAGATGCAGAGGATTATTTGAGAATTCGAAAGTCAGAAAAAGGAAACTCTATCTGTTTCAAACACTGGGTAAAAGATCCAGAGGACCAAACAAAACATCTCTATTGTGATGAATACGAAACTGAAGTTGATGATACTATGCAGATGCATAAAATTTTAGATGCTTTGGGCTATAAAAAGGATATTGTCATTGACAAGACGAGAAGGGTTTATGAATATCAGTATTTTGAATTCGCAATAGACCAAGTTAAAGAACTAGGGAACTTTGTAGAAATTGAAATTAAACAGGAAATGGACCCTAGAGAAGGACACCAAAAAATTTACAAAATTCTAAAACAGATGGGTATCAAACAAATAAAGATTCTACAACGTGGTTATGTCTCCATGATTTGGAATAAAGAACACGATTTTGCTGAAAATAAATCTTTAATCTAAGTTTTCGGCAAAGTTTCGACTACAAATCCCATTTGAGTTTTATTATATTGTTTAGTAAGGCTTGTCTATTAATTTTTAGTATTATTTTAATGCAACTCTATCCGTCTTCACTCCCGCGTATTGACAAAAGGTTTAATTCATTTCTATTTTCTTTAATCATTATTTTCTCTGTCCTGATAGCAACTTATGGACTTGCATACACACTTGGGCTTATCAGATCCATCAGTGCCGAGCAAACTTGTCCAGCCTCCTTAACTAATGGTACTATCACCGGACAAGTAATAATTACTCCAGATGATGTAGACGGTGTTGTTGACTGTTCCAACTATGACATTACTGTTGGATCTACAGGGGAAGTTATTTTTGATAGGTTCGTAACTGATACTGACACTTTGGCAGGCGATTGGGGTGTGACTCTAAAAGTCAGAAGTTTGAATGTTCAGTCAGGCGGTAAAATTCATGCAGACGGAAAAGGCTACCTTGTAACAGAACAGGAGTCCCCTAATGGTGAGGGAGGTAGTGCTTCAGGTACTACAGGAGGATCAGGAGGAGCACACGGAGGAGCTGGTGGAGAGGGGTTGGAAGATGGTGTAAATCCTGCACCTACTCCTGGTATTCCCTATGGAAATCAGGAAATTCCCTCTACACTGGGAAGTGCTGGAGGTAACAGCGGAGATGGAGGACAAGGAGGAGCTGGAGGCGGTGCAGTAAAAATTTGGGCAACCGGAGAAGTCAGAGTTGATGGTTCCATTACTGCTAACGGACAAGATGGTACTTTAGGTGTTGAGAGTTCAGGAGGAGGTGGAGCTGGAGGTAGTATTTGGATTAGAGCCTTAGATCTGGCAGGATCAGGGTTGATTGAAGCCAAAGGTGGTGGCTCTGCTGATACTGCTCATCCTGGTGGAGGTGGTGGAGGTGGTAGAGTTATTGTGTTCTGCCAAGAAACTAATAATTTTTCTGGTTCTGCTAACGCCAATCCTGGTGTGACTAACCTATCTCAAGATGGAGGAATTGGTTCTATATTAGGACCTACTTGTCTACCTAATGCTCCCACTACCTTAAAACAATTCAAATCTAATGGTACAACAGTTATTCCTTCTGGTGGAATCACTACTGAAAATACTATTATATTTGCTTCCAATTTGTCTGACCCTGATGCTATAGAAACTCTATCTCTGCAGATCGAATTTCAGCCGCTAGGAACTGCTTTTACTAATGTTCCTACTCACACTCAAGCTACCGGATTTGCTAATCCTCAAGCTTGTAGCTCTGGCACTGCATCTGACTGCGGAAGAATTACTGTTACCGATATTACTAGAAGTACAGAGTACCATTGGCAAGCTAGAGTAAGGGATAACAGAGGTGGAATCAGCGAATGGGTCACTTTTGGTGCTAATACGGAAGCAGACAGAGACGTACTTGTCACTGGAGCTGCTTCTGCTATTACCTACTTCAGTGGTAATAATCAAGTTGCAACTGTCGGCACTGAACTTACTGATCCTTTAGTGGCGAAGGTTACTGATGCTGCGGGTTTCCCTATACCAGGATATACCGTTACATGGCAGGTTATTAATGGTTCCGGAGGAGGTCTTTTTATGGATGGTGCTACTACTGCTACGGATTCTAATGGCTTGGCCTCAAACAGATACAAAGTCGGTACTATAGCAGGAACTAATAACAATACTATGAGAGCTGTAGCTGCTAGCTTATCTGGTTCTCCTATTAGCTTTACGGCTACAGGGGCGGCAGGTGAATTGGATCATTTTGCTGTTATTGCTCCTCAAGTAGCTATTGTTAATCAAAACTTCGATACTGTTACTATTTATGCCAGAGATCAATATGATAATCCTATTACTGATTACACAGGGACCCCTACTTTAACTGCAGTAGAGATTAGCCCTCCTTACAACGAGCTGTCTGGAAATTTGTCTCCTACTACTGCCAGTTTCTCTTCACAAGACACTGTAACAATTACCGATATGACCTATGACACAGCAGAGAGTATCAAGATCCAAGTTACAGATGGTGAAGCAATTGGGAGATCGAATATTATTGCTGTAGTTATTAGTCCTGGTACGTGCCCTGATGCGGATGGTATTATAGATACTGACCAGACTTGGACCGCAGATCCTTCTAATGAGGGTATTTTTGATTGTTCAGGGCTGAGTATAGAAGTAACTAACAACGCAGTACTAACGCTTGTTTCCTACGACTCAGGAGATACTAATTACACAAACGACTTTGGTACTACTATCATAGCTGCGAATATCAGTGTAGATAATGACGCAAAGATCACAGCAGAAGGACAGGGATACCTCAACGGAAGAGGACCAGGTGCAGGTACAGGCGGCTACTGTTGGGCTACCGGTCCATCGTATGGAG
>CAYMJM010000042.1:0-4499 GCA_964391325.1 uncultured Candidatus Saccharibacteria bacterium | reverse complement strand
GCTACAGCAGCACTTCTTGCATTAAGAGCCTTTGCCTCAGCAGAACTTAACTCTTCCCAATTTCTTAATTCCTCTAAATCTCCAGCTAATATTTCTCTTAGATCTTGTATATCTCTAGGTGGATTATTATATTTTGCTACCCAATACCTAATTGCAACATCTAATACCCTTTCTTGAGGTTCTGTTAAACCTGGTAATATAGATGATAGGTCATCCATATCTAGACGATCAAACTGTAATGCTAGGTGTTTATTTTTATTCATGTATTTATAGTCAAACGAATCTATTTGTGGAGTGTATACTTTTATTCCTCCACCTATATCTAATAATTTTCTTAGGTTTTCCTGTATCCTCAAAATGCTTTCCTTATCTTTCTTATCCTCAATATGATCCAAGTCTTCATTAAAATGCAATTCACCTTTTGAAAAAGCTTTTCCATATTCACCATGAACATCAAATACAACTACTGTCCCATTCATTTGTGCTACTAACCTTTCAATTATTCGACCGACAGTGTATGATTTCCCTGAACCAGTCATAGCCAGTATTGCCAAATGCTCTGTTACTAGTTTGTTAACATCCAAGTAAACAGGAACAATATTATCGCCCCTATCATATCCAATTAGATTTCCTATATGAAGACTAGTATTTTCATTAAACTTATAGAAATTAGATAGAAAATCATAATCTACACCATATACCTTTTCACCTGGGTCTAAGGCCCTTCTAGGAATTTTAATTTGTCCTGAAGAATCCCTATATCCTACCAGTTCAATAGTTCCAAATAATGTTTCTCCTGTTACCTGTGCCCCTGGTAATATTTCTAATTGGGACAAACCTTCTCCCATATTGGAATTATATAATATATTGTTTCTTGATATAGAAACAATCCTTCCAAGTACATAAGTTTCAGGCTCAATGCTTGATTCCTTATGTCTAATTTTAACAAACTCACCTCTTTTTGCCGAAAAGCTATCTTCTAAAGCGATCTTTAGATCATTTGGGTTTCCTGTATTTCCAATCAGTTTACCAATATATTTATCCATTTGTACCCTCCTATTCTTCCTCAAATATATCTAAATCTTCTT
Source organism: uncultured Candidatus Saccharibacteria bacterium (assembly GCA_964391325.1). Taxonomy (GTDB): domain Bacteria; phylum Patescibacteriota; class Dojkabacteria; order B142; family JAFGMG01; genus CAYMJM01. The sequence goes on along the minus strand of CAYMJM010000042.1, from coordinate 3,411 downwards.
TCCATATAGCCTCTAAACTCTCATTTTTGAGCATTTCTCTTGTATGTGATTTATAATATTCTAAAACTCCAGGTCTTGCTCCTATAGGTTTTAGTGCATACTTTGCATACCAGAGTGGTATTGGTAATGCTTTCGCTTGGTCAAAAGTAATTAAAGACATTATTTCTGAGCACAATTTATCTAGCATCTCACAATCCCAGTCATCAGCCTTTCCTAATACTTCAACCAGTAGTGGTGGCGTATTATTGCCTGCCTTTAGATGCATTCCTGTAAGCCCCATTTCTCTGACGATAACAGGTTCTATACGATTATCCTTAGTAATTCCATCGAATTGAAAGGCAGCAGTCCTGGACCTTTTTACCAAGATCCCATTTAGCAATCTCTTAATTCCAACAGTTCGAATTTTATCCATGTGTTCCTCTAGTTTTAATGTTATACTTTCCCCTATTGGATCAGGTACATATTTTAAATTTTCTTGTGTTAAGGCAAAAAATATAGCACCAAATCTTTTGCTTCCAATAGAAGCAATTTTAACACCATTTTTATTAAACGGATAAACCTTTTCCTTATTTTTTTCCCAAAAATTTGATATAGTTTTCTTACATAGCTCGTAGTATTCTACTATATCCAATCTTTCAGAAAGAGGAGTATCTGCCCTCTCTAGTATTAAAGGAATATCCATTATTATTAAATCTGGAGCTACTTCTTCTTTCATGGTATCTTCTAGCAGTTTATAAGCATTTATCATATCAATAAATTTTAATTTTTTTTGCCAATCCAAATCATCTATTTCATCTACATCAACTATACTTTCCTGTTTTGTTTGATAAATAGAGCCTTCTTGGATAAATATATCCTGTCTTACAGCTCCAGAAATATATAAAACCCCTCCAAAAGCACTGGTAGTTCTATTTGCAGTTGATATACCTGCACAATTTATTGTCATTGGCTGAATTAAGTCTAAGGTTCTAATTACTCCTTCCTCCTTTAATAAGGGAGCTATTTTATCTATAAACCTCATTTTATTAGATAGCTTAGACACTGTTGCTGGTAAACCTAATTGGACATTTGCTACAATACTTTGAGAAATAGGAATTCCTATATCATGATTACCATCCATCTTTCCTTCTCCCTCCTTCCAAGACCTTAACAAAGGGGTTCAATCTTCTTTCATTAATTAACTCTTTCCCTTTGCTAGTCACTTGTCCTTGATTAATTAAACTCTTTTCCTCCAACTCAGCTTCGATGGCTTTAAGGAAGTTGTTATCAAGTTTTTTATTGAAATATTGATTAAATCTCTCTGCAATTTCTTCACCTAATATATAACCTGCAGCAATTAGCATCAGAACTTGTATATGGTCTTCTTGAATTATGTTTGTGCTTTGATGTATCTCCTGTGTTTCTTTTTTTAATGTCTCTTCTCTTATACAAACATTAAAATATTCTTTAAATTTATCATGCTTATGACTCAATTTGTAATCTAGTAAAGGTAATGTGATAATAGTTATTAAGCCACTTCCTGTATCTTTACGATAATGAATTCCAAAGTCCCCTTTTTCACTGGTGAATATTTTGTCTTGAACTCTACCTTCGATCCTATAATCACATTGAATTCCTTCATAATCCACTTCTTCTTTTAGTAATAACAGATCTATAGATATATCAAAAAAATCCCTAATATTATATTCAGTCAAAGCAGGGGTAATTATTAGTTGATTATTAGGAGCTTTGAGCCAATCTCTTAATTTCTGTAGTTCATTTTCATTTAATCTTGTTAATAAAATACCAGGTAAAAGAAGGATCCCTTGACTAATTTCATCTATATTTTTTTCCTGAACCATAGCATACTTTTCTAGAACCTTATATTCAGTCCTCGGGCTATATTCTTTTAAAATTTGTATTATCATAATACCACTACCTCTGTTTTAATAAGGTTCATTGCCTCTAATTCCTGTTTTTCTATTACACTGTCATGCCAGTCAATATTTCCCTTTTTTTCGACAACATTTTTAAAGAATTCAAAAGTTGATTTCTTCCCTCTAAAAAACTCCCTACCTTCTTGAAATAAATCTGCCATCTTAGTCTCTATATTTTTTTGAGTTTCTCCGTAAGTTTTTTCTTTAGGGTTTTCTGCAAGATTAAATTCTACATTTACCTGTTGCTTTCCCTGGGCTCTACGGATAGCATCTAAGGTGCTTATTAGGTCATTATCATATAATTTATTTTTTTCCTCTTTAGCTTTGCCCATAACATTATTTTTTTCACCTTCGATCAATCCTATATATTGCTTCATTTCTGAAATGACTTCTTTATAATAGGTTGAAAACTCCTTAGGTTTAGACTCTAACTCTATTTCTTTATTATCTATTTCTTCCACTAAGCCTCCTGTACAAAAGATTTCTAAGGTTTCTATATAACTATTTAAATTTTTTACTTCTGTTATGTTTCTTAGACTCTCAGGTGCATCCCTGAAATACTCTGTCCATCTTTTCGCCTCTGGTAAGTCATCCGTATAGCAATCCACTATTTCTTTAAAGTTTTTAAGAATTAATTTATATTCTCCCATTACACCTTTATCATCTGACCATTTAAACTCCGAAGTAATCTTACCTTCAATTCCACATTCATTTAAGATTTGTTCCAATCGTTCTATTGCTTTACTATATTTGGCAGTTTGGAGATTATAGGCAAGAGTATAAGTTTCTTTAACTGTTGTCTTATATTTTGATGTTGAAAGTTCCTTATAATTAGTAGCATATTCTAACTCCACACTGTACCTATTTAGTAAGTTAGTTATTGGAAATATTGGGAATACAACTCCTCGGTATTCACTAGTCTTTTTTATCTCAGTTATCATATCTGTAATCATTTTTGCAGCTGGAACTTTAATCTCTTTAACATACTCATGAAATAATTTAATATGACGAATTCTAAACCAAAGCCTTTCAGTATCATCATCAATTTTAAGGTTCTTTATTATATTTGGACTAAATGCAGAATTTAACTCCCAACCTTCTTTGTCGTAGATATATTCCATCAATTTATAGAACATATCTAAATTCCTTAACACATTTCCCCATATATCTAATGGTTCTTCCTGAACTTTAATTAGAGAGTCCATAGCAATATTTTCCATACATTTCTTGCCTTCTTCAAGCTTCTCTTTATAATATTTATTCTGCATATCTAATGCATTTAAATAAGGTCCTTCTATTATCTCTCTTAGTTGATTTTTCTCTTCTACATAATCTTTTTCAAACCAATTTTTAACTCTCTCATATTTTTCATTTAAATCATTAGACTTAATTCTTTCTATAAAACCTTCTGTTTTACGAATTAGTTTCAAAGCAATGAAGAAATCTATCCATTGTTCCAGTATTTTTTTTGGTTTAACCTTGTCAAATCCATTGA
>CAYMJM010000041.1:0-4539 GCA_964391325.1 uncultured Candidatus Saccharibacteria bacterium | reverse complement strand
GTCGTCCTGTGGGGATATTCTTTAATTTGCCGATATATAAAGAAAAGGAGGTGAAATAGTTGGCTGCAACAATGTCAGTAAAGGAGGTCAATGGTGGCGCTACTCCTGTAGCGACTACAATTACCAATTCCCGTTTTTGCACGGAAGATGATTACAACCCTGAATTAGAAAATCCTCTGGTTAAACCTGAAACTGGTTTGACTAACTATAGCTTTAAGAAAAGTTTGTATTTGAACGCGGATACCGCTCCTTCAGGTACTATTAACAACATCAAGTTCTATTGCGATGGTACAATTGGATGGACTGGAGTTGATGTAGAAGGAAAAGCCGCAGATGCTTATACTGAACCAACAGGTACAGAAGGTACAACTGGCGACGATAATGATGGAACTAACATCGAGACATATACTTCTGTGTCTCCATTATCTCTAGCAGGTTCTATTACTAATCCTAGTACGGGTAAAGTAAGTCAATATCTTGAGCTACAGGCAGTTGTTAGTGATGCTGCTGAAGCTGGAGCATTGGCTCCTGAGACTTGTACGTTCAGATACGACGAAACCTAAAATGCCTATCAATAAGAAATTAGCAAAATCCCTAATTGAGAAGTATGGTTATGAAAAGGGAAAAGAGATTTACTACAAAATGGAAAGCGAAGGTAAATCTACTTATGCTAAAGGTATGAAAACCGCTGAAGAAAAAGGTGAAACACAAAAAAGCTTTCCACGAAAATCTAAGAGAAAAAAGAAGAAATAGGAAGGTGGCTAACAATGAAATGGGTGGCCGTTTATAACGATGAAACGTTTTTAGCACAATTTAATGAAGATGGTTCTGAGAACCGTTATGAAGACATTGACAGGAATCGGCTTACTCATTTTGCCATGCTTAATGAGGATAATAAGCCGATTCTTGTTATTGAAATGGAAAGGTCCACTCAAAAGCTTATCTATAGGCGTAGAACCTTTATTGACCTAGTAGGTAAGGTTAAGGGTGTAGTATTTTTGGTCGGTTGGCATGAGAATATAGGAGGGAAAAGTATAAAAGTGATTAACTACATTTACCCTAATGGGAAAATTGTTCTCGCTGGTGCCAAAGATGACCTAGAGTTGGTTAAGGAGGAATTCTAATATGACATTATCTGTAGGCTCAATAGCCAGTAATAATCCAGTAGATTCATTAAGTACTGCCATTAAGAATCTTTGTGGTACTGCGGGACTAGCAAACTGGTCCTTTGTAGAAAATATCCCTGCTGGTGCTTGTATAGATGAATGGCAAACACTTACTTTAACTGACTGGGGTGCTGGCGACTCATTTAAACTAACCTATAATGCAGTTGAAACTGGAGCGATAAATTATGCTTCAGATATTTCATCTGCGATTGCTAATGCTTTAAATGCGATTGCTCCATTTTCTACATGGGGAAAGGAAATTACTTGTACTAGAATCAATGTTAACAACTACATCATTAAATTCTCAGGCTCTAGAATTACCGGAACTAATATGGAAGCATTAACGTGTACTTCAGCCGTAGGATGCTCTGGAAACATAGTTGTAACTCAAGAGGCTGTACCTAAATCTAATAGTGATTCCTTTTCTGTTGACATATTTAAATGCGCCGGTACTGGTGATGATGCTAATGACGCAGGAGTTGATTGGTATTTAGCAATATTAAAATATGGTGAGTTTCCAGCAAGTAGCTGGAATGCTTGTTTGATTACTATAGCAGAAGAGGATAATAGTACCACAAAAAGGCTTGCAAAATTTATAAATCTAAGAGCAGGAAGTAGTTCTTCTACATTTTGTTCTGCTGACGCAAATGGTTATGGGTATAGTTCTGATGTTACTTACCACTTAAATGCTGCTAATGCAGTAGTAATGGCAGACCTTCGCTCTGGCGGTACATGGTCTGTGATGACTTTAAATAGTACAGGTTTTCGTTATTGGATAACAATGACTAATAACTTCATTATGGTATCTACCAGAGTAGGAACTTCTCAGTATCATGGCTATTATGGATTAATGGATAGTATAGTAGATGCGTCATTAAATGATACATTACCATTAGTAATGATTTGTAACAACAGTACTAACGTAGGCGTGAATGGAGCCTTTATTAAAGTGCCTGGAGTTACTTCTGTTGCTGGAAGAGCATTTAGTTTTGATGCTAGACCTCATGCCTGGAATAGTGTTTGCACTTCTTCTCTAACCGGCACAGCAGTTGTGGAAGGAAACTATGATATATGGAAAGACCAAAAAATAGATGTTTCCCGTGTTATGGTATGGCAAAACGTTACTTCATCACAATTTGTTAATTGGGGATGCATAAGAGGACTACTAAAAAGTGAAATAATGTGCATTACAACAGGCGGTAGTGTATCTCTTGGAGATACCATAACAATAGGAGAAGATACTTGGACCGTGGTTGGTCTTAATGCTGCAAACCATATTCATTTAATTACTAAAGGCTAAGGGAGGAAAAATGGGATATAATACAGGTACAATAACAGACGCTAACCCTTCCAATGCTTTTAGTGAGGTATTTAAAACAATAGTGGGTGGAGCAGGAGTAGCAAACTGGTCGTTTGTAGAAAACATTCCTGCCGGTACTGGCGATGGTCAGTCTGGTTCTGCGTCTTATTCTTGTGACGTATTTAAGTGTGCTGGTTCAGGTTCAGATGCTAATGACGCAGGCCATGATTTTTATGTAGGTATTCTAAGACAAGGAACGACCACTTCAACTGGACTTAGAATCATAACTTCTGAAGACTATAATGATACAACAAAGAAATTTTATAATTGGCCTCATTATCGTGCTGGAGATGATGGCGCTCCAATTGGAACAGACGCTAATGGCTATGCTACCTATAGTTCAGCTCCTTACTATAGTTCTGCCGAAGCAAAAGTATCAGAAATGATTGCCCCCAATTACTCACATAGTTTTGTCTGCACTATTAATACAACTGGTTTTTCTTACTGGATATACATCACAAATAACTTTGTTATCTTTTCTACAAGAGTATCTACTACCGACAGGGCTGTTTACATTGGCTTAATGGATTCACTAATTGATTCAGAGACAATTTCTGAGCATTGTCCATTAGTAATAGTTGGAAACGGAGAAAACTCTGGAGTAAGCACAACAGCAGCAGCCTTCTCTAATTATCCAGGAGTTTTGAATCTTACCGCAGGTGTTTATCCTTATTTTGGAAGAGGTTATTTGTTGCCTTGGACAAACAACGCTTCTACAATAATAGGTGTATCAAACGCTGATGGTGCTGGAGATAAATGGCAAGTAGGAAAAATACACGTTAGTCGTGGAGTAATGGTAAATAACTGTGGCTCTGGCAGTTATGCGGTATGTGGCTATGCAAGAGGGTTACTTAAAAAAGAGGTATTGTTTTTCCCAACAGGAGGAACAGTCGTTCTTGGAGATACTATGGCTATTGGTGGAGAAACATGGACTGTAGTTGGTAGCTCTCTTTATTCTTTACATGCCATAGTAAGGAGTGCGTAATGGCCGCATTAAAAGACTCAGTTTATAACTCTTATGATGACCATGCTACTCCTAATCCGTCTTCGTCTGGATGGACTGATGGGGAATATACTTTTGTTCCTTTTTATACGTTTGAATACCCAGGATTTTTTTCGGAGGTTGATTTGACTGAATTTATGGACAAACTGCTTGAGATTGAAGAGAGACTTAATTCTTGGTCATGTGGAGAGATTGAAGTAGAAGACGATACTCCATCTGCCGGTTATGTCACTCTGAAATACTATACTGATGAAGCTACACCAACTCTATACAAAACTATAGTGGTGAATAAGACTACTGGCGCACGTTCTCAAGCTACTTAATTAACTAAATAGTATGGCTGTTTATCCCAAAAGAATTGCAACTCTTGGTTGGGGGGTTATTGCTGACCTTTTAAGTGTTGCTACTTTTGGGTTAATTTCTGCCTCTGAAAGCGGTGGAGATACTTACACTAAAGACTTTACTATTGATGGTATCATTAAGGAAATTCTCAGTAAAACTTTCACTGTTGATGGTATAGTTGCAACAAGAAACATAGAAACTATTACCGTTGATGGTTATGTGGCAGAGCGCAAAACAACTACATTTACACTAGATGGTATCGTTGTTATTTCAGCAGAAGCCAACACTAAAGATTTCACTATTGACGGATATGTGCGAGATACCTTTACAGAGAACTTTACTCTTGACGGTATTGTAAAAGAAGTAAAAACAACGCAGTTCACAGTAGATGGTATTGTCAAGGAAGTGCTTCAAAAAGACTTTACTATTGATGCTATTGTTAAGGAAATTTTAACAAAATCTGTAACTCTTGACGGTATTGTACGTGCAACTGGCTCTAAAACGTTCACTATTGATGGTAGAGTGAAGTTATCTAATTCTACTCTGTTCAGCATTGATGGTTATGTACGTGATACTCTGTCTGAAAACTTTACCATAGATGGAGTCATCAAAGAAATTAAGACTTCTACGTTTACTATTGATGCCAACATAGTAGAAAGACTTGCTAA
>CAYMJM010000040.1:2253-4634 GCA_964391325.1 uncultured Candidatus Saccharibacteria bacterium | reverse complement strand
ATTGATTATCACAGCATGTCCGCCCATCTGATGCACTTATATCTTCTGGCGCTTGTTCTTCTCTTGTCAAGAAATAACCCAAAATCACCGCACTAATGCCTAACAAGAGAGTAATTACCAGAAGGATAATAACAGCTGTTTTACTTCGTTTTTGCATAGTTTATATATTTAACTCATTATATTAAACACTAAAAAAAAGACGGCGTCTAGAGATTTTGATAAATCTAATTTAAAGATATAAAATCAATCTCATAAGATACATAAGTAATGAAGCTGACACTACAAAAATCGACTCAGAAAAGAAAAGCTTTTGCTTTTATGCATTTATTTGCAGGCACTAGTTTGCTCTTTCTTTCTCGCCATCTGTATTTCCATTATCCTTTTTATCAAACATTTATCTCCTTACAGACAAAAGAGATTATTTCCTTCTTGTTCGTTATCATGCTTGTAGTGCTTTGGGTAGACACTATTTTAAAATACCTCTTCAAATCTAAACTAGAAGAAACAAAATTGACTCTCTTATTTATATTCGGCTACAGCCTCTTGCTGAAACTTCTCTCAAAGCTCAAAAGCTCTAAGCGTGAAATCAATATTAAGTGGAACCATGAAATTAAAACAGCTGTACTTTCGACAATCGTAAAATTTTTCTATATTCCTATTATGCTGAATTTCGCCACTGCCGGTGCTACAGCAATATGGGCAGATCTCAAGGCATTTGATACCAACCTGCTGGAACTTAATTTTAATAATCTCTATAGTATAGCTGTTGCTGGAATATTCTTAGTAGACACCTCAATCTTTGCTTTTGCCTATGCTTTTGAATCCAAATGGCTCCGGAGCGAGATACGCTCAGTAGAACCAACTGTATTGGGATGGGTGGCTGCACTAGCTACTTATCCCCCATTTAATGCACTGACAGGACAGATATTCCCTTTGGCCAAATCCGGCGACATCCTAATATTCGCCTCGCAGCCAATTATATTTACTAGAAGTGTTCAAATTCTCATTCTGCTCTGTCATTTAGTATTTGTATCAGCTTCTATTGCGCTTGGCACTAAAGCAAGCAACTTAACAAACAGAGGAATAGTGTCAAAAGGACCTTATAAATATGTAAGGCATCCCGCTTACACAGCGAAGTTGTTGGCCTGGTTGCTTACTGGGCTGCTGTATGGGATTAACTTAGACTACTATATTTTCCTGATACCCTATATTTTCATATATGGTCTAAGAGCATGGACAGAGGAAAAGCATTTGAGTATGGACCCTGACTATGTTAAGTATAAACAGCAGGTGAAGTATCGAGTATTCCCTAAAATATTTTAACTTTTGTTAAATTCATCCTCAAGTTTTCGTTTCTTAGCTTCTGCTCCGCGCCCCTCTGACATATACTCCCATAAATAGAAGTCATTGAACTTTATGAAAGAAGAGAATAGTTTGTCAAAAACTTTTAACCTGTAGAATACTACTCCCAGCAGGACTAGTATAAAACTAATAATTGTTCTATCAACTTTGTCTGTAATAATTGCAGTACTTGGTAAACTTTGACAGTTACATTTATATACAATCACTTTGACAACTGTATTAGTTTCTCCAGAGTCCGGCGTAACTTCTACTGTATTAGTAAATTCACCTTCGCAATTCACGGCTGTAACTTCAGAGGGAATAGTTACATCGTAGGTTATTTCCTGAGACTCTCCTTCTGGGATTGTAAAGGGTCCCCATGTAATGACGCCGTCAGCAAAAGTATTGGGATCAGGATTTATAGAAGATTCGATAATATAGTCAACCAAAGAAGGATCTACTATATCTCGAACTTCCTGAATAATTGCAGATGCTGTACCAGTATTTTCAATTGTAATAATATAAGTAATATCTACAGTCCCATCTTCTCTACATAAAACTTCAGCATCTTTGATCTGCCCGATGTCAGGTGCTCCACTTGAGCTTGAGCTGGAACTACTACTTGATGATGAGCTACTTGACGAGCTAGAACTGGAGGAACTTGAGCTTGAGCTGCTGCTGGATGAAGAGCTGGAGCTACTTGATGAGGAACTAGAGCTGCTTGAACTCGAGGAGGAACTACTTGATGAACTCGAGCTTGAGCTACTGCTTGATGATGAGCTACTTGGCGCACCACAGATGGCGGTAGGGTTATTACACTTTGTACAAATACCTGTTGAACAGCCGCTAGCAGGCATAGAAAGTATTGGGCAATTACAATTTGCCAGCGCAGATGAAGTAGCAACCCCAGGTGTCCCAGTTAATGTTACTCCGGGTACATGTGGGGTACATGTTGCCACATATTGTGTTCCAGGATTAGCTTGCGCCGCAGCTTGTACAGCAGCGGAAGGATTAAAGTCCCCCCAGTCAGACACTGTAGC
>CAYMJM010000040.1:0-2153 GCA_964391325.1 uncultured Candidatus Saccharibacteria bacterium | reverse complement strand
GAGCTACTGGATGAACTCGAAGTACCTTCAGTACAACACTTTAATCCAATGGAGCAATATCCCTCTCCTCCGCCCCATGTCCAACCAGACGGACATTGATCCTGACCTGTGCACCAACAAGCTGCTGCAGCTTCATCCGGCGCTTGGTCTTCCTGAGATATTTTATAGCCAACAAAAATCGCAATTCCAGCTAATGAAACAGTACTTACTAAAATAGCGGCAGTTAAAAATTTTTTCATATACCTAATTGATCTAACGTATACATTAAATACCAAATTTAATACAATGTCTAGACTAAAGTCATTGTTCTCAACTCGAACATGAATAACCTACAACTAATTGCTAAGTTAAAAAACACAATATCAAATAACCGCTGGATTTATAAATTAGCTCTAGCGAATTTCATTTTAAGAATTCTTTATATCTTCATTTTCTCTACTCCTGATAACTATATTATCACTGACATGGGAGCTTATAATGAAAGAGCTCTCAATCTTATCAGAGGAAATGCTAGACCCTTTACCAACTACTGGGCTCCATTTTTCCATATTTTTCTTGCAGTAATTTATTGGCCGCTGGAAAAACTTAATATGCTGGAGTATAAGATCCGCCTGGTTGTAGTGATCCTAGCGATACTGGGTAGCATTTCTGTTATATTCATCTACAAGATTACAAGGAAACTATTTAATGAGAAAGCAGCAAAATTCAGCGCAATTGTATATGCTATCTGGTATCCGATTATTTATCTTAATATTTTCCTTCTTAGCGAGAATCTTTTCATTCCATTACTCTATTTCGGACTTTATTTGTTCTATAACAAACAGAAGCTTCAGCATTCTGATCTATTGGTCGGCCTGGTACTTGGGCTTGCCACTATTACCAGACCTGCTATTTTGATCTTTATTATTCTATTTGGATTATGGCTTCTTATTAAAAAAAGACTTAAATACTTAATCGGCTTTAGTGCTATGTTCCTTCTAGTACTGGCATGCATCAGTATTTTTAATCAAAAGACTACCTTAAATACTACAAAATTTATCAGTTCAGGAAATGGAATGAATTTTGCTATGGAATGGTGTGATGCAAAGTCTATAGAATATTATGATGGTTATATTAGATTTGGATTCGCTCCTCCAGCAAACAGCTACTACCCTGAGGATAAAAGGCTATTCACTTCAGAGCCTTTTCATAATGAGAGTCATTATTATAAATTGGGATGGAATTGCATCAAGGAGAACCCAAGCATAATTTATCGTAACATAAGATCTATCAAAAATACTTTTGACAGTGAGATTTTTCCGAATTTCGTAAATATATTCGCGTGGAGGGAGCTTTATACAGTATTTAAGATTTTTAATATCGGTCTTTTCTTTGCCACCATTATCGCATTATTTAAAACTGAGAAAAGGAAGATCTGGAATGATTTAGCTCCTCTTATCTTTCTGATAATTGCGATTTTTGGATCGGTCTATATTTTCAATCCGGGGGAAGAACGATATTTGATCCCGTTCACGCCTATTTTCATAATTTTGAATGCCAACTGGATAACAAGTATTAATAAGAAAAGTATAACCAAATACACGAATAAGTACAGGAAAAAGCTAAAATCGCTTAATTTTAAGCAGTAAGTTATGATAAAATTCAAAAATAAATCTTGCTATAGAATAGATGCGTACATAGCTCAATGGATAGAGCAACAGCCTTCTAAGCTGTAGGTTACAGGTTCGAGTCCTGTTGTACGCGCCATATCGAAGTGAGGACTATTAGCAAGGATAGAATAGCAGCTCGTGTGGTGAACCAAATTGATGTTGAGGAACCTCATATTTGGTTTACCACAGGGAATACTCTATCTTACCTTCTCTGACTTCTTGCTAATTCTTAAGACCATCTGAATACTCTGGAGGTAAATTGGCTCTAACTGCTGCCTCAGGCGAAGGATACACCTCTCCACCAAAACAAAATCCATCATGCACCCCTGACGCACCTGGTGTTACTTCTCCAGGATCTTCAGCATGCGCAATAAGATGCGATAATTGTGGATCGTTATAACCCACGAATCTTCCTGTACTTTCGGATAAATCTTTCCTTAACGCCTCCTATTGTTCCAGGATTTCCCACCATGGTAATTAAAATAATGAATTGACTCAGATGAT
>CAYMJM010000039.1:0-4668 GCA_964391325.1 uncultured Candidatus Saccharibacteria bacterium | reverse complement strand
ACCTGGGACAGTAGTAAACGGCAAGACATGTGGGACTGATTGTAAATTTGTAGCAACAGCCTCTTGTGGTGATGGTAAGATAAACCAGAGTAGCGAAGAGTGTGAAGTTGGAGTTGCCTGTAGTGGTGACAAAGTATGTAATGAAGTTGCTTGTCTTTGCGAAGACAAGCCCTTGAATTGTGGAGATGGTGTTATAAATGGGAGTGAAAAATGTGATTATGCTGCTACACCCAATGGTTGCGGTGTTGGAGAAATATGTATGTTGAACTGTCAATGTAGAGATAACGCTTGTGGATCTGCTTGTGAATCTGATTCAGATTGTCCAACAGATCATACATGTGATCCTTCAACAGACCTTTGTGCGCTGACTGCCTGCTTAGGGAATTCAGCGTGTACAGATAACGGATGTACTTTACCAGGAGCACCTGCGCCTTTACTGCCAGAGACAGCTATCATTGACAAAGAAACGGATCTTTTACTGCTAGGGCTGTTAAGTGTCTTAGTTGGAGTTATATTGTTGAAATTCGATGTGTACCACCAGGTCCAAATTGCTGGACAAAAAGTACTACGGTATATGAGGACTTCATCTTTTGCATACTTATTATCGCCTGTTGACACTGCAGCGCAAAAGGAGGTACATAGGAGACAAAGGAAGTCATTTGAAGATAAGATTGATAAGTAAGTGTTCTTAAGAATAAATTAAGAAGTATTTGGTACAGTTGTGTGACATTATAGAACGCGTGTGTATAATACTAAGCTGGGACAAATAGGTGAAAATATAGCTACTGAGTATCTTCGAAAAAATGATTTTTTGATTGTGGATAGAAATTTCTATGCTAAAGGGGGAGAGATTGATATAGTAGCGTTTGATCCACACTCTTCTGAGCTAGTATTTGTGGAAGTAAAATGCAGGACAAGTGAAGACTGGGCTTATCTTGATGAAACGCTCTCTTGGACTAAAATTCAAAGAATACGGAAAGTTATAGAAAGTTATCTTGAGTTATATTGCTATGGGGGTTTCGACTGGCGCATAGATCATATTGCTATCAAGCTCACAAAGAAGCACCAAATACAGGAGTTAAAATACTTTCCTTTTGTGAATGCAGAGTTTTAGTCTTCCTCCTCCTTTTCCTTCGGTTCCTCCTCTGTAGCTGGGTCATAGCTGTTGATTAATTTTGCCAATTCAGCTAATTTTTCCTCATTAAAAGAGTTCATAGATTCGAGTATTTTTCCCTGTCTTTTTGCCATTTCCTGCACCATTACTTTATCTACAAAGTTCAGTTTATCCAGGCTGAATATTGCTCCTACATTTATAATATCAATATTTTCTAATATCTCCTTCGGGAATGAATTTCTGATTTCTCTTCTGTAAGTTTCTCCAACTTCCCCTGCAGAAACAAAGATAAACAACTTTTTCTTCAGTAGCTTATCTTTATTCCTGTTTACAAATTCTATGATTTCAGGATCTGCCTGTTGGCGTCTCATATAAGTACCAATTACTATAACATCATACGCTGCTATATCAATGTTGTTTTCTTGAATGATATTTTGAATCTTAAAATCGGTATTGAGCTGTTCTTTGAGACGATTACAAATGAGTTCTGTATTACCAGTTCTGCTAGCATAAATAATGATTCCCTTCATAAAAAATTATTAACATATAATATTGTGAGGCGAAAAATAGTAATGCATTATAGGTCTATTATATAAAAATTTGGATAATTCTGCTAAGCTTTTTTATTAAAAACGTCAATTTATATATTTATGGCTTTTAGATTGGAAAATATTTGATTTAAATTACTCTGATGATAGAATAAAAATAGTTTATTAAGTAGATATTATGCAGCAGTACTTAGACGCACTAAAGTATATTCTCGAACATGGTGAAGACAAAGAGAATAGGACAGGTATAGATACCAGAGGAGTATTCGGAATGCAAATGCGCTATGATTTAAGCAGAGGCTTTCCGGCAGTTACAACAAAAAAACTGGCATTCAAGCAGGTCAAAGCTGAGCTACTCTGGTTTATATCTGGTAGTTCTGACAACAAAGAGCTACAAAAACTAGGATGTCATATCTGGGATGCAAATGCAGAGGCAGATTATTGGAAACCTAAGGCCAAATTTGAAGGAGACCTAGGCAGGGTTTATGGGGTGCAGTGGCGGTCCTGGAGAGGACCAAATGGGATAGAGGTCGATCAATTGAAAAACGTAATAAGGAAGATAAAAAGCGATCCAACTGATAGGAGGCTTATCGTAAGTGCGTGGAATCCGGGAGAGCTAGATCAGATGGCCCTACCGCCATGCCATGTCATGTATCAGTTTTACGTGCACGCAGATAATCGTCTATCCCTCCAAATGCACCAACGAAGTGCTGATATGTTTTTAGGAGTCCCTTTTAATATTGCTTCATACGCGCTTCTGTTATCGATGGTGGCACAAGTCACTGGACTACAGCCTGGAGAATTTGTTCATGTCTTGGGGGATGCTCATATCTATCATAACCACTTTGATCAAGTAGGAGAGCAGCTTTCTCGCAATCCATACAAACTACCTAAATTATTTTTAAATCCAGATGTGAAGGATATAGATTCCTTTACTATGGAAGATATTAAATTATTTGACTACAAATATCATCCCAGGATCAAAGCTGAGATGGCGGTATAAATTATGGAAGTAATTTTATTAATGGTGCAATCTGTAGACGGCAAGATTGCAAAAAATTCTAAACATAACAGCATATCTTGGAGTAGTAAAGAAGATACGAAACACTTTGTGAAATTAACCAAAGAAATAGGCACTATAATCATGGGATCTAACACCTTTGAGTCATATGGACAAAAGGTACTGCCTGGACGAAGAAATATTATAATGACAAGCCACCCTGAAAGATATGAGAAAAAAGAAGGAGTAGAATTTTTCTCCGGTACTGCTACTAAATTAGTTCAAGATCTTGCGGAAGAAGGCGTCAATAGGGTAATTCTGGCAGGAGGAACAAGTATAAATACTGCATTTTTGGAAGCTAGGCTGATCAATGAGATTTATTTAACGATAGAGCCGATTATATTTGGTGATGGAATGGCATTGTTTAATAAAGAAATGGATAACATAAATCTGAAACTGTTGTCTACCTCAAAGCTCAATCAGAATACATTATTACTTCATTATAAAGTTATTCACTAGGTCTTTTTTATTTACTACAGTTTGGTAATTAATGTGAATTGTGAGTTAGTGAGAAGTGTCGTTCTCGACCTTTCGACAAGCTCAAGGCTCGAACTGACACCTAAGCCGTTCGAACTGACAGAGCCATACGTTAGCTCGTACTGTCACTTCGAGCCTCCGAGTTAAGCAAGGAGCCGAGAAGTGAGCCCAGTCGAGAACGGACACGAATACTAATATAGGAGGGAACGTCTAATCCGTAATTCGCAACTAATGAACAAGTGAGGTAAGTAGGGTTCTTTAAAAGCGTTATATACTCCCTTTATATTTGTAGTTTACAATTTATTTACTTTAAGTGTAATTATTGTATAATAATATCGTTTATACTCTAAATTGCACTAAACTAAGCTTACGTCTTTTGTAGTTAATATTTTTTATAAAATACCTACATGGACAAAGCTGAGGTTCGAAAGAATCTAGAAGTGGGTTTGCTTGAGAAAAAACAGGCAGAGAAAGAATCCCATGTCATAAATATCTGTCCTGAATGTAGTAATCGGGTATTTTTCTTAGAGGCAGGATTTTTGTGTCCTACATGTGGATACTCTGTGGAGACGATTTTTAGTTAAACTTATGGACTTCTTGTATTAAGGTATCGTCCATTATTTAGGATTTAATAATGGAGTTACAAGTTTCATGATATCTGCTTGTACTTGGTCTATAGTACGCGCGGCATTTATAACAGGCCAATTATAATCTTCTGCTACTTCCTTATATGCCTGAGATGCGTCTTGTAGATGTTTTATATTGTTCTCATGAATATCTCTTTTTTTCCCTTTAATATAATCTCTAGGTGCTTTCTTATCCACCCAAGTTTGTCCGATCTCGGGATCAAGGTAAAGTAAAATAGTTAATCCCGGTCGCGGGATTTGAAGAAGTTCATATTCAAATGATTCTAACCACTTAAGAAATTTTTTTCTCTCCGCCTTATCCGCAATCTTACCTGCTTGGTGCCCCATGTTAGATGATACGTATCTATTGGCAATAACTATTTTGCCCTGTTGTAACCATCTCCTGATTTTAAATGAGCCATCGTATCTGTCACAAGCAAAGAAAACAGAGGTAATATAAGGATCTACCTCCTTGGCAGTTCCATACTTTCCGTTAAGATACTCTTCTATTAATCCTGCGCTTTTTGTCCCATATTGAGGAAAGTCTATTAGTTCTACTTCATAGCCTTTTGATTTTAAGTTTTTAACCAGCAAATTTGTCTGTGTGGCTTTTCCGCTACCATCTGTCCCGTCTATAACTATAAAGCATCCTGATTGTTCCATTTATATAATTATAATATTTGAAAGAGAGAAGTTTGCAAGTTATCTTAATGCTATAAAGCAAAGACTGCAAGTTTTAATATCAATCTTGGAGAAGAGGTTTTATGTTTAACACAATTGGTCTATAATTTCTAGTCAAAAACAATCTATATTTGCGATCTAAAAATTATTTAAAACTTTGTG
>CAYMJM010000038.1:0-4981 GCA_964391325.1 uncultured Candidatus Saccharibacteria bacterium | reverse complement strand
GTCGAGTAGGCTCGGGGAACCGCCCCCCGAGCCGCTCACAGAACCGTACGTGACAGTCTCCCGTCATACGGCTCTTGTTATCTCATCGTTGGGCGGATGCCCATTTGCCAGTGGTAGAAAAGATCCGGTCGAGCCTTTGCAACTTCAACAAGCCACCTAAATGCCTTTCCATTGCTACTGCTAAGCCTTTTATATCTTCTCTTTGCCCACCTAACAAGCAGATTATTCACATAGTCTAACGCTTTCTTTCTTGCTTCACTCGGGCAGAATTTCGTAAAGTAGTTTGCCCACCCTCGGATAACCGGATTCATTAGTCTTGCTAACTCATCCAATGTCATAATCTTCCCCCGATGTCGGCATTTTCTCATCTTTTCCCTGAACTCCAGTGCGGCAGTTTTGCTGACAGCAGGTGTAAAGGCATTGAAGAATTTTCCTGCTTTGGTTTTGGTTATCCTGCATCGAAAGGTATATCCAAGGAAGTCGAAAGACTCAAATTCATGTCTTTCTTTATTATTATCGCTTCGACAATATACAATTTTCGTTTTATCTGGATGAATTTCCAGCTTGCAGGTTTCCAACCTCTTCTTCAGTCGAGTCAGTAAATTCTCCGCCTCTTGTCGGGTTCGGCAATGTACTACTGCATCATCGGCATATCGCGCCCACGGATTGTCTGGATTTTGAGTGACCATCCACCGATCAAAAGCATAATGCATGTACAGATTCGCAAGAACCGGACTGATGACACCCCCTTGCGGGGTACCAGAAGTTCTCTTATTGAATGTTCCATCGGGCAGAACCATGTCTGCCTTCAGAAAACGTTCAATGTATAGAATCATCCATTTGCTATCCGTATGCTTTCTGACCACCTGCATCATCCGATCATGATCAATATTGTCAAATAACCCCTTGATGTCAAATTCCAGTACCCAGGGCATCCGCCAACAGCGTTCCCTTGTAACTCTTACGGCATCAAGCGCCGATTTGTTCGGGCGATATCCGTATGAGTCTTCACAAAAGATTGCCTCTACTAGTGGTTCGAAATTCATTCTCACCACCATCTGAGCGACTCTGTCAGAGATTGCTGGCACTCCCAATAAACGCTTCTTTCCATTCCTTTTAGGTATTTCTATACCTTTGACTGCCATCGGGAAATAACATCCCGATGACATTCTGTTCCAGAGCTTATACAAGTTGTTCTTTAATTCTTTCTCATAATCTGAAAAAGTTACGCCATCTATTCCGGATGCCCCTTTGTTCGCTTTGACACGTTTGTAGGCATCCAGCACCTGATATTGTGAAATCTCATACGATTGTCCTTCCTTCACCTTATCCTCCCTTGCGGTTGTATGTTTCTTGAAGGCTAGATAACTGAATTCCTTCGCTCCATTACCATTACAGTAACTTCAACACTACTATGAATTCATCCGTACCTGAGCATCGTATCGCTACTTTCATCCTTGTCGTGTGTGCGCTTGGATTTTTCGCTTACCATCGTTGCTCAGGATTCTCCTGTTCCGTGTAAAAGCCTATGCCATGTTCCTGTAGTCTTCTACGCCGACAGCCATCTGGCCAATCATCAGGCTCTTGCCAGACTTATCCCATAATCGTCAATAAACTATGGTTTTGACTGTTCTTTTGTATTAACGACGCCTTATCAACTCTTCACTTTCGTTCAGCTCCATGACACTTACCTGACCGATTTTTCGGCCTTTTCCATCTGCGCTCAGTACCATGACTTTTGACCACAGCACCCAGTGGCGGTTTGGAACCAGTACCTGAATACCGATTCCGGGGGGCCTGCCCTCATCATTTACACAGCATGATTTGGTTGCTTATCTCATCATCTCCTTTCTATGCAACTTTTTTTCTTCAGGACACACTTTGACGCTTACCTTTGTGAATCCGTTTTTTTGCACCATTGGGCTACTGGCATTCCTTTGTCGATCCAACCCACCAAACGTTTCTTCCATACTGACAGTTTTTTGCTTTCTTACTCACGGTAGCATAAACTCCAAACAGATGTTTGGAGTTTATGCTACCGTCCCGGCGTCAGGATTTCAGTACGACTGGTGTTCCACCGCTTACTGACTATTATCCATATTTATCCTGTTTAAGTTAGTAGAATAAACTATCCTGATGCTTATTTTCACCACCCTTCACCCAATATTCCATGGGTCACTCCTAAGTATCTCCAACCATATTTTGCTGGAAATGGCTCATTATTATCTTCAACGGCTGCTTCAATAACTTGAAGTTCGCTCCACTGGTTAAAAGCGACATGATAAACCATTGTCGAGCTATCTTCTGCGAGTGGGCTATTATCTCTTTGGCTTTTAACCATTTGGGCTTGTGCAATTAATTGACTTAAATCTGTCTGGTCAGACCAAAAACCCATATCATTCTCTTCATTTTCATCACCAAGAAGAGCTCCAAAAGAATAGCTAAGGAGTGGTATAAAATCAACTGCTGCGTTTTCCGAACCGTAGGCTGCTTTCACATTACTTGGCAACCAATAACGATATCCTCTTGTAGCAGATTGGACAGCAGGTCTAAATTGATTATGAATTTGTCCGGCAATATTTGTATATTGAGACAGACTACTTAAAGGCCATTGCGAAAAATAATTACCATCCACTATATTCCAGCTATTTACTGCATCATAATGCTGATAAAAGCCCCAATCCCTAAACCAATATTCTTTGTCCTGATCTGCAGTAGTATACTTCATGAAATCTCCAACCAAATACAACTTGATCCCATATTCATTGAATATTTCAGTTCTTAAACGATTAAAAGCACGACCAAATCCATCCGCAGGTCCTCCTTGACCTCCATTATTAAAGCGCCAGCTGTCATAAATGAAAACCACTGCCTGATTATTTATTTTCAAATAATTAGACTCATTAAAATAGTTCTCTGCCATGTATTTAAAATCATATAAAAGTAATTCATCATAAATATATTTCCCATTACTATCCTGTAAAGAAAAATCATATGAAGGGGGTATCGTATCCCCTTGTGCAGTTATATAAGGGTCAATGAATTCAACTCCGGGCACAACATCCAGCTCTTGCTTTTCCGCTAAATGCACTAACCAAGCCCTGGTACAAATGTCATAGCTTATTGAAAAATCGATATCTTCGAAATTTTGAGCTTGCATCACACCATCTTGAAAAGCCTGATCAGGATCCAGTCCACACCAGAAAGTGCCATCTCCTGCCTGCATCATAAATCCAACACTAAGAGCATTAATACTGTTACCCAGCATTTGTGAAATATGTTGTGCTGCTACATTAGGGTTATGTGATGAATAATAACCTAAAATAGGTTCTCCTCCGACTTCCTGGGCATGAGTCCAATGCGGATTATTATTTTCTGTATACCAAGTCCAGTATTGCGTAACAATATAGTCATTGGGTGTACTAGTCGCAATTACCTGTGAAATGTGAGTAGTATTTCCCTGATTGATAATCCCGAAAAATAAGACCAAAATTGCTAAAGTGACAAAAATCTTTATTTTACATAAACTCATACAATCTCTCTCCTTTTTTCATTAAATATTTTTCAAATTTAACATCAGAATTTTTACAAATAGAAAACCCTATTAGCAATCGTTAACTCATTGTATATATTCCATATGACGAGAAAGCAGAAAAGCCCTCTCGTCATATGTCCTTAATAACTATGAGTATTCATTAATTTAATCAAGTCAAAAAACGGGTCTCATGTCGCCATAATAATTAACATTATGCTAGAATTTTTTTCTTGTTGATAGTTATTACAAGAAGTGAAACAGATGCAAAAACAACTAATATAATTATGCTGTTGTCTCCCGTTGCCGGACCATCATCACTCTCGTCAGTCTCCGAAGGAGCAGTAGTGGGAGCACTTCCCAATGTCATTATAGGAAATGGGTTTGACGAACTTTCTGCAGGAGAATATTCCCAGTTAATCTGATAATTTTGAGCTGATGCATCATCTTTAATCTGTGGGATTACAATTGCAAATTTAAAAGTATCTCCTGCGCTTACTCCACTTGCGGCTCCCGGGATATCTGCCCATTTAAAAGCTATTTCTGTTATTGCTTTGTCGCCTTCAACTGATGCAGCTATTTGTCCTTCAGTGTATGGCGCAAGTCCTGAAAAATCGTCATTTTTACGGATTCCCAATATTGAAGATCCCTGATTTTTGGATTGTGCAGCATACCATATATCGGAACTATTGCTTCCATATGCTGTTCCTTCACCGGGATAGACAAAGAATAAAGTTGAATCTCCCCACCAAAGACTTTGTAAACCGGCAAGATTATTATCAAAGGGATAAACTAGTTTTGAATCTTCTCTGATTTCTAAAATGTATAGATATTCACTATCATACATCATTCTAAACTCAAGTTTAAGATCGTCTGCATCCTTTCCCGCATAAGAAGCATCAATAAGAAGAGGTGCCGCGCTTTCCCATTCACCACTACCCATCATACCATTAATTGTGGGAGTTCCAGGCATCGTTGTGTAGGTAACTTGAGCTCCTGAAACCATTACTGTTGACAACATCATTATTACAACCATAGCGACTGTGATAGAAATAATCCTTTTCATACATACCCTCCTCGTATAATAGTTTGTTCTGTCCATGTTTTCTGTCAAAAGCCTTGTGCTACTATGGGGTTTAGATTATATAATACACCCTCATTTAATTTTACTGATAATTCATTGTATAATGTATAGATATTCGATCATGATGTTATACAATACTTGCACACTTTGCTATCATCCTATTACCGCACATCTATTTTCTTTTCGATAATTACCTGGTGTAGTATTGTTCATTTTTCTAAAAGTACTAATAAAATGGTTTACAGTAGAAAATCCGGTTTCACAAGCAATAACATCCAGCTTTAAATTGCTGTATTTGAGCAATTCCAGAGCCTTTTCATTTCTTATATCTATACAAAGATTATATATATTTAAGAGATCTTCTC
>CAYMJM010000037.1:0-5191 GCA_964391325.1 uncultured Candidatus Saccharibacteria bacterium | reverse complement strand
GCGCAATATGAGAAAGAGTAACGAGTTTGACTTGCTTTCCCAGCTTGTCCGCACAAATTTCAAGTTAAAATATAATGATTCTATCCTGGGATTCCTATGGGCTTTGCTAAAACCCTTTCTGATGTTTGGAATGCTGTATGTAATTTTTTCGAATGTATCGAGAGGAGCAACACAGCAGAATTACCAGCTTTACCTTCTGATTGGAATTATCATGTTTGCCTACTTTAGTGAATCAGTTACTTTGGGCATGAACTCTCTACTGGACAAGGCCCATATTATTCTAAAAGTAAACTTCAATAGAAGAATAGCAGTTTATAGTAACCATTTGATGGCCGTGATCAATCTTTTAATTAACCTAGTTATCCTTGCAATATTTACCTTATTTAACGATGTTCATTTTACTCTGGAAAGTCTAGCTTATTTCTTCTTCCTGATCGCAGTACTGGGAATAACAACTTTAGGACTGTCTTTCTTTACCAGCGTATTGTTTATCAGATTCAAGGATCTTTTACACATTACTGAGATTGCTTTGCAACTATTGTTTTATGCATCGGCAATTTTTTTCCCGCTTACTCTTGTCCCTGAAAGGATTAGTATACTCTCCATTCAAGATATTCCTGCTAGGGAAATACTTGAGCTAAACCCCTTGTTCATCATTATTCGGGCAGCAAGAGATGCATATATTCTAGGTGAGATTAATTATGTTGCTGAAATCGCAATAATTTTTGTAATAGGACTTATACTACTACTGCTAGGTCAGACCTATTTTAAAAACAGAGTCAAAAGAGTCGCGGAGTACTTCTAAAGTTAACTAGTCCTGATGGTAAGACTATTTAGAAAAGCATATAACACATTAAAGCAATATGGAGTTACCGAGGTAGTCAGAAGGAGTTATATATACTTCGACAGGAAAGCAACCCCTTCTAAATATTTTCATATTCTAAAACGCCGATCCAAGAATGCGAGTGTTTTATTTATTTCTGGGGAACCTAAAAACGCTACTTCATTCTATAGATGCGAAATCCCCAAGTATCAACTAGAACATGTTGGTATAGAAACTGATATCGTGCATGAAGATTTTCTTAAACCAGATTTAGCCAAAGAATATAAATATATTATCTTTTACAGAACACCTCTTCATGCTGGAAACAAGAAAATTTTGGATATTGCAAAACAGAGAGGTATAAAGACAATTTTTAGTATAGATGATTTTGTCTATCGAAGGGACCTTCTCGAAGATTTGGACTATACAAAATACTTAGATACTCAGGATTCACAAAGACTTTTACAAAGAGCTGATGGTATGCTGAAGCTCATGCAAAAGTGTGATGCAGGAGTGAGTAGTACCGATTATCTGGCAAAGGATATGCGTAAGTATATAA
Source organism: uncultured Candidatus Saccharibacteria bacterium (assembly GCA_964391325.1). Taxonomy (GTDB): domain Bacteria; phylum Patescibacteriota; class Dojkabacteria; order B142; family JAFGMG01; genus CAYMJM01. The sequence goes on along the minus strand of CAYMJM010000037.1, from coordinate 3,809 downwards.
AAGGTGAAGTATTAGTCCACCGCAATGGTTATAAGCAGTTGTATGACAGTTTGGTAAGTGACTCTCATCTAACCCCCGAAAATCATAAACTAGTTCTAGGATACTTCAGTGGGTCGGAGACCCATGACAGAGATTTAAATTTAATATGGCCAGTTTTAACCAGAGCTTTGACAGAGAATAAGGATACGGAGCTTTGGGTTGGTGGCAGAATCAATTTTGATTTTGGACAGTACGCTTGTAGGGTAAAGAGAATGCCATTCATGAATAGGGATGATTACATGAGATTACATTCCAAGGTAGATATAAATTTATTACCGTTAGAAGATACAGAGTTTAATAGAGGAAAAAGCGAAATTAAATTTTTAGAAGCAGCCCTTGTAGGGGTACCTACGGTTGTAAGTGCTGTAGGAGACTTAGTCAATATCATCGGTCAAGTAAGCCAGGATCTAGTGGCTAGAAATGAAGGTGAGTGGTATGATAAACTCGTAAAACTTATGAGAGATAAGGACTTAAGGATAGATTTGGCTAAGTCTGCTAGAGGATATGTATTAGCGAACTATAAGCCTGAAAAATTGGGTAAAGAATTAAAACAATTTTTAGAAAAGATTTAACAAATGAACACAAAAAATAAAAATATTGAAGAATATGCAATAGAAGTTAATGATATTGATAAAGTATTCTATATTCCTGATGAAAAAGTAACAAGTTTTAAAAGCTATTTTCTTCAACCCTGGAAGCTGTTTAGTCGAGCAGGTCACAGATTTGAAGCTTTAAGTGATATCAGTCTGAAAGTGAAGAAAGGGGAGTGTATCGGGATAATCGGGAGGAACGGAAGCGGGAAAAGTACTCTTTTAAAGATTCTTGCCGGTATATATGAACAGGATAAAGGTGAAGTTAAAATCAATGGGAGTCTTGTCCCGTTTTTAGAGCTTGGAGTTGGTTTTAATCCAGAGCTTTCGGCAAGAGAAAATATTTTCCTAAACGGGACTATACTTGGAATGAAAAAAAGCTTCTTAGATACAAAGGTTGAAGAAATTCTCGAATTTGCAGAAGTTAAAGAGTTTGCAGACACTCCAACCAAAAATTTTAGCAGTGGTATGGTAGTAAGACTGGCCTTTTCAATTGCTATCCAAGCTAAGGCAGATATATATCTGCTAGACGAGGTCCTATCAGTAGGAGATATTGGGTTTAAGAAAAAGAGTATGCAAAAGATGCTTGAACTAATCAATAACGAAGCGACAATAATATATGTATCCCATGATTTAGAATCTGTAAAAAATATAGCTGATAGAGTAATCTGGATTCAACAAGGAAAACTTATGGGAGATGGAGATCCAGCTGACATAATAAATCAATTCACTCAAAGTTTATAGCAATTTTTACAGAAATTTTAGAAGAAGAATTTAAATTAGCAGTGTTAAGTAATCCATCTTATGTTAAGAAGGAGAAAGAGTAAAAATTTGAAAGTAGTAGCTGCGTTCGGAGTACGATATGATAAGGACCTGCTTCCCGATTTGATAAGAAATTTAGATTTTGTCGATGATTTTGCAATTCTCTATGATATGGGCAGGGATGACCTGTGGAGAAATGAGAGTGAGTATAGAGTTGAGCTTCGAAAGATTGCAGACCAAAAAGGCGCTGATTGGATACTGGTAACTTCCCCTGATGAAAGGTTTGAAAAGAAAGTGGGACAGAAAATCCGAAGGGTAATCAATTCTTTAAAAGAAGATAGGATGTTACAGTTTGACTTGCGTGAGATGTGGACACCAGATTCTTATAGGGGTGATGGTGTTTGGGGACAAAAAGTACGAGTCAGGATGTACCCGGCTAGATCTGACCAAAAGTATGGAGATTTGACAATACATAATTATCCTTATCCAGTTAATGAAAAGATGGAACCTCTTTATCCTATTATTGATACAGGACTTAATATCTATCATTTGAAAATGATTGAACCCCAGAATAGGAGATTACGCGCTGAGGTTTTTAAGAGACTAGACCCAGGTAATAAAATTCAAAAGATTGGGTATGACTATTTATACGATGAGGAAGGTATTGTCTTAGAGAAAATGCCCAGAGGTAGGGAATATTATCCTAAATACAAGAGATACATTTTCGAAATTCCAAAAGATATCAAAAAAAAGTATAAATTAATTTAAAAAAACGTATATCAACAATGGCCTATACAATTAACTAGACCGAAATAAAGGGATACAGGAGCTCCCGAAATAGAAACTTCAATTTTAACCTTAATAAAATATATCAATATGAGTGTTGACCATAAAGTACTATTACTAACACATAACCTTGCTCACTTTGCAGGAGCTGAGATAAATATTTTACAACTTGCGAGAGCTTTTAGAGAAAGGGGGTGGAATGTTGAGATTGGTGCATTTGTTTATGGGAATCCAATAAAAGAGATTTTTGGCAAAGAGGGATTTAATGTGAGCAATGTCCTACATGAAGATCCTTCACGTAAAGAGTATGACTTAATATGGGCTCAACATGCGCCTGTGTTAAATCAAGTAATTTTTAACAAAAAGATAAAGTCAAAGAAAATCATTTATAGTTCTCTATCTCCGATCGAACCATTAGAGTCCGCGCCAATTTATATTAATAACCTTTCGTTATGTCTAGCTAACTCACAAGAGACTGCAAAATCTTTAATTCAACAAGGGGTAAAGCGATCTATCCTGCAAATTTTTGTAAACTCTGTAGATGAAGAGTTTTTTAAGGCTTACCAACAAAATCGTGGTAAACATTTAGGAAAGATAGCTATAGTATCCAATCACGTCCCTAGTGAGTTAGGTGAAGCTGGGGCGCTACTTAGAGACGAAGGATACGAAGTCGCTTGTTTTGGATATGGAAAGGAGTTTAAATTTATTACTCCTGAGATACTTTCTAATTTTGATGCTGTGGTTACTATTGGTAAGACAGTGCAATTTTCTTTAGCTATGGGAATACCTGTATATTGCTATGATCATTTTGGAGGTCCAGGCTGGATCAGTAAAGAAAATTTCGATACGGCTGGATACTATAATTTTTCAGGACGTGGTTTCAATAGAAGGCTAACTCCAAGAAAAATATTTAGGGAAGTTACTAAAGGTTATAGCGCGGCTTTTTGGCAAAGGGCAGAATTGCGCGAATTGATTGAGAGAAGTTTTAACTTCAACCAGAACTTTAATAAAATAGTAAACAATATAGAAAGAAGTAAGGACGTTGATTGGAACCAGCTTGATAATTACAAATTGATAGAAGGTGGTAATCAAATATATATTAGGGAATTCCTCAGCAGAATGAATTTAAGCCACCAGACTGATTCCATGCAGAAATTAAATGTTGTCTTAGAGCAATTAGTCAAAGATAGGGAAAATCATATAAGTCTGCTCTTAGTTCATATTGAGTCGATGAGAATAAAGAGTAGATTAAAAAAACTAATTAAACCTTTTATACCAAGTGTGATGAGAAAAAATATTGAAGCCTTGTTAGCACGAATATCAAAAGCATTTTGGATATTGAAAAACGAAGGACCTAAAATGCTGATTCAGAATGCCTATGGTTTTTTGTTTAATAAAAATTATTCACATTTTAAAATATATACTAGATGGGTGAGTAAAGTAGAATCTCGATGGCTGAAGAATTCAAAGAAACAAGCGTGTAGGTACAAAGATACAAATATAAAAATCAGTATAGTGATGCCAGTTTATAACGTAGATCCAAAGTATTTATCTAAAGCGATTCGATCTATAAAGAAACAAGCTTACAGCAATTGGGAGCTCTGCATCTATGATGATGCTAGTACAAATTTT
>CAYMJM010000036.1:0-5459 GCA_964391325.1 uncultured Candidatus Saccharibacteria bacterium | reverse complement strand
TCTTCGCCTTCAATCTGAAAAACAGCATCTACTAAGTGCTCCAATACTTTAGGACCGGCAACATTCCCCTCCTTATTAATATGCCCGACAATTAACATAGTTACATTGTTCTCTTTTGCAAAATTGACAAGGTTAATTGTACAAGCCTTGATCTGTGAGATTCCACCAGCAAGGCCTCTCACTTGAGTTGTGGAAACTGTTTGTATCGAGTCTATGACAACAAAATCCGGAGTATCTTCGTGTAAACTTTCAAGAATCGCATCAAGATTGTAACTACTAGTAATCTTAAAATTATCGTTGGCAGGCACCTTAGCAAGCACCCTATTGGCTCTGATTGCAATTTGTTGCTCAGACTCTTCTGCGCTGACATATAAGACTCTGTGACCTTGTGACGCTAGATGCGCCAATACTTGTAAAAGTAAGGTAGACTTACCTATACCTGGATCTCCTGATATCAACGCAACTTCTCCGCGTACTAACCCTTGTTTATTATTTTCGCCACCTAAAACCCGATCAAATTCACTGAATCCTGAGCTTATTCTTTGAAGCTCAGATAATTCAATCTCGTTAAATACTCTTAATTCCAGCTTTTTTGCTCCCCTGACAATATCACTTTCAGCCTTGATCAAAACTTCCTCCTCAAGTGTATTCCACTCTTTACATACACTACACTGCCCTGTCCATTTGGCAGAACTGGCCCCGCAGTTTGAACAAACGTATACAGTATTTTTTCTTGCCATTTACTATTTAATATCAAATTTAAGCTCTTCCACAATTTTTGAGACTTTTACACTGGCACCCTTTTCCGTGTCAATTTTATTCTCCAAGATTAATTCAGACAACTTTGTTTCTATCAGTTCCTGGATAGTACGTCTCAGGTTTCTTGCTCCATACTCTTCACTAAAACCTTCTTCAACAATATGTTTAATTACTTCATCTGTCCAGTTTAGCTTCAAATTAAACTGATCCAGTCGTTTTTGTAGCTTCTGAAACAATAGTTTAGTTATAGCACGCGCATCAGCTTTATCTAACCCTCGGTAAATAACTATTTCGTCTATTCTATTTAAAAACTCAGGCCTCATTTCATCTTTAAGTTCTACCAGAAGTTTGTCTTTCATTTCGTTATAAGCTACATCCCGTTCATTATCTTCTCCACCACTTTCCTCCTTCATGTCAAAACCTAATACCTCATCACGAGCTATTGCTTCGGCTCCAATATTGGATGTCATTATAATAATGGTGTTTCTAAAATTCACATTCCGACCTTTACTGTCTCTGATTTCTCCTTCATCAAGTATCTGTAACAATACATTTAAGGTATCTGGATGAGCTTTTTCTACTTCGTCAAATAAAACTACGCTGTATGGCTTTCTCCTGACTTTCTCTGTCAATTGTCCTCCTTCGGAATACCCTACATATCCTGGAGGAGATCCTATAATCTTACTTACACTGTGTGGTTCCATAAACTCGCTCATATTCACCTGTACCAATGATTGCTCATCTCCAAATAGATACCTTGCTATAACTTTTGCAGTCTCCGTTTTCCCAATTCCTGTAGGCCCTAGGAATAGAAATGAAGCCAAGGGACGATCTTGGTCCATCAATCCTACACGAGCTCTTTTTAAGGCTGCTGCTACACTTGTAAGTGCTGCTTCCTGACCAATAACCTGTTCAGAGAAAGACTTCTCCAGATTTCTCAAGCTTTCTATATCACTTTCTGTCATTGTGGTCAAAGGTATACCTGTCATCTTGGAGACAACCTCTCTGATATCATCCGTGTCTATAGTCTGTCCCTTGGTCCTTCGTGAAAGCTTTTTTCTCTCCTCATCTAGGGTCTGTTGTATCTTGACTTCAGCTTCTCTTTTATCTGCTGCTGTCCTTAAGTCCCCTTTTCTCAAAAATGTATTTTTCTCTTTCCTGACCTTTTCTAGCTGCCTTGATAGGATACTACTTTGCAGTATACTTTTCTGGCTTAATTTTTTCTTAGCAGATGTTTCATCTATAACGTCCAAAGCCTTATCTGGGAGGAAGCGATCAGTAACATATCTATCAGAAAGATTGACAGCTTCAATAATTGCACCTTCACTTATTTTGACTTCATGAAAATTCTCATATTCTTTTTTAACGTAATTTAAAAGACCGACTGTATCCTCTTTCGAAATTTCGTCTATTTGAATCGGCTGGAAACGCCTAGTAAGCGCATTATCTTCCTCAAAATACTTCTGATATTCATCGAATGTTGTAGCACCAATGACCTTGATATCTCCACTGGTTAAATGTGGTTTCAGCAAGTTGGCAATATCCATACCACCTCCACTACCTGCAGTACCCGCACCTATTATCATATGGATTTCGTCAATAAACACAACTTTATTATCATCTTTTCTTAACTCATCAAGAACTGCTAACAATCTTTCCTCTACATCTCCACGGATCTTAGCACCAGCAAGGATTACGGCTAAATCAAGCTGGATTACTCTATAATTTGCCAAAGCATCGGGAACATCACCTGCTAATATTTTTTGTACAAAACCTTCAACTATGGCAGTCTTACCTACTCCTGCTTCACCAATAAGAACAGGATTGTTTTTATTCTTTCTACTTAAAATATGGATAAGTCTCTCAATTTCATCGTGTCTGCCAAATATCGGCAAAAACCTTCCTTCTCGTGCCATCTCATTCATATCACGCGTGAAATAGTCCAAAGCCCCCTTACTATCAACAGCTTCAGTGGGCATAGAACTGAATATTCCAGGGTGATAGTTTCCCATAGAGATAACCGCATTTCGAATAATATCAGAATTTATATTATGTCCGAGCAAGCCTGTAATACCAGTTACCTCATCATTTTGAAATAAACTCAGAAGTAGATGCTCGCTGCCCACATATACATGACCGAGCTGATTAGCTTCCCAGAAAGCATCAACAATTATCTGATTGAACTCGTCAGTAACTTCGACATTTTTTGGAGAAACACTTCTGGGTTTGATCAACTTTACCAAAAGCTGGTCTGTTGAAATTCCAATTCTATGCAAAATCTTATAAGCTACGCTGCTTTTCTGCATTAAAAGAGCCACAAATATATGCTCAGGTCTTACCTGCTGAGCTTCTCTTTTATTATCTTTGATTTCATGTCTAGCAATATCGTAAGCCCGAAGAATTATTGTCTTAGCATTCCTGCTTAGTCTATCAAGACCTTCAACTTCGTCAATGGTTTTTACCGCCATAAACCCTGCTTTGTAATAACTAAGAACTATATTTTAGCACACGAGTGCTATATTTGCTAACGAAAAATCCTAACACATATAACACAAAATTTTTGAAATTTAACTACAGGCAAGAAGATAGAAAAGATAAGAGACCTCCTTCCGGAGGTCTCTTTTGAACTTTTCAGAAATTTTTTAATCTTCTTTATCTAACAGTTTGCTTAGGCTAGCCATCTCAGGAGCAACCTCTGCCCTTTGCTTTTCGTCTACTATGACATTTGTGTCAGATCTCTTTTGAGCCCGTTTCAGACTCAATCCCAAATGCCGCTCCTCTTTAGAAACAGAAATTATCTCTACTTCAACCTCCTGCTCCTCCTGTAAGATCTTTTTGGGATCTTTAACTAGCCTATCGCTTAATTCCGAAATATGAATTAGACCATTTACTTTATCGTCTATGCGGACAAAAGCACCATAATCTACAACTTTTGTCACCACTCCTTTCACAACCTTCCCTACTTTGTACTGCTCCACAATTCCATCCCATGGATCTCTCTGTAACCTCTTCATCGAATAAGCAATTCTTTTACCGTCATCTTGAATACCGATAATTTGAACTTGTACTTTGTCGCCTACGCTAGCGAAATCAGCAGGATTAGATACTTTATCCCAGCTAATTTCAGATAAATGCACAAGTCCTTCCAGCCCTTGAGCATTGACAAATAAGCCAAAAGGCGCAATACCAGTAACCTCCCCTTCCAGGGTATCTCCAATTTTACTGTGACTTAAAGTCTCCTCTCGTCGTTCAATGTCCTCACTGGCCGTAACCAGTTTTTCAGAAAATATTACCCTGTTTTTTTCTTTATCAATTTCAATAACTTTGACTTCAATTTGACCCCCTATCAATTCAGCTAGCTTTTCTTGAAGTTGTTGTGTAGCATCTTCCTTTGAGACATATCCGCCTGTTGGATAGATCCTGCTATTATCAAGTTGTGATGTTGGGATAAACCCTCTTAAACCGCCACCTATATCAACTATGACTCCACCAGTATTAGCCTCGATTACAGTAACCTTAAGAGAATTACTCTCTTCCTGAGCCTGCTCCAGTTCAAACCATTTTCTAGCTGTACCAGTACGCCTTATAGAAAGCTCTATTTGACCTTCTGTATTCTCATCCGAGATTACGTACACTAGAACATCCTCTCCCTCTTTTTTATCTAACTTCTCACCGTCCAGTTTCATTTCCTTACCGGAAACTACACCTTCAGTTCTTCCTCCAATATCGACAAGGATCTCCCCTTTGGAGATACTTACAATTGTCCCTTTTACTATTTGACCTTTTTGAAAAATCTTTGGAGGATTTTCAAGTTGTGATAGATAGCTATCCAGCTCTTGAGTTATATCATTTTTTGCACTTTGCATGTCGAAAAATTCTATAGATCTTGGATTTTATTACTTTATAGTCACCTATTATGTAAAAAAATCTATAGCCTTTCTGGTTCAACAAATAGCCAATAGCTAATAACTTTCGGCTGCTAGCTACTGGCTAATGTAAAAAAAGTTCAGGCGATGACCTATTTTCCCATTCCGTTGCCGGAAAAGTATCGTCGGCGCTGGTAAGTTTCACTTCCGTGTTCGGTATGGTAACGGGTGGTGCCCTACCGCTACAATCACCAGATTGATAGTGTATTTAAATACAACATCTACCTAATGACTGTAGCTAAATTTTTAAAAAGCAATTTTCAATAAAAACTGGATAGTTAATACATTTAAGCATACAACTTACAGCTGACAAGCTGAATGCCTGCCTGCTCATTGTTACTAAAAAGATAAAGCTTCGGTTCTATTAGTACTCCTCGGCTAGAGATTATTAATCTTCACAAAAGAAAATCGAAATTCCGAAGAAAATCTCATTTCAATCGATTCAATCAATAAGCCCAGACACTCTTTACAGAGCTTACACCTAGAGCCTATCAACCCAGTAATCTGCTGGAGAACCAGTAATCCTAATCTTAGGAGAGGCTTCGCGCTTATATGCTTTCAGCGCTTATCCTAATAGAAACGTAGCTACTCTGCCATGCCGCTGGTGCGACAACAGATGCACTAGAGGTTTCCTCACCCCGATCCTCTCGTACTAGGGGTCAATTCCTTCAAGATTACTACGCCCATACCGGATAGAGACCAACCTGACTCACATCGGTTTGAACCCAGCTCGCGTGCCACTTTAATGGGCGAACAGCCCAACCCTTGGGACCT
>CAYMJM010000035.1:0-5580 GCA_964391325.1 uncultured Candidatus Saccharibacteria bacterium | reverse complement strand
TCAAACGCTCATCGTAAGCGTCATGCAGAGCTTTCCATGGGTCTGTGGATTTGGATGAGGAAGACGACGAACTTTTTCCAGCTTTGCCAAGCGATACATCAATGCCTCCATAGGCAATTTCATCCAATGCACTTATCATCGCATCTCTTTGCGACATAATCTTATCAAGTTTTGCAACTCGTACGCCAGCAGCTCTGTCTCCCATTGCAGCTCTTTCTACAAGGTCATCATACTGTTGGTTAAATGCACCCGATGTACTATCGTAATACTGTGACCACAGACGGGCTAAGTCACCAATTAGGATTTTTTCAACTTCAAGTTTAGCCTCGGCTAAGTTCTTGTAGTTGCTTAAATCTACACCATATTGGTCATTGAAAGCGTTCACTTTCTTTGCACTTTGAGAGAGTGTGTTGCTATAAAATGTATCGTCTAACTTCTGTTTTTCAATGATTGCGTCTTTATAATTTTTTAGATCAGTATCGTAGGCTTCATTCACAGCGGTCATTACATCAGAGGTAGATGCTAATCCTGCCAGATAGTCCGATACGACGGAATCAAGTTGCGGATAAGCTTTGAGTAGTTTTTGTATAGTTCCAAAACTAATTTTATGGCTATCACTTACTTCATTCTGTACTGAAGAGATTAAGTTTTCTTTATCTATGAAAGAGTCAATGGTGGTGGATAAGGCAGAGATGGAGTCTGCGTAGGCGTCGGTGGATTGAGCAGCTTCATCTATCCCTGACTTGTCTATATCAAGTTTAATTAAGCCTGTATCTCTAAGTTTGTTAATAGCTTTTTCATTTAACTCGATAGATTTTTCAGTCTCTTTTAATTCATCCTTTAATCTTTTAGTCATATCGGAGTCTAATGGTCTCTGCAAGGTTGTATGTAAATCTTCGGCGGTCGCCATCAATTCTTTTTGACGCTCCATTATCTTGGCATAACCATTAGAAACACTATCAGCATTCTTTTCGGTGTCATCAAGAGCTTTTGCACTAGCATTAATCCAAGCGTTAGCTGCAAAATCAGACTCTTGCCTTAGTATTTTGTTTGTATTAGTTGTAAGCGGATTCCAATCACCATCACCAAAAAACCGCATTCCGGCTTCTTTTGTATTTTCTATTGCAAGAGTATCTTCAAGAGTTTGCTTATACTTTTCAAGATACTCAAGTCTAGCTTCCTCTTGGGGGGTTAGCGGGGTATCAAAAGCAGAAAATTTCTTTTCATTCAGAGCGTCTATTTGAGATGATACATCCTCATATTTTGCTGTGGTTTCTGCTACTTTTTCTTGTTGACGTTCTAGGGCTTTTGAGAGGTAGTCAAAGGCTGCTATACCCGCTATGATTACTGCTACGGGGATCATGGTAGAAAGAGCCATAGAAAGTGTAGTAGCAGAAACTGCTCCTGCGGTCATTTTTGCAATTAAAGATTGTATTAACATCACAAATGAATTTAAACCTATTGATGTTTTTACACTAATTATACCAACTAATGCAATTAATGAAGTCTTCCATAGACCTATTTTATTTACAATCTCTAATATTGCAGTACCTAATCTGATGACTGCCTTAACAAATTCCGAATCAATTGTATTTCTTGATAAATCTTGCGCAGTAGCCCGAAAGGTTTCCATGCGACCCTCCACGCTATCCAAAATTTTAGCATGCTCCTCCATTGCGCTACCAGCAGAGTTGACCGAATCTTGTAAAACACTTTCCATTTGTTCTGCGTTGGCAAGCATACTTGAAATGACGTTGCCTTGCCGTTTCCCTGCAATTAATTCAAGTGCCGACGCTCTATTTATATCCGTCATCGAATCCCATACTTTAGACATTTCTAACATAATTTGATATGTAGATTTGAAAGTATTTTCATCGAGCATTATATCAACTTTTCCTCTAGTTAAAGCAAGCAGTTGTTCTCGTAACTTGGCTGTGCTTTCTACCATTCCGTCTACGTCTTCACCAGCCGCCTCTAGTTCAATTTTCGCGCCTCTTACGCGCATGGCCACAGTTTTTACAATCTGTTACTTTCCCCCATTAAAGGGTACTGACCATAATTAATATGGCGAGAAGGGTTCTTCTTTAAAGTGTCTTTACACTTGACCCTTCTTCTCTCTCTTCAAAAAAATAGTGACATTATAAGAGAGTTCAGACTATCGCATCCCCATTTAATATACTATGGGGTTCTTTCGTTTAGTCGTTCAGCGTGATAATTAACTATTTATAACATTTTTATTGTAGTAATCGGAATTCCTTCTTCTGGGGATATTCCATTTTTTTAAATATCTTTTAATTGTAGTGCTACTAAGATTAAAATGATTCGCAATTTTACCCGTGGACATAAATTGATTTACATACATGTCAATAACTTCATTTTTACAACTCTCCAAATTAATACCACTTATCAATTCAGCCATAGATTTTAGCTCAACACCCCACGATTTTAGATACGAGTTAATTACACCACAACTCGTATTGAAACTTTTGGAAATCTGAGTGGCATTTAAATTCTCAATGGTATACATTTGTATTATCTGATCCTTATAGTTATGTATGTCATACCCTATTTTACATGAAGAACTACCCCTAGGCTCAATGTTATATTTTCTTAGAAACCTCATTACAGAAGATTTATTGCTGTTATGTTTTGCTGCAATTTCACTGTATGAAAGTTTATGTATTGTGTAGTCGTCAATTACATCTTTTTTGTTATTTTCAAGAACATTTGTAAATATTGCCTTACCATCTTTTTCTGTGTAGCTATATTTTTTGCCATGCTCTTTGTTTGTCATTTGAAAATATCCATTTGACGACTCTCTTAATTTTAAAATATAAGCATCTTCAATTTTTTCTAATGATTTTTTGTTGTAAAACTGATACGCAATAGGAAGGACTAACTCAAAACTGTAAACCTCATCCCATATTGTGTCTTCATATGTCTCATAGAAATCATTAAACTCTAATTGTAGGTTTAATTGATGATGACGAACCCTCGGCTTGTTTCTCACGAAATTATCTAAATCTTTGTTATTATATCCCTTAAATAAATTTCTTTTATGCGCTCCACTTCTCGTATTTATATTATTAGTAATGCCTACATAAATGTTATTGTTAATTTTATTTTTTATTATGTATAATCCACTTACACACATAAAAACACCTCATTTCAGAGATGTTATAAATAGTTAATTGTCTTCGCCCCTATTATCCCTATCACAAGGAACTCTAAGTCAATTAGAAAGAATTTTTTATTAGTAGATTATGTATTATGCTACTAATGCCCTAAAAGTCAAGGCAGTTCCAACAGCGGCTGGATCTTGAACCACTAGGTTTGCAGCCGTAACCAAAGCAACGGCTTGATCTATTGTATTTCCAGCAGCAACCAATGATGCAGCCGATCTTTTTAATCCTTCGCCGATACCTTCACTGCTGATTGCATATTCGTTCAATCTGTTACTTTCGCTCATACTGAGCTACTGACCATATTAACATATGGCGGTTAGTCATTTCTGGCTAACTCTCCCGTTTCTCTTTTAGATTATAGCGGGAGTTCGGACTGGATCTTCATCCTTTTCTCTAATTATTAGAAAAGTAGGAGGATAGGTAAACCCACTATATTACTATAGTAGGTGTTACAGTCTCTAGGGACTCGGTTAATATTTTATTTTTTATTTCATCGACTGATAAAGAATATGGCAACTCTAATAGTCGAATAGCATTGTCTTTACAATAATTTCTTTTTATTTCATCTCTTATAACTGCTTTTTTAAATCCTTTTTGTCCATCGAAAATACTTACTGGTTCATAATGTTGTTTTCCGTTATATTCTATCAAAAAAGATAAATTATCATTATTAAATACAGCAAAATCAAATCTCAGTGGGTATTTACAAACACAATCTTCGAATGAATATTCGGATATATAATCTATGCCACTCGCTATAAGAAAATTCTCAATCATTTCTTCGCCTGACGATCTTCTCCTGCAACCACAAGATGTAATATGCCCATTGTTCACTTTTGCTGGTAATGCTACAAACATTTTACCACAAATTCCGCATTTACAATTCCATAACCACTGACCTGCTTTATTTATAGAACGCTGCGACATGAATTCTACACCGAAATCAGACAATACGCCAGTCCAATCTTTTGCGTTAGATTCCATTACAACATCCCTGTGCAGGCACCCACATGATTGTGTTCTTCCATAACATATCTGAGATTTTACACCTATATATTCATTCCCACAATCACACAAACACCTTAATTTAACTGGATTCTCATCCCACAATGTTTCTAACACTTTTAACCTACCAAACTTTTGACCATTTACATCTGTCCCATAGAGCTTTCGCCCAATCTCTTTTCTTGCACATCCGCAAGATGGCATTTTAGATTTTGTTAAATTTTCATATATTCTAACAACAATATTGCCACAATCACATAAGCATTTGCAATATTTTCTTTGTCGTCCATTTTGATCTTTTTTATTCTCCGTTGATAATATGACTAATTTACCAAATCTCTCGTCAACAACATTTTTCCTCTTTGCTGCCCCAGTAACTTTATGGGCGCAATCCGAACACTGTACTGTTTTTCCACTTACTAATGCAGATGTAGTTACAATAGACTCATTCCCACATTCACACTTGCAAAGCCAATAACCAACCTTTTTCTTATTGTTTGGATTGATTGTTTTATGTAAAACCATAAGTTTGCCAAATTTTTTATTTTCTAAATTATATTTTTTACTCAATTAAAATCCTAACTGCCATATTGAGGATTTTAAAATATTAACCGTTTCCTCGGTCTTGTCCATCTCTGGGTTTTGACCGATACACCTATCTACTAACGACATATTACTATGCCGCTGGGCAATATATTTTACCCACTTTATTAAATTTATCTACAATTGAAATTGAATCTTTGGCTTCAACGCCAAAAGCTTTCATGCTAGAAATAAGACTTTCAGTTGCATTCTGAATAGGCATGTCGCCTACCATTGAATAAACACTTGCAGTTTCAGCCAAGGTTTGTGCTTGAGATAATGAATATCCTAACTTAGCGAATTCACTTGTACTTTTTACTATATCAACTAATGTTACCCCTAGTCGTTTTGCACTACTCGCAGCACTATCAACAAATTTATCATATGTAGTCGAAGTTTCATCTGTTACTTTTCGTAGATTTGTCATTGCATGATCTAGTTCTATTACATTGGTAAATAATGCTTTAACACTTCTCATCGCCGCAAATACAATCGTTGTTAATCCTAGCCAGTTAATTACTTTACCTAGGTTGAGTAAAATTTCCTGTGCGAAATTTCGACCCACCAATCCAGCAGCCTTCATTTCTGACTGGAATGCTGAAATTTCTCCCTTAGCCTTCCTTAAATCAACTTTATTATTTATATTACTAATGCTTTGCTGAAGTTCTTTAGCTCTTTCAGAATTCAACTTCATAACTCTTGGATTTTCGTTTAGAAAAGTTTGGAAATCTGAGTTTAGCTTAAATTTCTGGGTTATCCCAACCGTTTTCCAATCGTATTGCTCTAACAGTTGCTTGTTGATTGCTTT
>CAYMJM010000034.1:0-5768 GCA_964391325.1 uncultured Candidatus Saccharibacteria bacterium | reverse complement strand
TTAAAGTAAATTTCAAAATTCCTTCATCAATTTTTAAGCTTCCCTCTCTACTATAAAGACTAAATTTTAGTTTAGTCTAGATATGAAAATATTAGTTCTGCTCCTATATGTTTTTCTGATTATTGCTAATCCATTGATGATGTCTGCGAATGAGCCAGACCTTGCTCCCTGCAGGAATATTAGGATAAACGAAGTATTGCCCGATCCAGAAGGAGCAGACAAAGACAACGAATGGATCGAACTAATCAACCTGTGCGAAGAAGAGATTGACTTAACCGGATATTACCTTGCTGATAAATCCTCCGTAAAACACTTTCCTTCCGGAACTATAACTGCCGGAGGGTTTACCCTTATTTATCCGGTATTCAGCATCAACCAGACAGACGAAGAAATATTTTTATACTCACCCGAAGGACAGCTTATTGACAGCATGTTCTACTCAAGCTCCAAAACAAACCTCGCAATCGCTAGAGTCCCTGACGGAATAGGGGAGTGGAAAATGAATAGAGTTCCCACTCCTGGAGACTTTAATTATATAGAGTACCCTAATGATATTATTATCTCAGAAATTTATCCCTATCCAAAACAAGGAGAGAGTTCCTGGATCGAACTATATAACACATCAGAGCAAATAGTAAACCTTGATATGTGGCGGATACAGGTTTCTTCCAGTACGCATACCATAGAAAACACAACTCTTGACCCCTACAGCTTTGTCGTAATCAGCACCAGGTTCAGCCTAAGCAAGCAGGGATCAACCCTTAATCTACTCAATCCTAATGAAAAGCTGGTAGATACTTTTACGTTTGGACCAACCAAACAGGGGATATCCAATATTCTATTTAAGGAGGCGATTGTCCAAACCCAGCAACCTAGTCCAGGGGAACACAATATTTACGTTGATCCCGCAGACAAGTTTTATGGTCTGGACAAAATTGACATTTCAGAATTTAAGCAGAAGTTAGATGGCAATTATCATATTCTCACTGGCAAAGTAGTCTCACCACCCGACCAATTGTTTCCCGATAAAATGCATATCATGCACAACACAGAAGGAATCATGGTTAAATTACCTGCAGATTATCCGAAGTTATCAAAAGGAGACACAGTAAAAATCTGCGCTCGGCTAGAAACCTTTTATGACGAATACATAGCAAACATTGAGGATGCTAACTGTCTTATGAAAATCAATGAAATAATAAATACCTCCATACTGGAAAATCCAAAAGACTTAGAAAACTCTGCTGGGGCACTGGTGAAAGTCAGCGGACAAATCATAAAAAAAGACAGCAATAATCTCTATGTTCAACAAGGAGAAAAAACTGTGAAAGCATATGTTAAAGATGTTATAGATATGAAAACACTAAGTACAGGGGACGAAATTACAGTAACAGGCATTGTGAATATCAGAGGAAAAAATAAAGACGGCAGCCTTAATGTCCGGCTTATGCCTCTGTTGGCAAACGATATATCTATATTAGCTTCTGAAGAAAATATTCCAAAGGACCGTTTAAAGACAACAATAAAACCAGCAACCACTGTAAAGAGGCAACAAGAAAGAGAGATTATAAGACCTGCGCTTAAGGCTCCAGTCTATGAAGAAATTAGCGATGCTACTTACAAGCCAGCAGCAATAAAGAAAATACTTTTAAGCAAAAAAGAAACCAAGTATACTTTACTTGCAGGTATGCTAACCAATACAACTGCTCTGGGAATATGGTTAAAACATTATTGCAATTTAGGAATATCCTCAATGCTGATACATTGATCCAATGTAATTTCAGCTACTCTTGTACGTTCAAGCTTGTGGAGCATAGCCGGTGTGCCTAACAAATTACCTATATCCTCAGCTAACTGCCTAATATAAGTACCTTTAGAACAGGCAACTACTAGACGTAACTCTGTCATACTTGTATTTATATCAATATCGTTGGCTTTCAGCTGAGTGAATAGCTTTTCTTCCAGATCCCCTATAGCAACACTCTTTAAACCTCCTATTTCAAACTTAGAAAAGTATACTTCTTTTCGCGGCAGGATCACTTGCTTAATGGAACCATCTTTCATCAAAAGCTCAACTTTGTCTTCTCTCGCAAATTTATACTCTTTAGCTCTGTGAGCTAGCTGCCTTAACTTCTGCCCTTCAACTTTTACCGAACTAAATAACGGCACTCTTTGGTTGTATCCTTTCTTGATTCCCTCCAGTTTGAATAAATCATCCTGTTCTATGTCTTTTACATCAACTTTTGTTACTTTTCCTTCGGGGTCCTGAGTCGTTGTTGCAATTCCTAATAAAATGGAGCAGCTATATTCCTTATCTTTTCTCATTAACTCCATACTTTTTTTTGTATACTTGCCAACCATTATAAGCAAAACCCCTGTGGCAAACGGATCTAAAGCTCCAGCATGACCAACCTTCCTTGTTCTCAGCTTTTTTCTTACTGCATCAACTACATCATGAGACGTCATACCAGCCGGTTTGTTAATCGCAAGAATAGCAGAAGTTCGGTTAAATTCATCTACCTCAATTTGATTTATATTATCCAACATATATATCCATTAAAAATCTACTACACTTTAAAAGCGCTAGGACAAATATCTTTTAAGACGCAGTTTGCACATAAAGGATTTCTTGCTTTACATGTCTCTCTACCATGTTCTATTAGCCTCAGACTTAAGTCTCCCCATTCATCTTTATCATACAGCGCCATCAAATCTTTCTCAATTTGTTGAGGTTTACTGCTACTGGTCAACCCCAACCGGCGTGAAGTTCTTGTCACATGGGTGTCCACAGCTATTCCCTCGTTGGTCTTAAACCAGTTGCTTAATACCACATTAGCTGTTTTTCTGGCAACTCCTGGCAGCTTTATTAACTCTTCCAGAGTGCCTGGAACCTTGTCACCATATTCCTCAACCAGCTTCCTGGCCATATTTTTTATATTTTTTGCTTTATTGTTGTAAAAGCCGGTAGGTCTAATTAATTCTTTCAAGTCATCAATATCCGACTCTGCATAGTCCTTTGCAGTTTTATATTTCCCGAACAGTCCCGGAGTAACCTTATTTACCATACTATCAGTACATTGCGCAGATAATATGGTGGCCACTAAAAGCTCCAAAGAATTGTTATAATGAAGCGCGGGAGCTACCTGTGGGTACTTGTGTTTAAGCACCGCAAGAATATTTTGAGCTTGTTTAGAATTATCATCCATTGGCATAATGAAACTAAAGAATCATGACTATATTATAACAATTGGAGCAATACTGTTAGCCACCCTAAGTCTATTATTAATCTATTCTACTACTTTTCAGTCAACAACTCCTGAAACCGGTGCAGGAACCTTAGCAAAACAAATTATTTTTTTCATAGCAGGTTTTATTATCTACTTTCTCATTTCCACCATAAAAATCAGTTGGATGAAAAGCCTAAAGCTTATGCTTTCCATTTATTTTTTAACTATTGGATCATTAGTCTATGTCAAAATATTTGGAGAAGATATCGCAAATACAAACCGCTGGATAACAATTCTTGGTTTTAGTATTCAACCAGCTGAATACGCCAAATTAAATCTGGTACTAGTTACAGCTGCTTTATTTGGCGTCAAAAAAGAAGTGTTGGGAAACATTGTTTCATGGAAGGAGAATCAGCAGAGGTCAAAATTTAAAAACTTTTTAATCAGATTAAATAACCGACGCCCACAACTGCTACCAACGATCATCTCAGCAACACTTGCTCTCCCTGTCATCTTACTTATTTTTATACAACCCGCATTTGGCAACAGCATTATTATTAGCATTATCTGGCTCTGTGTCTTATTTGCCGCAAGTTTTAATCAATTAAAACTAATTAATTTTACCTTACCGGTCCTATTGCTTTCTCTCTTTAGCTGGGAAGTACTGAATATAGGGTATGGCGTACAGGTACTTTCAACTAATATTTCTTCTTCAGAGTTACTGGTAGTAATACTAGCTTCTATGCTGTGCGCTTTATTGTCTAGGATCAAGATATTTTGGGTAATGATAGCGATTTTAATCGGCTTTAGTATTCAACCGTTTATTCAGACTATTTGGGAGTCAGACATTATCAGTCCGTACCAGAAAGAAAGAGTTGAAGTTTTCTTCAACAGCCCAGAAGATGACCCGCTGGATGCAGGGTATCAAGTAAAACAATCAAAAATAGCAATTGGATCAGGAAGAGTGTGGGGAAGAGGGTATCTGCAAGGCACACAAAGTGCACTGCAAGTATTACCTTTTGCTCACACAGACTTCATCTTTGCTTCGCTGGCAGAGCAGTTTGGCATGCTAGGAAGTATTATCCTGCTAGGTATCTATTCTGCAATTCTTTATCGAATAGTAAAAATAGCAATAGATTCTAATGATGAATTTAGTTTTCTTGTAGGTATTGGTATAGCCATAACCCTTGTGCTAAGCATATTTATTAACATCGGAATGAATATGGGACAATTACCTGTTACAGGGATACCTTTACCTTTGCTAAGTTATGGTGGAAGCTCTGTACTTGTGACTCTGATTGGACTGGGGATTGTTCAATCCATTAAACAGGATGCAAAAATAAAAGATGTATCGGAATCTTTTAATCCGTCGAACTCTCCGTGGAGATAAGAAGCTACCTGATTAATAACGCGACACGGTTTGCTTATTGACAGAAGACAATTCTAATGGTAGTATTTCAGACGTTTAACATCAGAATATGAATGACTTTGTTATAGTTAAAATTGGAAATAGTCAAGAAATCGTCAAAAAAGGCGATGAAATTTTAGTACATAAAATCACAGGAGAGCCAAAGACTAAATTAACTTTTGACCAGGTACTTTTAAAAAGAACAGGAGAAAAAGTGCAAGTAGGAACCCCTGTTGTAAAAAATGCAATTGTGGAAGCTGTAATAGTAGAGCAAACCAAAGGGAAGAAAGTGCAGAAAAGAACTTACAAAGCAAAGGCCCGCCAAAGGCGCCACATAGGACACAGACAGGATTTAACAAAAATTAAGATAGCAAAAATTTGATTATATAAATTGATCATTGATTAAAAGTTATGGCACATACAAAAGCACAAGGGGCAGCTAATAGAACAGTAAACGTTGCCGGAAAAAGACTAGGAATTAAAAGATTTGCAGGACAAAAAGTCTCAAATGGAACAATCATAGTTCGACAAAAAGGAACAAAATTCCATCCCGGCATCAATACAAAAATGGGACGAGACTTCACTATATTCTCGACTATTGCAGGATTTGTTTCCTTTAGGAATATGACTGGACCTCATAGAGGTCAAAAATATGTTGATGTTACAGAAAAAGATCTCGCAGCTAAATAATCTTTTCACTTCTCTTAAATATATTGATATACTTGTTGCATGTCCCTTCTAGCTGATCTACAATTAATAGTTGGCTTAGGTAACCCAGGTAACGAATATAATAATACTTGGCATAACATCGGCTTTATGTTTATCGATTACCTGAAAAACCAGTTACAGGAAGAATTTGTTATTATAAATAAAAAGGAATATGAACTGGTCTACTATCCAGATTTAAAACTTAATCTGGTTAAGCCTCTCAAGTTCATGAATAGATCAGGAGAAGTAATTTCTGAAATTATTAAATTCAAAGAAATTCAACCAGATCAAATACTTATTGCTCATGATGATTTAGATTTGAAATTTGGAGAATTCAAAATTCAGCAGGGCAGGTATCCCAAATCCCACAATGGAATTCTCTCAATTCACGAAAAAACCGGAGAAACGAACTTTCATTATCTGAG
>CAYMJM010000033.1:0-6315 GCA_964391325.1 uncultured Candidatus Saccharibacteria bacterium | reverse complement strand
GGGCATTAGAAAGTTTTCCTGCATTTCCTGCTGGGAGGGAAGTGGGGTACCATTAATTATATTTCCATAATAGAGAATGCTTGGAAAATATCTATCTTGTATTACCAGATTCAGAGGAAGATTTTTACTTGTTCTATCTAATGCATACAAACCTTTAAAGTACATTTCTTTATAAGCTGGACTTAACTCACCAATGGAGGCAGACTGAGTTCCTGATTGTAATGTCGGATCCATGAACTCATGGTTATACTCACCTGGGATAGGACCATCATCAATGGATTTTTGAGAAAGTAATTTTGAGATTGTAGTTTTTCCAGTAAAATCTAACCCTTCTACTAGTGCATAAGGAACTTCATTACTCATTATAAATTTCTTTTATAAGTTAAATTAATTTCGGACTGCATATTATTTGTTAAAAATTTTAGAATCTTATCATTTTCAAATTTCATTTTTGGCGGATTATGTATATCACACCATTCCACATTATCTACTTCATCAGATTTAAGAACTATGTCACCTAAATAATTAATAACCTCAATAATATAGCCACTGCTTTCAAGCTTAGTTATTCCCTCTACACAGTAACAATTCTTTATTTTTGCAATTATTTTTGAATTAATAATCTGTATACCTAATTCCTCCTTCATTTCTCGTTCCAAACCTTTCTTGTAAGACTCCTTTGTTGAAATATCACCACCTGGTAAACAAAGGTTATTCTTCGACTTACTTTTCTTTCTTCTGATCAATAGTACCTTTTCATTTTGCTTGATAATTGCTATTACATGACCTTTCAACTTTTCTCGGACGAATTTATGTTTATATTTCTCTATATCCACATCGTCCAATTCTAGTGTTAGTGTTATAGATTTATTTACCCTCATTTAAAATACCCTTCCTTTGCTTCGTTATCTAATGCATTTCTATTACAACATTTACAAAGTAACCCTTCAAAATCATGACTTTGATATACGTCCTGTAATTTACCAGCCGCTTCAATTAAATAGCCGACACCAGGAGCTTTTTTCCCCTGATAAATTGATCCAGGTGTTGGATGAAAGACGTTAAAAGCAGGAGCCACGCCTCGAGCTGCAAGATAATCCCATCCTTCAAACATACTCTCAAGTGGCTCTAAGCCACCAACAAATGTAGTATACGTCCCATTTTTAAATACACCTGCTGCATACTCTAAGGCAGCTATCATATTATCTCTTCCATAAGAGGCA
The DNA here is from genome assembly GCA_964391325.1 of uncultured Candidatus Saccharibacteria bacterium. GTDB lineage: Bacteria > Patescibacteriota > Dojkabacteria > B142 > JAFGMG01 > CAYMJM01. Next base: position 5,092 of record CAYMJM010000033.1, on the reverse strand, counting down.
TCCTTACCTGGACATACTTCCCTAAATAGTGCAGGATCCCAAACCTCGAGATTAAATGAAATATGATTCATTCCCGCTGCATATGCTTCATCAATTAAAGATAGATCTCTTGGAGGCATTGTTATTAAATTTCCATCGATTCTTCTACCTAGTGTATCTGATGCTGCCTTAACAGCCTCAATATACTCTTTAAATTCATCATCATGATTCCATATACTTCCACCTGAAAATTGAATATGGTGAAGGTGATCACCTGTTTCCTGGATTGTTGATAATAGAGCTCTTACCATATCAGAGTTCTTATATTGCTCAGTCTCTCCATATCGATTTTGTGTAGCCTTTAATGAACAGAATTTACAAGGTTGTGCACCTTCCCAATAAGTACAAGTTTCTCGCATAAAAAATGAAACCGCTCCCATTCCGAGGGTAACCCCTATTCTTTTTGCTGGGATTCCTTTAACTACTTCTCTATCATAATATTCAGGTCTGTCATGAAAACCCACACCAGTAATTCTTTTTCCATCGTAACTTAGGGCAAAGCCTTCATCCTCAGCAGCAATTTCCCATGGAGATTCATCTCTCCAATGTGTCCCTACAACAATATCGTCTCCAAGTATTAATTCTTGTGGTATAGTTACTATTTTTGTGAAATCAGAACTATTGTAGCTTCTAATTTTCTCTTTTACCTTTGACCCTACTGGTAATAAAGCACTTTCATGAAATCTCATACCTTGCGAGAGAAGAGCAAGTTTAACATGGGCTGGATTAGAGAGATCGAGCTTCTCTACATCTGGATCTTTTTCATACCCACCAGTAATTTCAATTAAATCTGCCATTGTTAAAAGTTAATAAAGTTATTTAAAATATATTCAGGAACTTCTGATAACACTGTTCCTGTAGAGTTTTCCTCATCTAATTGTTTGATTTTAATTACATTGTCAATTCCTGCCATCTTTGCACCCTCAATGTCATTCCTTTCATCATTTCCAACAAATAGGCATTCATTTTTTTTAACTTGATATTTTCTCAAAACAAGATCAAAAAATTTAATATTGGGTTTTCTAACGCCAAAATCAACAGAGAACTCATAAAATTTGAAATATTTAAGAATATCAAACTGACTCATGGCTGTAATTGAATACTTTGAATCTATTCCGAAAGGAGAGTTCGATAGTATTCCTAATTTATATGTTTTACTTAATTTTGATAGTACATTATGTGTATTAGGGTCTAAATAAAGGGAATCAAAGTACTTTGAGGAAAAAATGTGAATAATGTCTTTTGTGATTTTATTATTTAAACCATAGATTTTAGAAAGACTAGAACCTAAATTATTTATATGAATCTCAATATCATCCTTATACTTTTTAATTCTGATTTTATTAATTTCATCTTTAATATCTTTAAATTTAACTTGGTTGAAACCTTTCTTCTTCAGGTAGTCCAATACCTCATTAATACAATAATTTGACTCATTCTCTATATCCCCTGTAAGAGCTCTATCTCTAAAGTATAATAATGTTTCACCTAAATCAAAAATGATAGTTTTCATACACTTAGTGATTCTCTAATTAAATTAAAATACCAGCTCTTTTTATTGCAATTTACATCCTTACTATTGAACAATTTATTGTTAATTATGAAGTAGTCACTTAATCTAATACTAGATTCGGTCTTTGGAAAAAGTGCAACAGTCCTAGAGCCCTCCATAGAATCTTTTAAATACTTCAAAGTATTACCAGTATATGATCTGTCAATAATTATCGGTCTATCTAAGTCTTTCTTTGTTAAGGTTGAAATGAACTCTTTAACTAGTGGTGCTTTCCTATACTTTTCATATGGATCATGGGAATGATGATATTCAGTTAGGCATAAATTTTTGTTTTTGGTTGTATTGTAAAATCCTCTAAGGAAAGGTACTCCTGAATGTGCGACAAAAACATAACTACTTCCAAGTTTAGCAACTTCGTTCCAGACAGATCCTTCACGTGCATAACTTCCAGAATAAAGTTTAAATTTATCTTCAAGACCTTTTCTAGGTCCATACTTACTGTAATCTTTTTTAAATGTCTCGAGGATTGATGAATTTTTACATTCAACAACTTTCATTAAGTTAAGTTTTTGCTTTTGTTTCTTTATACCTAATTCGCTTATTGCTTCGAATAGGATCTGATTTCTAATTGATCTAAGTATTGTTATATCGTTTGAAACGAGGCGTATCTCAAATTCTGTGTGTTCAACTATTTCCACTGAAGCAAAATCAAATTCTCTTAACAGTCGAGTAATATTTGTTTGAATCCACTCCCATATTTTAAAAATATCTTCTATATCAACTCTGTCTAATTCTTGCGGTATGTCAGATATGTCAATGATACTCAACTCTGGTAATCTATTTCCTTGAGAATCATAGAACCCAAATCTATTATGTACAGCACTCCATACTTTTTGAATTTGTTCTGACATCATTTGTTATTAATAAAATCAACAGGTAGTTCTTCTCCAGCTCGTTTTATTTCTATTATCCTACTTACATCAACTGCTAATTCCATTGGTTCTCTTGACTCTGTATTTAAAGTAATCAGTCCTTCAACAGAATTATAATAATCCACTAATTCATTATTGGTGATTCTAAAACCATCAAGTAAATTCAGACCATTAAGTCCATCAGGTCTATTCTCAAGCTTATGCCTTTGTTCGATCCTTGTTACTAAAGTCTTATCTTCACAAGTTAAATGTATATTTAACATTCTGATATTTAAACCAAGCTCCCTAACCCTTGTGTCAAAATCTTTTGCTTGGCGAATTGTCTTTATCGAGCCTGGAAGAATAAATGAACTAGATTTGTCTAAATTGAAGGTAAGTTCTCCAACAAGAATACTAGTCATTAAGTCATCTGGTAAATGTTCACCATTTCTATAATTGGTTTCGAAAGGTTTTAAGATTGAAGAGTAACGTTGAGAAAAAGGATTAGAAGTAGCTTCAGTGAAGCATGCTCTTAAAATATCACCAGTTGAAATGACATGAAAATCAGACTCAGAAGCTAATTGGTGGGCAAGTGTGGATTTTCCTACTCCTGGTAATCCAAATAAGTTTAAAATAATTGGTTGCATGGTTTATTTTAATTATGCACACTCGAATGTGCATTGATTATATTATACTGTTAAAATAGAGTCAACACTAGGAGTATGCTATAATTTGATGTATAAAATTTACATAATTTGTAGTATGAAAGTATTTCTATCAGCAATTATTGAAGATAAAAAAAGGGAGAGTATCTTTAACTCCTTAAAAGAAGAAATTAGCCAAGCACATACCCTCGAAGCTAGGTCCAAAAGGCAATCTACTGTATCAGAATCAACAAAATCAGGTGTTACTAAAAAAGCAATAATCACTTCTGACTGTTGTGTATTCGAAGTATCAACTCAGGACATAGATTTAGGATACCAAATATACCTTTCACTACAGAAAAGTAAGCCAACATTAGTCCTAATGGATAAAAAATTTGGAGATCCTTCGGATATTTTCATTGGATTTAGCTCTAAATATCTTATAGCTAAAAACTATTCTAATGATCACGACTTAAGACAAATTGTTTCGAAATTTCTTAAAGAGAGTAATATAGAAAGTCGGGTCCGCTTTCACCTGGTAGTCGATAAGAGTCTAGATGATTATATTGAATGGGCAAGCACTGAATATAAAATAAGCAAAACTGATGTAATAAAGAACTCACTACAAAATACTCTAGAAAACGACAGAAAGTATCGATTACTCAGTAATAAATAGCTTATGATTCAGATACTAACCCAATTCTACTCAATTTACCAAGTTAGCTTCACCAAGACACTTGTTCACTATTTATTTGACATTAGTATCAACAACATCACCCAATTCAAAAATTATACTTTGCTCCACAGTCCCTAAAAGTCTATCTAGCCAACTATTATGATAATCTTTAATAAAATAGCTTTCTGCCTTAACTTCAACATATAAGGCATCTTTATTATATCCGCCTCTTAGGCACAGCTTGCAGGGAGATTCTATATCTTTAAATCGTTGTTTATAGTAATCAGTCCAGTCACGTTCCTCTGTTTTTTGATTTCCATGAGCTATATCAATAATTACTTGTTTTCTTGCGATCAATTTATATTGCTTCATATTTGGCAGTATAAATATTTCAAAACTTGTTGTAAATATGTTTCAAATAAACCAATAACTAAGGCAAAGAAAGCTCTCTGCCTTAGTCGTTTGATATATTATTTACTTAAATATTTCGTACAGTCTACAGCAGGTACGAGATCTGTTTTATATCCTGCATCTTTAAGTTTTTCTTCTCTATTTTCATTACATTGATTACCTAAGTCAAAATGTTCGTAGAGGTCAGAGAGAAAAGTTACGAAAGGGTGTGTGGCCAACAGTTGCACCTATTGGCTACACAAACGACAAAGCTGACAAAACAATAGTTCCAGATAGCTTACTATTTCCAATCATTCAAAAGATGTTCCATGAATTTGCTCAAGGGCAGTATTCACTAAAAGATTTAGCTCAGTTATCATATAGTTGGGGGTTAAAGGGTAAGACTGGAAAGCCGTTATCTAAAAGTGCAGTCCAGAGAATCCTCACAAATCCTTTTTATATGGGAATTATGCTATATGGAGGCAAAAGATATAAAGGAGTTCACAAAAAAATGATAAACACTGGAACATTCTTACAGGTTCAGAAAGTACTTAAGCAAAGAGGTAAACCTGAACACTTCAAAAAAGAAAGGAAATATTTTCCATTCACAGGAATGATGACCTGCGGTGAATGTGGTTGCTCTATAACAGCAGAGTTACAAAAGGGTTATACATACTATAGATGTACAAAGAAAAGAGGTGAATGTTCTCAAAAGAAATATATGAGAAGCGATAAACTGGAGGAACAGATTGCAGAAGTGTTAAATCAAATATCTATTGATGAAGAAATATTCGCACTCATGCTTGAAGCATTAAAGCTTGGTCAAAAAGAAGACCACGATACTCATCTTTCTAGTATAGAATTCTGGCAAGCGGAGCAACGGAAGATTGCAAAAAAGAGAAAAAGCTTACTTGAAAAA
>CAYMJM010000032.1:5531-6778 GCA_964391325.1 uncultured Candidatus Saccharibacteria bacterium | reverse complement strand
ACTGGTAGGAGAAGCTATGGAGCAAGGACTAAAAAAACGAGGTATCAACATTATTAAAATCAACTATGAGGATTTAGGAAACTGGGCTTTTAAAAGAGGAGAAAAACCACAGTTTCACATGCAGATCTTTGGCCGCACAGCTGACGCAAAAATTCAAAAATTTCCTGATGCCGTTTATCTTCCTGACCTGTCGACAGGCTTTTACGATGAATTTAAACCTCTAAACAAGGCAGATATAGAAGCTATTCAAAAGGAGTTAGCAAAGCTAGAAACAGAAGAAAAATATCAGCTCAAGAGCTGGGGACTCTAAGTCGCTCTTACAAATAATTTGTGCTATCATCGCCTTATAAATTTTAGATATTCTCTATGAAAGGAATTATTCTCGCAGGTGGCTCCGGTACTAGGCTATACCCTATTACTATAGGTATTAGTAAACAACTGATGCCTATTCACGACAAACCCATGGTTTATTATCCTCTAACCACACTTCTACAGGCTGGTATCAGAGAAATACTTATAATAACCAACCCAGAATATGTAGAGAATTTCAGGCGATTGCTAGGAGATGGCAGCCAGCTTGGCTGTAGATTTGAATACAAGGCGCAGGAAAAACCGAGAGGAATTGCCGAGGCTTTTATTATTGGAGAAGACTTTATAGAACAAGACAAGGTAGCCTTAATATTGGGAGATAATATCTACTATGGATCGTCAATGCCTCAGGTACTAAAAAGTAGCTTAGACCCAAACGGTGGCATTATTTTTGGATATCATGTAGCAGATCCTCAAAGATACGGCGTTGTCGAGTTTGATGGAGAATTCAATGTTATCTCTATAGATGAAAAACCAGACAACCCCAAGTCCAACTATGTAGTGCCAGGACTTTATTTTTATGATAATGATGTAATAGAAATTGCGAAAAACCTGGAGCCAAGTGCACGAGGAGAACTAGAAATAACTACTGGCGTCAGTGCAGAATATTTAAGGAGAGGGAAACTAAAAGTCGCATTACTGGATAAAGGAACTGCATGGTTAGACACTGGCACAATTGAATCTATGGCGCAGGCTGCAGAGTTCGTTAGAGTTATAGAAGCGAGGCAAGGACTGAAAATCGGATGTATCGAAGAAGAAGCATACAGACAAGGTTTTATTGATGAGAAACAATTACAAAAGCTCGCCGAACCCCTGATGAAAAGCGGCTACGGACAATACCTGCAGAATTTATTAAAATAGTCGGTTGAAATTACGAG
>CAYMJM010000032.1:0-5431 GCA_964391325.1 uncultured Candidatus Saccharibacteria bacterium | reverse complement strand
GCTCGAAGTGACAGTAATACCCATAAATAGCGAGAGACCTCATTCGTAATTCACATAAATTAAGAATTTAATAATAAATACTTCGTATCAACTTCACCTTCTCGCTATACAGTTAGCTAATTATTTTTTAGCTAGCTCAAATGTTAATCCGCAAACTCTCTGCAATAACACTTGGAGCCTCGTTAGCTCTAACAATACTTCTCGGATTAGTCCATTCTGTGAACGCTCAACTTGTTGACTGGCAGATAGTTGATAACAATATCTTCTATACCTCAGGCAATGTTGGAATCGGAACTAGCGCACCACAATATCCACTGGACATCACCAAGAGGCTAATGAGACTTAAAGGTACTGTCCCCGCTTTTATTTTTGAGGATGAACGGGAAAATGGAGGAAAATGGGCTATGTATGCTGGATCACCAGAACAGGGTGCCTTCAAACTTAGAGATAATCTTGCAAACGTAGACAGGATGACTTTTAGATCTAACGGTAATGTGAATTTTAATACACGAATCGTAAAGGTGGAAGGCGGCATTCCCGCTCTTGTGCTGGACGACACCAGGAATGCAGGTGGTGGTTGGGCTCTCTACGAAGGCTCCCCAGGCATAGGTGATTTCAAAATTCGTGATAATAACAACAACAAGGATAAGTTTGTGATCTATTCAAACGGGGAAGTCTGTATTGGGAACTGCTAAGGTAGCGAGGACAACTACGAGAAAGCTGGATACTAAACAACATCAGAAATAAGTTTATTAAGTAAAGTAATTGTTATGAAAAAATATATTATTGCCCTGACTTTCGTATTAATACTTATATCAGCCATGGATATTCAAGCTGATGCATCAAATAACGATCCAACAGGATATCCGTATAAAAGCTCTGCAAAAGGTTTAATTGACAAATGGAACTTTTATACTCGATATTGCACATCATACTCGGCTTACAGAGCAGATATGCAAACTAGTAATTTCCATAATACTATGACAGGTCCAAACGGTAAAACAGGTCGCTTCGGAAATGCAAATAACTGGAATGATAATGCTAAAAACTTAGGGTTCACTGTAAGCACGAATCCAATACCAGGATCTATCTTTGTTGTTGAAGCGAACCAAGAAGGATCAGGACCCGTTGGACATGTTGGCTACGTTGAATCAGTAGCTGGGAATAATTTTAAAGTATCTGAATACAATTGGAATAGATGCGACTCTAATTATAGTACTAGAAGTATCATTAACTCTAAACCATACTCCTTTATAGAGTTTGGAAAGAACGCTTCAGGTTGCTCACCCCCTTCGCAGAAAAACTGGAGTATTAGTAGCGCATGTGTGATCACAAACAATACCAGCTATAATGGGAACATTATTATTGAAAGAGGTGGGACATTACAACTTAAAAATGGAGCAAGTCTCAATTTAAACTTGAATACTTACACAATTTCTATAAAACCAGGTGGCAAGTTGACAATAGCACCAGATGCCAGAATAAATTAATTATTATTTAGTTATTTAATTTATCATGAAGTACGTAAAAATTTGTATCATCTTCATTGCCTCTTTAAGCTTGTTAGCAGCAGGGATTTTTTTGATCTTAAATTTAAAACAGAACAATCAAACCGTAAATAAAGAAAACTCCCCTGGCGAATTACCGGTAGAAAACAAACAGCCTGATACCACTATAGAGAGTACTAGTCAAGAAACCGTTAAATTCGAAAGTTTGACCTATGACTTTGAGCATATAGTCCCAATGTTTGAAGTTCTTTATCCATCAGACTGGGAGACAGTAATTGATATGGAATCTGGAGGTACATTTGACATCATATCTCGAAAGGAGACGGAGACTATTTATATTGATTATACAGGCATGTCCGTTGACAGCTTTGATTATGCTCTATCCAGATGGCTGACTAACTTTGGCTCATATGAAGACACTTTTATCAAGGATGTTATTAAATCAAATGAAGAAAAAGATTATATAATCTATGACATAAGGGACGAAGCAACAAGTGAGAAATTCTACTTTGGTATCAGAAGAGTAAGCAAAGTTAATACAGGACCTTCTCCAACTCAAGGTTTTCTAGCAGTCAGAGATGATGGACAGACCAGCCTCAACCTCATCGAAGAAATTCTAAATTCTGCCAGAAATTTTGATCAACCACAGTCAAAGTAAATTGCGCCAAAAATATCTAAGCTACCTGGCTTTAAAAAAACTTTTAATTTATCATGGTTGATGAGATTACATTAATAGATGCTAGAGATGAATACCATACAAAGAAGAACAGCCGTTTTGTTACTATTTTCACTCGTAATTATTACTATATTTTTATTATCCATCCTTATTTCCAAAGGACAGCTTAGTATCCCGGTTCTTTCCCGTCTCCTGGGAATAGAAGGCTCCGGAAACACTAATCAAATTATTGAAGATCCAACAAAAGAGTACGAAACCGTACAAATCGAATTAAATAAACTTGAACCGGATACTGATACGGTCTCAGCTACATACTCACTAGTAGCAAAAATCTTAAACCCAGAGACACTCAGTACAAATGTTAGTAAATCCGAAGTGACAATTATGGATCAAGGAGTAACCATCACTATAAAATCCGTCCAGGAAGAACACACCTTCTATTATGAATCAGCTCCCTATTTTCAGCTTATGGATTTCACCTTTGATACGGAACTTGTCTATCGAATCAAAGATCCCACTGAAAATTTTTACTACTATACAGAAAACTACTCACCAGGCACAGGAAACTGTTCTGAAGGAGTCGCTTGTGCATCTGCACATAGCACGCTTGAGAAGGATCCGTTAAGCACTGTGAAGTTAGAACTCATATGCAGCACAAATGACGTGCAAAATTTAAAATATTGTGATAATGTTTTTTCAACACTAAGACTACTAGAAATACATTAATCTGTCTTATGGTTTGCCCCTTAACCACTTAAGTAGTAAAATTATCCAGCTTTTATTACTAAAAGATGAAAAAAATTACTGTTATTGGACTTGGGTATGTTGGACTTCCACTTGCCATCGCCATTCAAAAATCAGGCAAATATGATCTGGTTGGATTTGATTTGAATCAGGAGAAAGTAGATCTTATCAATAACAAAACCTCTCCTCTGGAAGATGAGTTAGTCAAAACTGAATTAAAACGGTATCCAATCAAAGCAACAACTGATAAGTCTCAGCTAGAGGCTTCGGATATTTTCATAATTGCAGTCCCTACTCCGGTACTAGATGACCATGCCCCTGATTATAGGCATATTCAGGCAGCAGCCACCACTATTTCAGAATATCTAAAACCGGGAGCAAATGTAATTTTAGAATCCACAGTCAATCCAGGCACTTGTGAAGAGGTAATCCTACCAATTATAGAAAAAGAAACAAAATTAGAAGGCGGTAGAGATTTTAACTTAAGTCACTGTCCCGAAAGGATCAATCCTGGCGACCCAAAATGGAATTTATATAATATTCCCCGAAATATTGGATCCCTTAACATAAGTAAGAATAAAGAAATTGCCAACTTTTACAGAGATATTCTAAATACTGAGATAAATGAAGTATCTTCCCTTAAAGTTGCCGAAGCAACAAAAGTTATAGAGAACACATTCAGAGACATTAATATTGCCTATGTTAACGAGCTGGCAAAATCATTTGATGCTATGGGGATTGATCTTATAGAAACAATACAGGCGTCAAGCAACAAGCCCTTTGGTTTTATGGCTCACTGGCCAGGAGCAGGAGTCGGAGGACATTGTATTGCAGTTGATCCTTATTACCTAATTAAAAGGGCTGAGAAGTCAAATTTCAATCATAGATTCCTAAAAGAAGCCCGGGAAATTAACAACTCTATGCCTGAATATACAGTCAAAAGACTCGCTGAAGGTCTTAACAGGATTAAAAAGCCAATAAATGGTACAAAAGTTGGTGTTTTGGGATTAGCTTACAAACCCGAAGTAGCAGACCTTCGAGAATCTCCAGCATTTGAAATAATAGAACTGATAAAAGCTCAAGGAGGAGAAGTAATGAAATTTGATCCGTATTTCGAAGATTATTCAGACGGCAGCCTGGAATCAGTTCTAGAATACTCAGACGCCATAGTTCTTATAACTGCCCATAAAAAATTCCTGACTTTAACCGGTAAAGTTTTACAAAAATACGGTATAAAGGTTATTGTAGATGGAAGAAATAAACTCGATAAGCAGTCTATTATCTCTGCCAATATTATTTATCAGGGTATCGGTCGATGAATCTAACAGTTTTAATTCCTGCTCTTAATGAAGAAAAATCTATTGCCAATACAATAAAGAAAATTCCTTCTAAATTTACAGGCATTAACAAAATTCAAGTTTTAGTCATAGACGATGGGTCGTCTGATCAAACTGCTGTCACTGCTAAAAGAAATGGCGCAGCAGTAGTATCACATCAGACAAATAGAGGCGTAGGGAAAGCATTCCAAACAGGACTTGAATGGGCACTGGGACATAATACTGACATCCTTGTCAATATAGATGCTGACGGACAATTTGACCCCCAAGATATACAAAAACTTATTACTCCAATCCTCGAAAATAAAGCTGATATGGTAGTAGCCAATAGATTTTCAAAAGGAAGACCTAGTAATATGTCCAGAGTTAAGTACTGGGGAAACAAACAAATGAACAAACTGGTGAACTTTCTTGCAGGAACTGAATTTGAAGATGTTTCATCAGGATTTAGAGCATATAATCGAGAAGCAATGTTGCATATGAATTTATTAGGTAAATTTACCTATACTCAGGAAGTCTTTTTAGACTTATCCATGAAAGGGTTAAGGATAGTACAGATACCAGTAAAGGTAAAATACTTCGCTGATAGGAAATCTAGAGTTGCCGGAAATATCTTTAAATATGCCTCAAAAACCTCATGGATTATATTTAGGACCATCAGGGATTACAAACCATTACAATTTTTTGGCACTTTAGGCTTGACGATATTTTTTATAGGCCTGCTTTTCGATATCTTCCTACTGATTTATTATATTGTAAATGCAAAATTCTCCCCTTACATATCTGTGGGGATGATAGGGGCCTATCTAAATACTATGGGCTTAGGAATCATATTCTTAGGACTCATTGCTGATATGTTTGATCGCGTAAGATTAAATCAGGAGAAGCTTTTGTACTATGCGAAAAAGCAGGTTTATAAAAGGAGTAAATAGCGTTGGAGCTGATTGACTTTTCTGCAAACCATAATATACAATTTTGACTTTACTTGTTATACGTTTTTTATGATCCCCATTTCCAAACCACTTATAGAAGAAGAAGAGATCGACTTAGTTAATAAAGTCCTCAAGAGTGGGCACATTGTGCAAGGTCCAATGGTTGAAGAATTGGAGAAAGATTTCGAGGTTCAAATTGGAAATAACGTGAAAATACAAAACCTTGTTTCTATA
>CAYMJM010000031.1:0-7193 GCA_964391325.1 uncultured Candidatus Saccharibacteria bacterium | reverse complement strand
GAATGTGGTACAGCTCCTGAAGGCAATGAAGGTAATAATAACAACAGTAACAATAATAATAACGGCAATACGAGTAATAATAGAGGTGTTGGCGGGGTTTTGCAGATGGTATTCGGCGATTTGATTTTGGGAGAATCGACCGAAGAAACGGACGATTCTGTTCAACCGGATGCTGCTTCCGATAGTCGAGGTCCTAATGGGAATGTTCTTGGGGTTGAGTGTGAAAACACTTATCCGTGGTGGTTAATTCTGTTGGCTCAAGGTATTTTGTCATTATTTACAGTTTTGTTTTCACTGCTGAAACAGATGCCAGGTAAACTATGGCTGGTTCCAATAATGCTTGGTGTGGTATCCCAGCTAGTTCATTCGTATTTAGGGTGCGGGTGCTCAACCGGTCACTGGTGTGAGAGGTATATTATATTGAATCTGATAATTATGCTGATTTCGTTGGGCGGGTATTCTCTTTTTGCTAGAACTCGATCGGCTTGAGTGAAGTGTCGTTCTCGATACGCCAGCCTCCGGCTGGCTACTCGAACTGACATATTAATCCAAACCGGAAGCCTGGGTATTGCTGTCATTTCGAGTAGCCCCGTTTTACGAGGTATATCGAGAACAAGGCAGAAAAATATATTGAGAACTGACGGTTACTTCAGCGGATTCGCTAAATATTTATCCGCTATTTTATCTGCTTCTTTTTTCAGGGGTTTCCACCACCACTCATTGTCCTGGAACCACTTGACTGTATCACCAAGCCACTCGTCAAGAGATTTTTCTGGTTCAAATCCGAGTTCGGCTTGAGCTTTTGAGTAATCAATAGCATATCTTTTGTCATGACCCTTTCTATCTCCGACATGCATTATTAAGTCTTCTGGCTTGTCAAGAATCTGTAGTATTTTTTTGATTATATCAATATTGCGCCTTTCCCCATTACCTCCAAGCAAATAAGTTTCGCCAATCCTTCCTTTCTCAATTATCAGCTCAATGCCATGCGCATGATCTCTTACATGAATCCAGTCTCGTACTTGTAAGCCATTCCCGTAAACTGGAATCTGCTCGTTATTGAGTGCACGTGTTATAATTAAAGGAATTAACTTCTCTGGAAAATGATAAGGACCGTAATTATTAGAGCAATTTGAAATAGTTACAGGTAGTTCATATGTCTCATGGTATGCTCGGACCAGATGGTCTGATGCTGCCTTGGATGCAGAGTAAGGGCTCCGTGGATCATAAGGCGTTCTCTCATTAAACTTCTCTTTAGAGTCCAGTTTCAGACTTCCAAAAACTTCGTCAGTTGAGATATGGTGAAATCTTATATTTCCATTATTTCTTGCAGCATCCAGCAGCACTTGTGTGCCAACTACATTGGTCTGAATAAAAACTGCTGGCCCTTCAATGCTTCTATCTACATGACTCTCTGCAGCAAAATGCACTATGAGGTCAATATTGTTTGCTTTAATTGTTGACTCAACCAAGTCGTAATCAGTTATATCTCCCTGGATAAACAGATAATTTGGATTGTCTGCAATATCTTTGAGAGATTCCGGGTTTCCTGCATAAGTGAGTTTATCTAGATTTACAATTCTATCTTCTGGGTGTTTCTCAATCCAGTAGTGGATGAAGTTTGAACCGATAAATCCAGCGCCCCCTGTAACTAGAATACTTGAAGACATATTAATATACTAATAATGGGAGTATTTTAGCAGAGAAGAAGGATATACACTAGGCTGCTGGTTGTCGAGTATCATTGCTGTCAGGCAGATCCTCTTTTGGTGTGTTGTGGGACGTCGCGGGTGGAAAGCCTACGCGCTCCAATAGCCGATCTGCATTCAATTCTATTGCTGCCTGTAGATGCTTCTGAGGTAAATACCTCTCTCCCTCACAAAGAGGTTTTACTATCTCTCTGATATCCTGTGGTATTTCACTTCCACTCATGATACTGCCTTATAATTAATTATATATATCAAAACGAGCAGCTTTTATATATATCACGTAATTATATCATATCATATCATATCATATCATATCATTCCCTTAAATGAGTGCTATTCATGTCAGCTAGAAATTTTCCGATAAAAGGTGCTAGTTTTGTAACTGCATCGGGCGGTATTTGTTCCTGTTGATAGAATATCTCATGTGTTGGGATACCTAGCCTGGGTAGAATTTTTTCTACAATTTCTCTTGTGGGGTAACTTTCGGGTTGTTGTTTCTTCAAAGTTTCCTCATAATCTACAAGTATTTGCGCTGCTATTGCGCGGCTTGTCTCTTCAATTGAAGTTCCACCTGTAACTTCTTTTAGGTACATGAAAAGCTGGAATGCAGTGGCGGCATCTTTGCTTTCTCCACCTTGAAAAAGGTTCTGTTGTATAGCCTCCAGGTTGTGAGGCGAAGCAGTATTGTCAACGATATCCATGAAGCGGTCTATTTCGTATATGTTTTGAAATACCCGTTGTTTAAATACAGCTTCGCAATCAAAGCCTTCTTGGCTCATCGGTGGTATAAGAAGTTCAACTGTAAGTCCTTGTATTAGCTCTTCGCGCCTTGCCTGTATTAAATAATAGGATACTAAGTTAAAGTCTTCCCCAAAAATTTTTTTAAAATCGACGAAAAGAAGCTTATCCCATGGTATTTGTGCTATCTCCTTTGCTAAAGCTTGGTCTTCTTCGAGAGGTGATGCAGACAAACATTCAACTGCATCTATTTGGATGGTTTTTGCCCTCCAGCTAAACATGTGGACAAATACTTTCGCATTTTCAGGATTCTGGCTGAGACCAATATGGTCCCACTCTCCTTCAATACCTGGATCTAATGGATTTTGTGCAAGGAGCTCAGCTCCACGTTCCATTAGTTCTGTTGGGTATTCTGGCGGCTTCCTATACCTGAAATGTTTATAGTAGGCCCAGTAGCGCGATGCATCAAGTGTATACATAAATGTATCTACAGGTTTGGATGGGTTTTGTTCAGTTGGACTCAGTGGCTCGCCATTCATTCAGAGAATTTAAAGAATAAGGATTATATATTGAAGATATTAAATAATTCAAGTTTTTGAAGTTAAGGCTTGGTCATCGAAGAAATCCTTGACCATTTCTTCCCAATTTCTCATCGCTGGCAATTTTGTATTTAATAATACAGAGTAATTAGGAATTGCTGTTTTTCTCTGAAACTCCGCAAGTGTGGTTGGTTCAATTTTTATATCCTTTTTAGCATACTTAAATATTACTTTTGCAAAATCATATCTGGAAGCAGCTCCTTTGCCTGAAACATGGTAAATTCCGGGTTGCGGTTTGCTTTCTACTATGTATATGAGTCGTTGTGCAAGATCTTTGACGTATGTTGGAGAACTTACTTCATCTGTTACGATTCTCAGTGTATTATGGCTTTCGCTAAGTTCAAGCATCTTTCCCAGAAAATTTCTGGCCCCTTCTCCAAACAGCCATGAAGTTCTTACAATATAGAGTAGGGGAAGCTCTCCATCCTCTTGTGGCTTGAGATATTTTAGTACTTCCTTCTCTCCCAGCAGTTTGCTTTCTCCATACTTGTTTAACGGTTTAAAAATATTATAGTCTTCCTGATACCCTTCCTTCCTATTATCTCCAAACACATAATCTGTGCTTATATGGATAAAAGTGCAGCTATGTTTGATAGTATATTTAGCTAAAAGTCCTGGCCCATAACCATTTACCTTCTTTGCAATTTCAAATCCTTCAGGAGTTTCACAAGCATCTACGTTCGTGAAGGCTGCGCAATTGATGACTATGTCAGGCTTTATTTCTTCAAACCATTTAGCTATAGATTCTTCCTTGGTGATATCAAGTCCACCCCCGTCGATTACATCAGAGGTAATTACTTCCCAGTCCGTAAATTTCTTAGCCTGTTTAATAACTTCATTGCCTAAAAGTCCTTTGCCAATAATTAATGCTCTAACTTTATTCATGAAGCGTATATTTAAAAATTTGATTTCAATTTTATAAATTCTTCATAATCATATGTATCTGGAGACTCTTCTTCTGTTTTAATTCGAGGTTCAATAAAAATCGCATCTTCCAGTATTTCGTACTGATGGAAAATATACTTCGGAGTAATGAGGACTTCTCCTTGTTTAATTATAAGTTCCTTTTTTCTCCCCTGTAAATCTTCAAACCACATTTTCATTTTACCTTTGATCATAAATAATCTTTCAGGGTCTCGTGAGGGATTATCGCCTTTGTGGAAGTGACCATAATTTTTTTTGCCTATATGACGATGAAAGATGGAGATGTGCTCTATACCAGCTCTAGTCAATGGCCAGTGAAAAACATCTCCTCTATGGTCTCCTTGATTTTTGAGTTTGTACTTTTGAATATCCATCCAGAGCCAATTAATACACTAATACTAATATTTTGATTGTTTTTATATATCTTAAATTACGCTATCCGTTCTTTGGACCCCAGATCTCTTCTAATACACTATTCCATGCAAATTTATATTCATCATCAGCATCGTATGGTTCAGTTTGAAAATTTACAACTATAGATTCTGTAGTACCAAGTGCTTTCCATCCATGCATCACTCCTGGTGGAATTTGCATGAATCTGGGTTTTTGGATACCCATTATGACAGTGTTAGCATGCCCAAAAGTAGGTGAATCTTCCCGTACATCAACTACACTAACTTGGAGCTTCCCTCGTGTTACAGTGAACTGGTCAGTATGCTTTTCGTGAAGATGCCAGCATTTTGTTACTCCAGGATCTGTTGCGCTTTGATAACCATGCTTTGCTGGTAGAACTATCCCTTCTTTATATTCAGGCCATGCAGTGCTCCAAAGTTCTATAACATCCCCTCGATCATCTAAATGAACTAATAAATCTTTGACAAACACTCCTTCTATTGTGATACCTTTTTGGATTGTAAAATTTTGCTCTTGAAGCCATTTCTCGGATATTTCTGAAATTTTCATAATATGCGGTTTGCTGTTTAATAATTTAAATAATTAACACGCAAAGATTTAAAGTTGCCTTTCAAAATCCCAGGCGCTTTGGATTATATCTCTTAATTGATACTGTGCTTTCCATTTTAGCAAAGCTTCGATTTTAGCTGGGTCTGCAACTAATGCTCTTGAGTCTCCTTCTCGTCTTTCTGTAATTTCATATGGTATATCTTTTCCTATAACCTGTTGGGCGATTTTGAATATTTCTTTGACAGTATAACCTTTTCCTGTTCCTACGTTAAATACATCTGTACCTTGGATATTCATAACGTACTCTAATGCTACAAGATGCGCATCTACTAAATCAAGTACATGTATATAGTCTCTAATGGGAGTGCCATCCTTTGTATCGTAGTCATTGCCGAAAATATATAATTTATCCCTTTCCTTCTTGGCTGCTTTAAAAATTAAGGGAATTAAGTGGGTTTCTGGAGAATGTTCTTCTCCAATCTGGCCTTCAAAAGATCCGGCTGGATTAAAATATCTAAGTCTGATTGAGTCTACTTTACCTTGAGATGCGTATTCCTCCAGGAGCTTTTCTACTTTGACTTTAGACTCTCCGTATGGATTATTGGGACGCAATGGTGCAGTTTCAGAAATTGGTGTTTTATCCGGATGCCCGTAAACTGCTGCTGTAGACGAAAATATGAATTTACGTACTTTTTTGGCAGTTAGAACCTCCAGTAAGTTTTTTGTTCCGTTGTAGTTATTTTCAAAAAATGCTTCGGGTTCTTGAACAGAACGTCCTACTTCTATGTATGCAGCAAAATGTATTACTGTGTCGAAAAATACTTCATTTAAAGCTAACTCTAATTCCTTTTTATTTCTTAAATCACATTTTACAAACTCAAACTCTCCTGCAATCCTCATAATTTTATCCAGAGTAGTTTCATGTCCTTTCTCCAGGTTATCTAAGATTATTACGTTGTGTCCTTTTTGTATGAGTTTTGTAGCTGTTATCGAGCCGATGTATCCTGCCCCACCTGTAACAAGTATACGCATTTAGGTTGATTTAAAAACTAGAAAAATTTTACACAAATTGTATGTAAATAGCTAATTAATTGGAATTGCGAATCAGCGGAGAGGCTTAGTTCTCGACAAGCTCGAACTGACATATCAAACTGATTGACTTAGAGCTCGGACTGACAACAATATCCATACTACCAATTCGGATTAATATGTCAGTTCGAGCTTGTCGAGAACTAACATAGTTTAAGTGTCAATTCGCAATTACGAGCTAATCGCTAAACACCCACCTTTTGTAAAGAAAATAAGTCCAAAATATCTGTATAGCTATAAAAAACGGTTGCGAAATATAAGGCGGTATTCCTATGTAGTCTAATATTGTTACGAACGCAGCTCCTGTAAGAGCGTTGAAAATATTCACGGTGAAGAACTTAAGTAGTTGTTCTCGGTAAGTAACGGATTGATTTCTAAATGTCCACCTTTTGCTTAATGTAAAGTTGTAAATAAATGCCAAAAGATACGCAACTATATATGCATTCCAGACTACCAACCCTCGCGCAGTACTTGTTTGCGAGGAGTAAATTTTTTCTAGTAAAAATATGAAGGAGTTATTTAGAAAGTAGAAAATAATAAAAGATGTTCCTCCGATAAAGACGAATCTGATGAATTCTTCGGTAAAATACTTCCCTAGCACTGGAATCCTGTTGCTGATTTTATGGATAATAGAAATTAACTGGCTCATTACTTAAATTATATGTACTGTAATTTGTTTTTTTCTTCCAGTTTTTTCACAAGCTCTTTGACCATGGGGACATTGCTCTTCTGAACTACTACTAGAGCATCCTTTGTATTAATAACTATCATTCCTTCAAGTCCTACTCCTGCCATTAGCTTCTTATTTTCTTTATTTATAAATAAACAGTCCTTGGAATTCAGTGATTCAACATTTCCTTGAATAACATTTGAAGCTTGAGATTTTTGTACTGCTTCTTTCAGGGCATAAAGCGTTCCGGGATCACTCCAGCCAAGGTCCACTTTTATAACTACGGCCTGGCTTGGAGTTGTCTTCTCAATGATTGCATCGTCAAAACTTATAGATTCTAAAGTAGGATAAACTCTTTTCAAGAGAGTTGGATCTTGTGTCATTTTTTTTAGCTTGGAAGCCATTTCTGGTTTTAGTTTTTCATACAGATCCAATACAAACTCGACCGAAGTAATCCAGTATCCTGGATTCCATAATGATTTGCCAGATCTGAACATTTGT
>CAYMJM010000030.1:0-7457 GCA_964391325.1 uncultured Candidatus Saccharibacteria bacterium | reverse complement strand
AAATAGTCCAGTTCTCTACTATTAATGCTTAACTCCCCTGCAATTTTTGTAATAGTCTCTTTTGTTGGATTGACTTTCCCTGATTCAATTCGACTGATCATACCAGCAGATGCATCCAATGCAATCTCTAGATCAAACTGGCTTATACCAGCCCTATTTCTGAAAAATCTTATTCTGCGGCCTAATACTTCTGGAGGAAGCATTACTTGATACGATAAAGTATACATTAATTATACCAAAACTTGTTTCAAAATATCCACAAGTACCTAGACAGCAGCAGCAACGACCCGAACAACTTCTTTTTCAAAGGGATTCGGAATAATTTTATTTTCTGTAGGATACTTAACTAAGCTAGCCATTGCTTCAGCAATTCGTATTTTCATATCCATAGTGATTTCTTTTTCCTGTTTATCTAGTAAACCCCTAAATATTCCTGGGAACCCCAACACATTATTAATTTGATTGGGGTAATCCGATCTGCCGGTAGCTACAATTCTGGCGCCAGCATCTTTAGCAAGCTCAGGTAGGATTTCTGGTTCAGGGTTTGCCATTGCAATTACTACAGAATCTTTTTTCATAGCTTTCACCATTTCAGCTTTTAAAATACCCCCAACACTAAGTCCCAGAAATATTTTTCGTTCCTTAACCGCGTAAGTTAGGTCACCGTCAATATTTTCTTTATTTGTATATTGCAAAACTTCTTGCTTAAATGTATTTAAATCATTGCGTTGTTTGGATATGATGCCATTTGAATCAACCATGACTATGTCTCCAAACCCATAATCATGAAGAAGTTTGACACTAGCGATCGCCGCGGCGCCAGCTCCATTAATTACCATCCTTTCTTTTTTAATGTCAACACCAAGAACTTTCCCCGCGTTAATTAAGCCAGCCAAAATCACAATAGCCGTGCCATGTTGATCATCATGAAATACAGGAATATCCAGTCTTTCTTGCAATTTTTGCTCAATTTCAAAACATCTAGGTGCGGAAATATCTTCTAAGTTAATACCTGAAAATGAGGGAGCGATCCTTTCAACCGTCTCTATAAATTCGGTGACATCTTGAGTTCTAATTACAATGGGTACTGCATCGACACCGGCAAATTCCTTAAGTAGCACACACTTTCCCTCCATTACTGGTAAAGCAGCTTCGGGTCCGATGTTTCCCAGTCCTAACACTGCAGACCCATCAGAAATTACAGCTACAACATTGGCTCTCCAAGTAAGTGATTTAACTTTAGCACTATCATTAGAAATCTCAATTGATGGGCCAGCTACTCCCGGACTGTATGCTAGAGCTAGTTCCTCTTTGTTCGTTATAGGAACTTTACTGCGGACTTCTAATTTACCCTTATATTTTTTATGCATCTCGACGGACTTTAGCTTATAATCCACGTGTATATCCTAAAAAATATTCTAAGATCATAGCATATTACTCTGGGGGTAGCAGCTTCTCTTGTTCTATCCGGCCATTTATCCAGGCAATGGTTTTGTAAACTCATGTATAATAGATCTATAAAAAAATCTTTAATATATGATGGGCTACGATAGTCCAACTACAGATCGACAAAAATTAGTTGACACATATTTAGAGGCAGCTGTATATCATGACTTTAAATTGTTGTCAGATCTTGTTTCTACCCACTTGGAAAGCGCAAAATTTATTACATTTACGCGTCCAGATGTATTTCATAGATTTAGGAAATCACCATTTAACTCTCCAG
This sequence comes from uncultured Candidatus Saccharibacteria bacterium, assembly GCA_964391325.1. GTDB lineage: Bacteria > Patescibacteriota > Dojkabacteria > B142 > JAFGMG01 > CAYMJM01. The sequence continues at coordinate 5,731 of CAYMJM010000030.1, read as the reverse complement.
ATTCTCTAGATATGCAATACATAGTATCTAAGCAGCTAGGTAGTAGACTAGCTAACCTTGTTTTAAGTATTTCCGATTACTCCATAACACAGTTAATCCTTTCACTTCTCGAAAATGAAGAAGGTGTCCGAACCTTTGTTGGAGAAGTAGGTAACACAGCACAGTTTAGGACAGAAATAGATTATCCTGCCCAAGAACTTCACTTAGAATATTCGATATCTGAAGCATATCCTTACTTGGAGCACCTTCTTCTTTTTGGGTCGGAAACGGAGGGGTACAAAAGTTATATAAGGTTACCAGCTGACCCCACTGAGCCAGAATTACAAGAGATCGCGCTTTTCATACCAAATGCTTACGGAGTATTGCGCCGACCCCTAAACGCGCAAGACAGTATTTTGATAGCAAAAAGAATTCTAGGCACTGATATCGAAGAAATACACCTGCCTATAAAGTTTGACAGTACTGGTACGATTATATATGAATATAATAGTGCTGTGGATCAAGATTAAATTATATGCTTACTTTACTAAGGACCATTGAGAAATGATATAATTATGGGTACTTGTGCTCCGTTTTGCGGGATCGTCTAATGGTAGGACGATGGTTTCTGGCACCATTAATCTAGGTTCGAATCCTAGTCCCGCAACCACCAAGGTAATGCATCAAAACTACTCTGCTATCTAACATCACCTTAAAAAGGCAGACCTTAATCGCTATCCTGCTGTTGAACACGATGACCTAAAATAACCTCTGTCGCAGCTGACAGTCTTTCTTCCCAGTCTTCTGGCACAGAAGTAGGACGTGATAAATTGTCCCTAATAGCTGATATTTCTCCCTCTCCGACCTGTCCTTGCGCAAGATTATCCATCTGCTCAGGAGGATACATTAGTCGCGCTAAAAGATATTCTCTATCTCTACTGCCTGGGGGGAATAAACGATTAAAGAATACAGCAGAACTTATCCCCCGCCTTATAGACTCATCATTATCCCCGGACTGCGTCTTTACCTTCTGGCTTAGTTTTCCAATTTCGCTAGAAATACTACTCATCTTTTCCAGTGTAAGAGGGCCGTTAAGAAGTCCTAAATTTTTCAATTTTTCAACCTGTGCCGCTTTAAGCGAGCCAGGTGTCTCTTCGTACTTTTGAAGAAACGGTGTATAGAGAAATAAGGCCGAAAAGAGCTGCGCAACGCGATCTCTATAACTACAGGATACAGCTAATGTTAACAAATCACTTGGAGGGGAATCATAGTATCTTTCATTACCTTGTCGATCACGCGGCAAACTGTTCATTAAAACATAAGCCAACCCTACCAACATAGCGCGATCCTGCTCTCTCCCCGCTGGCGGGAATATCGCACCAGCTTCTGTTAATCCTGGATCCTCAGACAAACCTTCTGGAGAAAGCATCTCGTTCTCTGCAAGAACACCAACAGCAGTGACCAAGGAAGATAACTTGAAGGCTGTGCGATGCTCAGTTCCCGCGGCTGGTTCTTTTATGTCACTAATAAAATTATCTAGCGGATCCTTGTCGTCATCAGGACTAGTACGACTAGTACGCCCCTCATCTCCTATCGCAGCGAGGTACCTTTCAACTGGTACATCTGCTCGTAAATATTTTTTATAAAAGCCTGCAGAAGCGTTGCTCTCTTGTAGTAGGGCTCTTGTAACATCGGGAGAGGGCACAGCCATAGGCTTGATGTAAAAAATAAGTTATCTGTAAAACGTATTTATAAAGGAATTATACAGTTTTTTATTCTTAAATCAACAAATCGGGAATCCAAGAAACAACCTTGCTTGACAATCCTCATAATAAAATACAATATAAGCACAACTTAAATTTCACATAAACATAATATGTTGCCTAGTAACTCAGAATCTATAGGCTCCAATCTGTTCAAAACTATAGTCAGCCTTACTATTAAAATTATACTCTCTCCTTTAGTTATTTTATTAGTAGCCTATTTATATTATGAGGATACTAGAAAGGCGTTTTTGATTGCGCTACTTTTTTATAGTATTCTCACCTTACTCTCACTTTTAAAGACAATCTTAGCAATCCTTTTCTCAGTAATTTCATTCAACTTATTTAAATTTATCAAAAAAAGCTTCCAAGCAATTACGATGCTATTAGCTTTGCTGATTTACTGGTTAAGCTATATCTATATTTGGGGAACTGACTTTAGTATTTAAAAGTTATAATCCGTTGAGATCCCATCTTAATTAAGCTTAATCAAATATCCTTGACTTTAGCTGCATAAATAGAAATAATATACTTAATTATTAGGTTTACACTTATGCCAGTAAGTAACTCTAAAATACTGCTTGTTGAAGACGAGGTGGATGCAAGAGATATTTATACAGATATTCTACAGGGTGAGGACATCCAAGTAGACGGAGTTGGTGATGGGACAGAAGCTTTGGAAGCATTAGAAAAGAACAAATACACCCTGGTACTTCTTGACATAATAATGCCCAAAATGGATGGAGTAGAAACACTAAGTAAAATTAAGCAAAATCCTGATAAATACGGCACCCCCAAAGTAGTAATGCTCTCTAATATTGGAGGGGACATTGCGATTGACAAAGCCATGGAACTAGGAGCTGACGGATACATGTTAAAGTCTGAAACAGAACCTGATGAATTTGTGGCTGTCGTGAAGAAGTATTTAGAATAGACTACAAAGAAAGAAGTCTGTATAGTTCACTATCTAAAGGGGCAAGATACGATGATGGAGCTGCTTTACACCAAGCCAGGATACCTTATATGGGTCCCAACTAGTTTTTACTACTTTCTATTAATAAACACCTATCAGATACTACTCTAGTACTCTGACCTTTGTGCAGTTCTAAAACCTCTCTGTCATAACTACCAGGTTGATACCAAAATATTTTGTACCCAAGCTTGATAGCTGTTTTAGTAATGTTTACACTAACTTTAGGGGGAACAACAAAATTTAAAACATCTACCTTCTCAGGTAGCTGATAAAGGTTTTCGTACGATTTATCGCCTTGAATCTGCTCATTACGTGGATTTATCGGATAGATCTTGAATCCTACTTTCTTCAACTGTCTATATATTTTGTACCCATATTTCTCCTCATTATTAGAAGCACCGATAACGGCAATGGTCTTAGTTCCATCTAATAATTCTACTATTTCCTCATTTGTCATTAATATACGCTAAAAATTTATGTATTAACTCATGTTCAATTTAAATCATTAATAATAAATATCAAAGTTATTATTTTCCTGTAGCCGAATTTTGACTTCCTTGAGGTCTTTACTAGTTGCCTCTCTAATATCTTCTAGAGGGTATTTCCCGAATATTTCTTCCCACTTATAAGCCCCATGAGATCCATATGGCAGTAACTCAACATGATCTAAATGCTTTAATCGTGAAATAAATTTACCAAGTTCCCTTATATGGTCGATGCTATCTGTAATACCAGGGATAACCACAAATCGAATTCTTAGGCTCTTGCCCCTAACAAGCTGCTTATCTAAATACTGTATATTTTCTAGAACCATTGTGTTGGTTACACCAGTCAGCTCTTTATGCTTATCTTTATCCATATGTTTGACCGATACCATCCAATAATCAACATAACTTGAAACTGACTCTAGTATTTTTTTGGAAGTAAATAGACAAGAATCTATAGCTGTATTAACCCCCACACTCTTTAATTCCTTCAAAAAATCCAATAAAAATTCAGGTTGGAACGTGGGCTCACCCCCGCTTACAGTTACTCCTCCTTTGTCTCCCCAGTATGCTTTATTTTTTAATACTTTTTCGGTTAACTTTTTCAGTGTATACTCTTCCCCCTTGATTTTGCTTAAAGTACAATCCAAGTTGTGACAAAACTGACATTTGAGTGGACACCCCTGAAAAAATACAACTGTTCGAAGTCCGGGGCCATCCAAAGTGCCGAATGTCTCAATAGAATGTATATAACCTTTCTTATTCATAAATTTATAAGCAATCCACTGGTTCAAATTCTTTCATGAAATGTTCTGGCGATAACCTCATCCTGCTGTTCTCTACTCAATCTATTAAATAGGACGGCGTAGCCACTTACTCTTATAGTCAACTGGGGGTATTTTTCAGGATGCTTCTGAGCATCTAAAAGGGTCTGCTTATCCAGTATATTCACATTTAAATGGTGCGCATTTTTACCTACAAAATACCCATTCATTAGTTGAACTAAGTTATTTACTTGCTCATCCTCACTTTTGCCAAGAGAACTTGGTACAACCGAAAAAGTATTGGAAATTCCATCCTGGCAATACTCATAAGGGATCTTGGCTACTGAGTTCAAGGAAGCAACAGCTCCATTTGAGTCTCTCCCATGCATAGGGTTAGCTCCAGGCGCAAAGGGTACTCCAGACTCCCTACCATCTGGAGTTGCTCCAGTTGAATTTCCGTATACAACGTTTGATGTGATTGTTAAGATAGAAAGTGTGTGAATAGAATCTCTGTAAGTTCTGTACTTTCTTAATGCTGTAATAAACTCTTTGGTTATATCGACCGCAATTTGGTCTACTCTATCATCATCATTTCCATACTTTGGGAAATCGCCTTCTATCTCAAACTTTTCTGTCACTCCGTTTTTATTCCAGATAGGACGTACTTTAGCATACTTAATAGCACTTAACGCATCTGCTACAACTGACAGACCAGCACTTCCAAATGCCATATATCTTTTAACATGTGTATCGTGGAGAGCCATCTGGGAGGATTCGTAATTATATTTATCATGCATATAATGGATTATATTCATTGCATTGACATATCTCTCTGCCAACCAGTCTAGCAAATGTACAAATCTTGGCCAGACAACCTCATAGTCAAGATACTCAGCTCTATTCAATGTTTCTAGCCCTGGAATTACCACATCACCACCATCAGTGCTTGCATCTTGGTCATGGGTCAAAGGTTCTTCTTTGCCGCCATTAATTACTAGTAGCAGAACTTTCGCAAGATTAACTCTTGCCCCGAAAAATTGCATCTCCTTTCCTATAGTCATGCCAGACACACAACATGCAATTGCATAATCATCACCATAGTAGGGTTTCATCAGGTCATCGTTTTCATATTGAATTGAACTTGATTTAATAGATTGCTTCGCACAGTACTTCTTCCAGCTTTCTGGTAATTTATCCCCCCATAAAACAGTTAAATTGGGCTCAGGAGCTGGTCCCAGATTCGATAGAGTATTGAGTAATCTAAAAGAGGTCTTGGTTACCATATTTCTTCCATCCAGTCCGGTACCACCTATCACCAAGGTTACCCAAGTAGGATCCCCAGCAAAAAGAGCGCTATACTCTGGTGGTCTCAGATGTCTTACCATTCTCAACTTAATTACAAAGTCATCTATCATTTCTTGTAGTTGTTCTTCCGTATACTTGTCCTCAGCCAGATCTCTGTTAAAGTAAATATCTAGAAATGCATCTATCCTTCCAAAAGACATAGCAGCGCCATCTTGTTCTTTTACCGCAGCTAGGTATGCAAAATATAGCCACTGAACCGCCTCTTTAGAGTCAAACGCCGGCTTGGAGATATTATAACCATACTCATTTGCCATCTGTTTCATCTCCTCCAAAGCTCTGATTTGCTCAAATAGCTCTTCTCTTAATCTGATAGTAAATTCGTTCATATCCTCGGGGACTTCACTTATAGCTTTCCTTTTTTCCTCAATAAGCTTATCAACTCCATACAGCGGGACCCTCCTA
>CAYMJM010000029.1:0-7502 GCA_964391325.1 uncultured Candidatus Saccharibacteria bacterium | reverse complement strand
CTTCCCTCTCCTCCCTCTCTGTTATATCTCCACACCCTCGAAAGGACTCTGTGGGCAGTGGAATCAATCTACTAACATCTTCATTTGAACAACAAAATACTTTCATTTTGTCTGTCGTTACCTTCAGTAAACCACCATCTGTGCTATCTCTAATCGTCGCCATACATTGGTAATTGCTGCCACAAACATTCCCTCGTAATGTATTATTAGGCAAGATAAAGTATTCTACCTTGTCACTACAGCCTTCCTTTCCGCAAACTATATAACCACCCCAACTACAGTCATCGGGTGCACATATATTACTAAACCTTACATCTGCGTAATCTATCTCTGTACAGTTATTGAGATCCATGGCCATATAATTAGATATTTTGATTTCTTCATACTCAAAATTGTACCTTTCAACAAAATCTTGTGAAGGAAAACACCCCATGGTCTGGAAACCTTCTGGTACTTCAGCCTTTATTTGGCCCATAACTACGAAGGAGAATAGGAGAATAAAAACCAGAACCTTCTTCATGGAAGTCTAAAATTAAAAATTACTACTTACATAAATCTTAAATTTTTATTTCACTCTAATAATATCTGACCTAACGTCAATTCTTTGAAAACCCTTCTTCTGCGTCTTTAATTCGTTTAGTATAATGTCTAGATCTTCTAACTGCAAATCAGGATCCCTGTTTGATCCAAAAACAAATTCCTTTCCTTCTAAAGTATAAACATACAAGCTAAACGGCGTGAGCCAGGCTGCCCTGATCACTGAAGATTCTTCATAGGAATCTAAAAAAGATATTGCCTCTGACGTCAAGTTCAATCTACTTGCTTCAATTTGAATACCTTCTTCAAACTCTCCCCTTTCATAAAAGTATACACGAGGTAGTCCGGCAAAGTCTTCTTGCGACACAGCCGCATCAAGAGAATCAAAGTGTATTTTTATTGCTTGATTCATTTCGCCTCTAATTTCCTGCTGAATCCTTTGCTTCTCTGTCTCATTAACTTCTACATCATAATCAAAATCGTCTTCTTCAAAGTCTTCACCCTTCTCTTTTAAATTAGCAATAATTCTATCCTTAATAATAGAAGCATCTAGCCGGTTTGTTGAATACACGAGCCATTCATCTTCAGTAAAGTTAATAGCCTCCTCCATAGGATGAGCTATGATAAATTCATCTGCATCTACAAGGTAAACACCGGAGAAGTTAATAATTACAAGCTCTGGATTCCTTTCATCCACTTCTACTATAAGTTTATTGGGAAGAATTTTTCGGGCATAAACATTTTTGATATAAACAGATAGATTTTGTACTTCTCTTTCCAATTCAGTTAAGTTCACTGAGTAAATATTTTTTTCCTTATATTTAGCTGCTACTTCTTCAAGCTGCTCAGTGTTAACTTCTTTGATTCCTTCAAAAGTAATTTTATCTATATGAAAATAACTAGTCCGAAACGCAAGATAAAGAGTCCCTATAAAAAGCAAAATTGTTAATGGTATAGTTAGATATTTGAGAAAACCTGCCACACTTTTGGCAAAACTGAACACGACAGAGTATTTTCGCTTATACTTCCCACTTCTATATTTGACTGGTTTCACTTTCAGCTTTGGTTTTGGTAATGAAAATTTCGATTTTAAAGATCTGAATAACCTTTTTTGGGAAATCTTTGTCCTTTGGCTTTTATTTTTGTTTCTAAAAATCAAAAAATTATTCTAAACAATATATATTAGTATAATTTATAGCGATAAAAAAGCCCTCATTTCTGAGGGCTTCCTGGTTCGCTCTTTGCAAAAGTTTAATCTAAATCAAGCTCCTTCTTCAACTTATTTAATACCTGATCTCCTTCTGTTCTTTCCAAATATTTTAATAGTTTTCTCCTTCTTCCAACCATAGTAATGAGGCCTCTTCTGGAATGATTATCCTTTTTATGGCTCTTCAAATGATTAGTCAGATCATTGATCTGTGCAGTAAGAAGTGCTATCTGCACCTGTGGAGAACCAGTGTCAGACTCTCCTTGTCGAAATTTTGTAATAACTTCCTGTTTTTTTTGTTTGTCTAGTGCCATTATGGTATTTTAAAAAATAAACTAGAACCTCAGTAGCATGCTGGCATACATAGCTACCAAAGTAAAAGTAACTATATTATTATATAATAATGTCTCAAAAAGCTCAATATAAACAGCGACAAAGCACTCTTGAGAAAAAAACTGTATAATTCAGCTAATTAATTTGAATTAGGAGTTAAGTGTTCCGTTAGATATTTCAGTAAGACAATGAAACTAAGATACACAATTGAAGGACAAGGGGAAAAAATAGTATTAATTCATGGGTGGGCAAAAAATGCAAGTATCAAGAGTTTGCAGAACCTACAGAAAGAGTTGGCTGTACTAGGATATCAGGCAATAAATCTTGAGCTACCAGGTTTTGGAGAAAGCCCTCAAGCACCTAGCGACTGGGGGATAGCTGAGTTTAGTCAATATGTTACCGATCAAATACGTAAACTTATAGGCAATGACAACTATTATCTTTTTGGTCACTCATTTGGAGGAAGCATAACTGCGTATATTTCAGCTCTACTTACATCAAAACCCAATAAAATTATTCTCTGTTCTTCTGCCGGATTAAGGTATAGATCGTTAAAAGCAAAATTATTGTTTCCGGTTGCCAAAGTATTAAAGCTACCATTGAAAATATTGCCTGAAAACCTTGCTCAAAATCTACGGAAAAATATTTATTATTATATTATTAGGGAAAGAGATTATATAGACTCGCAAGCTAAACAAGCACAATTTCAAAAAGTGGTAAATCAGGATTTAACAGAAGAGTTCAAGAAAATAAATATCCCCACTTTAATAATATGGGGGAAAGATGACAAAATCACACCCGTTTCCATGGCAAAACAATTAAATAGTTTAATTCCTGGGTCCGAGTTAAAAATCATACAGGGAAGACACGGAATTCCTTTAACTAGTCCCCAAAAAGTAGCGCAGCTAATAAATGACTTTATAAAAGAAGGAGCTACTAGACCATAACTTCTGAGCACAGTTGTATCAACTTTTCTTAAATAACATTATTCCAGTTGTAGGAATAATCAAACCCACCCAACAAGGCACCTGCAATTATCCCACAGATACCTATTACTAACCCTAGGATTGAGAGTATCAGACCGATTTTGGATAAACTCGAATTTTTGTCCTTATTCATACCAATGTAACCTAAGATTGCTCCGATGATTCCAAAGGGGACACAACATACTGGGGCACAGATTCCGAACAAACTCAAGCCACCGAAAACTAAAGAAAAAATACCATAGGTACTGGAATCACTGCTTCTACCTTGTACTACATCTGTCTTTACCTTCGCCTCAACTTTTTGAATAGCCTCTGCCATTTAATTTTTATAAAAAATAAATAAAATGCAAAGAAATGCTAACATATATAATCACCAAACAACAATATTTAAGGTTTTAGTTTTCACGTAAATATTCTATACTTTAGAAAATAAACTTAATTCTGTAGCAAATTATGTATGCATTAATTGCTTTGGTTATATTTTTCTGGGCACCTGTATTCTTAACCGTCGTAAGAAATATCTTGCATGACACGTATGTCTGGCAGATTAAAGAATATAGAGTAGACAGAATTATCTCGTATCTGAAATACAAAGAAGATGAGACCTACAGGAACAGAAGCCTGAACCTTATTCAAATTGGTCTACTCTTCTCTACTATTATATTCTTTTTTGCACCTGTCAACGTACTTTTAATAATCCCAGCTTTAGTTTTTGCGAGTTACGTTATAGAAGCTCTAAACAGAGTACAAGATATAGTCTCGAAAAGACTTAGAACTCCTAAAAAAAGCATAAGAAACTTTCTTATCCTCTCTTTAAGTTCACTATGCCTAGCTCTACCTGTACTATTACCTATGAATTTCATTAGAAATATTTATACCGACAGCCCACCCCAAAGCGAACAAAACATTGAAGTAGAACCTGTAACAATCCAGGACTTTCTCATACAAAAAGACACCCAAACTGATGAAAGTACAATTCCACTTGCAATCATGGTTTTGATGGTCTCCAGCTTGCTGGGAATCACTGTAGACCTAGCCTCACCTCTAATTGTAGCTATATTTGCGATGTCTACTGAACCTTTAGCACAATACAAAAGACTCAAAACAATAAAAACAGCAAAGAAAAATGTTTCAGAACACAGCAAATTTAGAGTGATTGCAATTACAGGAAGCTTTGGAAAAACTACAACAAAGGAAATCCTCTATGAAATTCTAAACGGGAAATACAAAGTTGCTAAAACGGAAAAAAACTTTAATTCCACAGTAGGAATTGCTGAAAGCATTAATAAAAATCTTAAGAAAGATGCTGAAATTTTCATAGCAGAGATGGGAGCGTACAGAAAAGGAGAAATAAAAAAATCAACTGATCTTTTGCAGCCAGATATTTCTATAATCACAGCAATTGGGCCACAACACCTCAGCTTATTCGGTGACATTAACAAACTTGTGGCAGCAAAGTATGAAATAATCGAAGGTCTGTCCAAAGACGGACTTGCTATTCTAAACGGGAACAATCAGTATTGTTTGCAGATGGCAGGCAAGACTAAACGTCGAAAGCTTCTCTTCTATACGATTGAGGAGGAGACTGAGATACCGCAAGCTGTTAAAGCAACCAAGACTAAAAAAGCGCCCAAAATACAGAATGATTTGCTTTACGCTTTGAACATAAAAGAGTTGAAACAAGGCTATAGGTTCGACCTGAAGCACCAAAATATCTCCTATCCAGTTCAAATTCAGCTGGCTGGGCGACATAATATATCTAATGTGCTTGCTGCCATAGGCGCTTCATTAGAGTTAGGAATGAATATCAAAGATATCATTGCCAAAATCCAAACAACCACACTGCCACAGGTGTATCTGAACTGGTATAAAGGTATCAATAACTCTTTGATCTTGGACGACGGTTACAATATTAATCCAGAAGGTTTTAAGTCAGCGTTAGATGTGATAAAGGAAAAGCCAGGTCAAAAACTAGTTATAACAAGAGGTATTCTCGAACTTGGACGGGAACAGCAGAAAGTATACCAAGATCTGGCAGAAAAAATGGAAGGAATTATTGATATCATTATTAGCTCAGACAGTAAATTACTAGACGCAGTTAATATCAATACTCAAAACATTAAAACTTTTTATGCAACCACAGACAAACAATTTCTTCAATTAATAGAAACTCACACACATGAAAAAGATATTCTCCTTCTAGAAGGGGCTTTACCTCCTACTCTTTTAAATAAAATAGTATTACATAATTAATCTATGTATGAGATCAAGGAAATCAACGATAAAAACATCTGGGAGAACTTCATTCTAAACCACAGCGAGACAAACACATCTCCTGCCACTTTCATTCAGTCCTGGAACTGGGGGGAGTTTTTAAAATTACAAAAACAGAAAATATATCGTTTAGGAATTTACGAGAATCAACAACTGATCGGCCTTGCGCTGGGCACAAAAATCCTGGCAAAGCGAGGGAAATACATACATTTTCGACATGGACCGGTGATTGATTGGGAGAATCAGAAGTTAGTAGAATTCACTATTGAAAATCTTAGAAATCTCGCAAAAAAAGAATCAGTCTGGTTTGTGAGAATTAGTCCTCTTATTAAGCATGATCAGCTTCCCTCTGCATTAGAAATTCAATCTCGACCATCTCAAATGCACGATGTAGACGCAGAAGAAACCTGGGTGCTTGGTCTTGATAAAAACGAAGAAGAGCTCCTAGCCCAAATGCGCAAGAACACGAGATACAACATCCGGAAAGCACAAAATATGGATATAGAAATTATTAAAACTATAGATGTTGAAATGCTCAAAGAATTCTGGCCGATATATCAGGACACAGTCAAAAGACAGCGATGGACAGCATATAACTATGAATTAATCAAAAATGAGTTTCAGGTTTTTACCAGAGACAATCAAGATTTATTGATACTTGCAAGGTACAACAATGAATATATTGCAGGTGCATTATTTAATTATTACAATGGACAGAGTGTCTACAGGCACTCTGGAAGCCTAACAAAATATCGCGATATACCAGCAAGTTATTTGATCCAATGGGAAGCCATCAGAGAGTCTTTAAGAAGAGGAATGCGTAAACATAACCTCTGGGGAGTACCACTAAATTCAAACAACGAGCTGGATATCAATCACCCCTGGTCCGGGCTTGGTCTATTTAAAGTCGGGTTTGGAGGTCATGCTGAAAAATGGATACATGCAAGAGATATTCCTGCTTCCCCGCTCTCCCGTTTAACCTACTTTTATGAAAGATTTGAAAGAATCAGACGAGGTTATAAATAGACACTCTGCAGTCGAACTTCTAAGCATTCTTGGGATTCATCATCAAAACTGTTAAAATTATAGTAGCAGCTTAATCTCTATACTATGCAAATCGACATTATCACAATCTTCCCAAAAATGTTTTCCAATCCCTTTAATGAAAGCATTCTGAAAAGAGCACAAGATAAAAAGCTAGTAAAAATTAAAGTTCACAATTTAAGGGATTGGACTCGTGATAAAAGGAAAACTGTGGACGACAGGCCTTTTGGCGGCGGCGGCGGCATGGTAATGATGATAGAACCAATCCATAAAGCTTTGGATTCCGTCAGAAAAGATAATTCATTCGTGATAGCAACTACTGCAAAAGGAGAAACTTACAAACAGTCAATAGCAAAAGAACTCGCTACATTTGAACACCTGATTATTATATGTGGACACTATGAAGGTGTTGATCAAAGAGTATTAGACCACTTAGTAGACCAACAGATATCAATCGGCAACTATGTACTCACAGGAGGAGAAATACCGGCAATGGTAATAGTAGATTCAGTGACGCGGCTGTTGCCTGGTGCCGTAGGAAACGAGGACACTCCAAAAGATGATTCATTTTATTATGATGATAAAACTATCCAGTACCCCATCTATACTCAACCAGCTGAGTACGACCTTGATGGGACAAAGCTACCTATACCCGATGTCTTATTAAGCGGAAATCATGCAAAAATAAAAAAGTGGAGAGAGGAAAACAAGAGATGATTAATATAAATTACTCGCGTATCTTGATGACCGATTCCGCACTTTCAAGAGGACTTCTTAATTCCAATCTAGATAAAAGTGCTTGAATAACTCTATCAAAAATCTGCTGTGGACTAGATACTACTTCGTGCCGAATATCTTCCTCCTGGTTACCCGTCTTTACATACATTACACCACGATGTGGCGATACGCTGACAGTTTCACCTGTTAGTCTATAAACTAGATTGGACATAACAACATTTCTTAATTCGTCATCTGGAACTGTTGTAAATGCTCTATATTTTTTTATCTTTGTATCGACATAGTTCTGTAAACCTTTCTCTAATATACCCCTTAATAATCCTCTACTGAATTCTGCCTCAGTGCTCTCACCTGCTCTCCGTCTACCTAACAACAGATCAGGA
>CAYMJM010000028.1:0-7817 GCA_964391325.1 uncultured Candidatus Saccharibacteria bacterium | reverse complement strand
TTAATTACTGGAACGAGAAAATGCAAGATGATGTATATGTAATAAAGGCTAGCGGGTATGAGGCAGGACGTGAGATTGAATATGTATACGCTCAAAAGAAAGCAAAAGATGAAAATGGAGAAGAAATAAAAGTCGATGATACTTCAAAAATGAAGTCTTTTGAAGGTACTTTAATTTCGAGAGACATTATTGAGCAGAAGTATTTTGAAACTGAGTTAATGGCCCTTAATGAGCTAATCGAAAAATCTGCATTGCTTGAATCTGAACTGGATGAAATGAGAGAAGAAGAATCAGGCGACGAAGGTTTGCTTATAAATGCTTTGAATGAAAAAGGGGACGGTATACCTAAAGCAAATCTGAATAAACAAATAAAAGAACTTGAAAGTAAAAAGACATCTACAGTAGTGTATGATATAACAAAATTAATTGAACTGTTTGATGAAGGGAATATATCTGAGATGGATAATGTTGTAGAAGCTAATGAAGAATTAAAGGCTTACCAGCTTAGAAATAAAAACGGTTCGATTGGTAAAGGAAAGTTAAAAGCAGCATTAAAAGAGGCAAATGAAAATGCAATTATTCCTGAGGTGTATGAAGATGAATACAATGCTCTACTTGAATATCAAGCAAAGATGATAGAAAAAGAAGAAGCGGATAAGGAAATCAAAGAGGCCCAAAAAGCACTTGACGATTTAGTTCTTGCCAAATATGGCGAACTTTCAGTTGATGAAATTAAGCACTTATTATTTGATAAAAAGTGGATGGCAAGACTTAAGAGTGAGATTGCTGACGCAATAGACCAAGTAATAAACACACTAGCATCAAGGGTAGTCCTAATTGCAAAACGCTATGAGCATACTTTGGGTGAGATTGAGGAAAAGACAGCTCTATCTAAAGAAAAGGTAAAATCTGCTTTGCGAAGGATGGGATACATATGGTAATTTATCCTACAGATTGGAAGACTGATAAAATAAACAATGTTGCTGAGCTTTTTGATAATCTAAGAATTCCAGTAACTAAGAATCAAAGAACGCCCGGTAGTACACCATATTATGGAGCGAACGGCATTCAAGATTTTGTAAGTGGATATACGCATGATGGGGAGTTTGTCCTTATTGCTGAAGATGGGGCGAACGATCTTCTTAACTACCCCGTAGCATATGTTAATAGAAGAGTGTGGGTTAATAATCACGCACATGTTCTAGCCGGAATTAAATCAGTAGCAAACACGAAATTCTTATCATATTTACTAAAGAAAGTTGATTATACTGCATTTCTTGTTGGAGGAACAAGAGCAAAGTTAAATGGCAAAACATTAAAAAATATAGAAATAACATTGCCAGAAAGTCTCCCCGAACAACAAGCAATTGCTTCTGTTCTATCCGATTTTGACGAACACATCTACAACTTGACTGAACTAATCAATAAGAAAAAAGCAATTCGTGAGGGTGCTTTGGAGGATTTGATTAGTGGTAGAACTAGGCTTGATGGCTTTAAAGGTGAGTGGAAAGAATCCATTATTGAAAGTGTGACTAAAGATATAATTACGGGTGGCACACCATCAACTTCAATAAATAACTATTGGGGCGGAAATATTCCCTGGCTTGCTTCAACAGAAATACATCAAAAGATAATTACTAAAGCTACAAAGTATATTACTGATATTGGATTAAGTAATTCGTCAGCAAAAATTGCACCTAAAGGTTCAGTATTAATTGCATTAGCAGGTCAAGGAAAAACTAGAGGAACAGCAGGATTCTTATCTACTCCAATGGCTTTGAATCAGTCATTGGCTGCATTAGTTGCATCTGAAGAAACAAGCTCTAAATTTTTGTTTTATTTAATAGAAAATATGTATCTATATTTAAGGGAGCTTTCATCGGGTGACGGTGGACGAGGTGGACTAAATAAAACGCTACTTAAGAATATTAACATATTGATTCCAAGAGATACAAGAGAACAAGAAGCCATTGCCCAAGTTCTAACTGCAATGGATGAAGAAATAGAATGTCTCGAAAAGGAAAAAGAAAAAATGATACAAATTAGTGAAGGCGCAATGGACGACCTCTTAACAGGCCGTGTGCGTCTTAAAGTATAAGGGGGTTAAGGTTTATGTCTGTTGATTTAGAAAGAAAATTACAAAACAAAGTTCTCCACTGGTTAATAGATGAAGAGAAAGATGGTGGATTAGGCTACATGTATCTCGGCAACCTTGAAGATCAGGACAATACCCCGGTGAAAGAGGATTTGCTAAAGAAGAATCTAGAAAAGCGTGGCTACACAAAAGACCAAATTTCAAAAGCAGTAAATGAACTTGTTTCTAAGGCGAGCAATCAGGTTGATAGGCTCTATCAAATAAATAAAGAGGTATATTCCCTTCTGCGCTATGGTAGACAAGGTGTTAAGGATGAAAAAAGAAATAGAGAAACTGTACATTATATTGATTGGAATGATGTGGAGAATAATGATTTTTATGTAGCTGAAGAAGTAAGTGTGCTTTGCTACAATCAAGTAGAAAGAAAACGCCCTGATGTGGTAATCTATATAAACGGCATCGCTCTTGGTGTATTTGAGTTAAAGCGTTCATGTGTGAGTATTGGTGAAGGTATTCGTCAAAATATTACAAATCAAAAAAAAGAGTATATTCAACCTTTCTTTAATACCGTTCAATTAATTTTTGCAGGTAATGAAGCAGAGGGTCTAAAATATGGAACAATTGAAACTCCTGAAAAGTGTTACCTAAATTGGAAAGAAGATAATAAAGCTACAGATGAACTTTCTGCGACTGTTAAGAGTATTCAATCCAAAGAAAGAAATAAGCTAAGAGATGGTTTGGTTTCGCTTTGTCAAAAAGAAAGATTTCTTTCATTTATTCACGATTTTATTATCTTTGATGCAGGCTTAAAGAAAGTTGCAAGACATAATCAATATTTTGCTAATATTGCCGCCAGAAAAAGGATTCTTTCAAACGAAGGCGGTATTATTTGGAATACACAAGGATCTGGTAAATCTTTGATTATGGTATGGCTTACTAAGTGGATCATTGAAAATATAGCAGATAGCAGAGTGGTTATTATTACAGACCGTGACGAGCTTGATGACCAAATAGAGAGTCTGTTCATAGATGTTAATGAGAAGGTTAAAAGAGCAAAGAGTTGTTCTAATTTAAGAGAAATTTTAGATAAAAATGAAGACGCTATTGTTTGCTCATTAATCCATAAATATGGGCATAATGCTGGAAACCAATCAGATATAGATCAATATCGTAAAGAATTATTAAAAGACTTACCTGCTAATTATAAAGCAAAAGGCAACATTATTGCGTTTATTGATGAGTGCCATCGTACTAACTCCGGAAAATTGCACGAAGCGGTTAAGGTGTTGATGCCTGATGCGATACTTATTGGTTTTACAGGAACTCCTCTACTTAAAAAAGATAAATCAACAAGTCTTGAAACCTTTGGACCATACATTCACACTTATAAATTTGATGAAGGTGTTGAAGATGGTGTTGTTCTTGATTTACGCTATGAGGCTAGGGATGTTGATCAGGATTTAACTAACAAAGAAAAGGTTGATCTTTGGTTCGATAATAAAACCACAGGCTTAACGGATAGAGCAAAAGTAAAACTTAAGCAAAGTTGGACTTCCATTAATAAGCTTTATAGCTCCAGACAAAGACTAGATAAAATTGCGGGAGATATCATCTTTGATATGAGCTTAAAACCTCGTCTAAAAAACGACCGTGGTACAGCTATGTTAGTAGCAAATAGTATTTACGAGGCTTGTAGATATTGGGATATTTTTACGAGCAATGGTTTTACAAAATGTGCAGTTGTTACTTCATATGAGCCAACTACTGCAAGTGTTAGAACTGCGACAAGCGACTTAAGTCAAGAGGGTGAAGAAGAATACAAAAAGTCTGTTTATGAGCGTATGCTTCGCGGTAAAAAGTTGACTGAATTTGAAAAAGATGTTAAAGAACAGTTTAAAAAAGAACCTGCAAAAATGAAACTTCTTATTGTAGTGGATAAACTTTTGACAGGATTTGATGCTCCGACAGCAACTTATTTATATATTGATAAATCTATGCGAGATCATGATTTATTTCAAGCTATATGTCGAGTTAACAGACCAGACGGTGAAGATAAAGACTATGGTTATATCGTAGATTACATGGATTTATTTCGTAATGTTCAACTTGCCGTTGCTGACTATACCACAGAAGCTTTTGATAGTTTTGATAAGGAAGATGTTGAGGGTCTCATCAAAAATCGTTATGACGAAGCTATGTCTGAAATGGTTGGTGCAATTGCATCGCTTAAGGATTTGCTTGAAAATGTAAACGATCCAAAAGAGGATACAGATTATATTGAATATTTCTGTGGTGAGAATAGTGAAGATAACGAGTACACTGGTCGTAGGGATATTCTATACAGTCTTACTGCTTCCTTGACTCGTTCCTTCGCAAATTGTAGTGATAAACTTGTGAGCAATTATGGATATTCAGAGAATCAAGTAAAAAACTTAAGAAATAATATTTCTGGCTATAATCGAATAAAGGAAATGGTTAAGCTTGCAAGCTGTGATTATATCGACTTAAAGCCTTATGAGGCTGATATGCGTTATATCCTTGATACCTACATTCGTGCTGATGATTCTACGGTTGTAAGCGAATTGGGTAATATGTCGCTGGTTGAATTATTATTAGAGAACACTTCTACAACTCCAATAGACGCTTTAATTAAAGATCTGCCAGGAAACGATAATGCTAAAGCTGAGATAATTGAAAACAATTTACAACATGAAATTGTCAAAAAGATGTCTTTAAATAAGGTTTACTATGGGAATCTATCAGAAATGCTCCAAATTATAATTAACCAGAGAAAAATTGAAGCTATGAGTTATGAGGAGTATCTGCGCCAAGTGGTGGAATTAGCACAAGCGATTTTACATCCAGAAGAAAATTCTAATTATCCTGATACTGTCAAGAATAGTGAAGCAAGAAGGGCTTTATTTGATTACTTTGATAAAGATGAAAAATTGGCTGTTAGTATTGACACTGCTGTCCGAAACGCAATGCGCCCTGATTGGAAGCGGAATTTCCAGAAACAACAAAATATAAGACTTGCTATATATCAGAGTTTATTGTTATATGGTTATAACGAAGACGAAGCAACCGAAAAAACTAACGAAGTCTTCGATATAATTGGAAGGCAGGTAGAATACGATGAGTAGTGAAGCAATGATTGGCGGTATTCAAATTGAAATTATTAAAAAGAAAAATCTAAAAAATCTTTATATAAGAGTTAACCCTCCAGAAGGAAACATAACAGTAAGCACTCCTAGTGATTATCCTGATAATGAGATAAGACTTTTTGTATTGAAGAAAATGCCAGAGATTAATAAAGTGAGAAATAGAATGCTGTCACAAGCACGACAAACTGAACGTGAATATGTTTCTGGAGAGTCACATTATTTATGGGGAAAGCTCTATCGTTTGCAGGTGGTATATGAGGGGAACAAATATAAAATTTCTAAAATGCCAAATAAGATTATTTTAACTGCTCCCGAAAGATCAACCAAAGAATCAAGGGAGAGGGCATTTAATGAATGGTACAGGGAAGAACTTAAACGAGTATTAGACGGTGTTGTTTCGAGGTGTGAAGTAAAAACAAGCCTTCACGCTAATGAATACAAAATTAAGAATATGAGGACTAAGTGGGGTGCTTGTAATATTAATAAAAAAAGAATATGGATAAATCTTCAGCTTGCTAAAAAACCAATAGAATGTCTTGAGTATATAGTTATGCATGAGCTAGTACACTTGATGGAAAAAAATCACACGCATAGATTCCATACGCTTGTTGAAGAATTCTACCCTACCTGGAAGGAGGCAAAAAAATTATTGTCAGAGATGCCTCTTGATCATATTGAAAAAGGAGAACAGGTAGAGAATGAAGAGCAAAATAACATTAAGTGATATTTTTGATATTAATAAGAAGTCAGGCGCATTAATTCTTGGGAAGGATCGACTTGACGATTATGCAACTAAATTTCTTACAAAATATTGTAAGCAGGCATTAGTTAAACCAATGCCTCTTCCAGTTGAACAGATACTTGAGGATATGGGTCTTACAGTGAAAGAAGTTTCATTATCTAGCGATTTGGATGTTTTTGGTTGCTGTTTGCTGCTTGATGGATATTTAGATTTATATAACCATGAAACAAGGCAATATACTTCAACTGCATTTAATGCAGGAACTGTATTGATTGATCCTTTATCAGAAAGTGTCTATGGTGAAGGTTCTAAAAGAAATACATTAATTCATGAGGCTCTACACTGGGAAAAAGATAAGATATATTTTCAAATACTTGAGGCTAAAAACAAAAATGCATCTGAAAAGCTTTATCCTATTTTATGTCGACAATCCGAGGCTTTATTTACACCACCTGAAGGAAAGAACACAAAGGAAAATGAAGTAAGGTGGTTGGAATGGCAAGCACATAGATTAGCACCGAGAGTCTTGATGCCGAAAAATAGTTTTAAAAAGAAAGCACTTGAGTTTATTCAGCAATATGAGATGTCTGGCGAAAATGTTGTTTTATCTTGTGACATCTTGATTGAAGACTTAAGTCGTTTCTTCATAACATCACGATTATCCGTAAAATATAGATTAATTGAAGTTGGTCTTGAGGATACAATTTCAAAGTTAAAAGATTATCAAGACGTGTATGAAGAAATCAATAGTAATATAGACTTTGTCAAATTAACTCCAGTAGAAGCAATAAAAATCATAGGAACAAATCCTACTCTTCAAGAATGGATAAGAGATAGACGCTTTGTGTATGCAGATGGATATTTTGTGCTTGCAAGTAGCCAGTTTGTTATACAAAAGAATGGGTCTCTTCATTTAACACCAAAGGCAAAGAGAAACTTATCAAGATGTGTAATTAACATTCGAGAGCATAGATATACTACATATCCTAGTTTTAATAAAGATTACATTGCTTATGCTTTATATCAAAGAGTTGAAGGTATTGATAAGAGGCTTCTGACATTTCACCCAAAACACCAAACATCATTTGATTATGAGCCAGAAGATGTCTATCAATCTTTTGTTAATCACATAACCTGTTATAATGAACAAGAAGAAATTGAACTCATTAAAATGTTAGGGGACCCAACGAAATCATTATGTGAGTGCTTGTGGTTCTTAATGAAAAATAGAAAATGGAACTACCCTGAACAATTTAATGAGCAGACAGAACTTCATAAGAACTACCACGGTAAAATTAAGAACAATAATTATAACAACATGACTACTAATATTCTGATGGCCATTTGTGTAGGCATGAAATTAAGCCTTAGAATAACTGAAAGGCTGTTTGATAAGTCAAGTAATAAATTGAACTATTATAACGACCCTGATAAGACCTATATTCAAATAATGGAAACAATGCCAGGGCTTTCTCTTAGTGATTTTAATGCTATTTTAGACAAGTGTAATATTAAGGAACTAGGGACTGAAATAAAATAATTAAATATTCGTTAATCCATTGAGTTGGTACTGAACCCCCTGCGGGGGTTCTTTTTTTTATATTTCAATCTAAAAAACCTCAGAAAATATGCAAATGGACCAACTCAATCAGTTGGGCGTCTAATTTTTAAACTCTTTATAATTAGGTTAGCAATAAAAACTCATATGAGTGAATGCGCAATTAAGTAATAAAGAGGAGGTAAAAGTTTATGAAACAAGTCAAGAATGCAAATGGCAAACTTGTATGTCAAGTTGATGTGACAAAGAAGACAGTCG
>CAYMJM010000027.1:0-8104 GCA_964391325.1 uncultured Candidatus Saccharibacteria bacterium | reverse complement strand
CGATAAAATCAGAAGATAGTCTATAAAATTCAACATAAAATCGTATACATCCATAACCGAAGAGATAAACAGCAGCCACAAGAAAATTATTAGCTCCCTTATTGTTATATAACAATGATAATAATATCCAGAACAGAAATATATTTAATACTGCTTCATAATAAAAGGTCGGGTGAAAAATAACCTCATCAAGCAAGTGGGCAGGTCTACTGTTGGGTGGGATAAATATCCCCCATGGCTTATCAGTAGCAGGCCCAAACAACTCGCAATTAAAATAGTTACCTACCCTTCCGATAGCCACACCAACAGGTACAACAGTAGCAATATAATTCATCAATAACTTGGGATTATAATTTTTAAATCTGGAAAGCAGGTATATCCCTATAACACCCCCCAATAAAGCACCCCAAGAAGACAGCCCTCCTTTATGTATGCTCAATATTTGGATTAAGTCATTTTGGTAATAGGAAAAGTCTGTAATAACATGCCATATTCTGGCAATTAAGATTGCGGGAGTTACCACCCATAAGGAAGATACCAGAATACTGTCATTTTTCAACTCAGGGGGCAAAATCAAGCTAAGTAATAATAGGCTTATCAATACTGCAAGAAAAATTGACAGGCCGTATAGATTCAAGAATCTTACCTGCTCTGACAGGTTAACTTTTGGTGCTGGATCAAAAATTATTAGACCAGTTAAAAAACATAATACTGTCAAGGATATCACTGCACAGTATAAGAAGGCTTTTTTGTTTGGAGAAAATCTAACCAAAATTATTAATACAATTCAGAAAAAATACTAGATTCTTCGATTCCTTGATCTAGCAAAAAATTTTTCACATCCAATACCATGTCCTTTACACCACAAATATAATAATCTTTGTACCTACTTAGCTCTACATCCTTAAGATGCTCAGTAACTCTGCCGGTCAAACCGTTCCAATTTTTAGTAGGGCGAGATACTGTTATATTATATTTAAAATTAGGGTATTTTTCTGATAACTCCTGTAGGTCTTCTTCAATCATGACATTATCTTCATACCTTACTCCGTATAACAGATATAGCTCTGCCTGATTTTGTTTGTAAAGCTGATCTTTAATAATAGAAATTAGAGGGGCAACTCCTGTACCAGTTGCAACAAAACAAGCATCCACTTTTCTTCTGTAAATAAATTTTCCCAATGGGCCAACAAGATCCATCCTATCGCCAACTTCCAGTTTCTCAAAGAATCGTGAACCTGGACCTCCAGGCATAGTGGTAACATATAAATTAATATGACTTTCCTGTGGAGGTGAGGCAATAGAATAATATCGTTTGATACTCCCTCCTACATGCACTGAGATAAACTGTCCTGCTTCAAAGTTAAATGGCTTGTTAAAAACAAATTTATACAGTTTGGTTCCCAACTGCTTTTTGTTTAGTAGCTGGATTGTTACTTTATTCATCTTTCTGATCCTCAAAGCCTGCAATAGAATAAGGGGCGAGAGTTTCTAGCTGTGATTCAGATAACTCTCCTTCAATTTTACTTCCACAATCCGCTTCTCTAAAACTAGTGAATTCAGATAATCGTCCAGATATATCAAACACACTCTGATCATATACAATCCAACAGTCATCCTGTTTATTATGTATTTTAACTGCCTCAATATCTACTTGGCTGGCATCGATAATTACATCCATGCTGGGGAAATCATCCATTCCAGTTATTTTATCCTCATCATCATTCTTGTTCCTCTCCAGAATAATCAAGCCAGCAACAAGACCAAGTACCCCCATTAAAATCAGTACCAATGCTCCTGTTACATAAAGTTTTCTTTTTCGCATAGTAATACGCTGAAAGTTAATATAAATATATTATAATAGATAATGTATTTTGATAAAATCAAATCAGCTTTATTCCTAAGTTTAATTAATAATAAACATTATGTCAGTATTTAATAAAATAAACCCTAAACAGAGCTTCCCGGAATTGGAAGCAAAAATAATAGAGTTTTGGAAAACTAATAATATTTTCAAAAAATCAATAGACCAACGTCCAGAAGACAACAAATATGTTTTCTATGACGGTCCTCCGTTCATCACCGGGATGCCCCACTATGGTCATCTCTTGGGAAGTATAGCAAAAGATGTTGTGCCTCGATACTGGGCAATGGAAGGCAAGCGAGTTGAGAGAAAATGGGGGTGGGATTGCCACGGTCTACCTATAGAAAATAAAGTTGAAGCCAAATTAGGATTAAAAAATAGAAGAGATATAGAAACACTTGGTATCCAGAAATTTGTCAATGAGTGTTACTCATACACCAAAGAAACTAGTGCTGAGTGGGAATGGTACATAGATAAAATTGGGAGGTGGGTAGACTTTGAAAATAGCTACAAAACTATGGATCAGGACTACATGGAGACAGTAATCTGGGTTTTCAAACAGCTCTGGGATAAGAATTATATATATAAAGGGACAAGGGTTTCCCTATTCTGTACACGATGCGGAACACCTGTTTCTAACTTCGAAATAGCTATGGACAACAGTTATGAGGATATGGAGGACCCTGCTGTTACAATCAAATTCCCAATTATAAATAAGCAGTTACCAATGCCCGAGCTTGAAAATGCTTCTTTATTGGCTTGGACAACAACCCCATGGACTTTGCCTTCCAATAGAGCGTTAGTTGTAGATAGTGGTGAGGACTATGCTATTGTAGAACTTACCAGGACCTTAACTACAAGAAAAGGAGTTATGGTTTTTCTAGTAGATAAAGAAGCGGAAAAAGCATTGATCATTAGGAATAACCAAAATATGACAACACTTGTTGAAGGAGGAATTGAGGAAGGTGAAACCGAAAAAGATGCGGTCAGAAGGGAAATATTGGAAGAGACCGGCTATGAAGATATATCAATAAAAGAGAATATAGGTGAAACTGACTACTATGTAAAGTCAAACTTGACCGATATAATACATAAACAATACAAAGTATATCTCGCTGAATTAAACTCAAAGCAAAAAGTAAAACCTCTAAAGCCCGACCATGCAGAGAATCGAGTGATATGGATAAACTTGAAGAACCTAGAAAAAAGCTTAACTTGGCCAAATGGGGTCAGCTTTGGACGACTTGTGCAGAATTATTATAATGGGAAGGATATTCAACCCGTAGACATAGAAGAAGAATCTCAGCTCAGAGGACTTCATAAGCAAGCAGACTTAAACGAAAAAGTAGTACTGGCCGTTAAGCGCTTAGACGCCGTATTAGGCGAACACGAAAATAAGTATAAAATCCTCAAGACTTTTTCCGGGGGAAAACTAGCAGGCCTTAGTTATTCTGCCCCCTTTACTTACTTTGAACCAAATGAACAAGACTGGAAGGTTTATACCTATGAAGACATGGTTACCATGGATGAAGGTACTGGGATAGTACACTCTGCCCCTGGTTTTGGAGAAATCGACACCCAAATGGGGGAACAGCTTGGACTTACTACAATGTTTGCAGTAAATGACGAGGGAAAATTTGTTAACAAAGTAAGAGATTATGCAGGAATATATATAAAAGACGCAGATCCTTTGATCATGAGAGATTTGACGTTGAGAGATCTACTCTTTAAAGCAGAAAGAATAGTGCATAGGTATCCTTATTGTTATCGTTGTCACACTCCATTGATACAAAAAGCGCAACCATCATGGTATATAAAAATCCAAGAACTGAAAGATCTAATGTTGAAAACAAATGAGAACATCAATTGGATACCTGATCATTTAAAAAACGGAAGATTTAAAAAAGGAATCCAGCAAGCACCGGACTGGGGAATCTCCAGGAGCAGGTACTGGGCAACTCCCATGCCTATATGGAGATGTACAGGTAATGAGGAGGCTGCTCAAACTAAAATCGTTATGGTACACGGAAACGGAGAGACAGAGGACTGGACCAAGCCGAGAAGCTGGTTTCCTTATTTGATTGAGGAGTTCGACAAGTTGGGTTTAACTTCAGAAGCTCCTTTGATGCCCGAGCCTGAGATTGCTCCTATGAATGTGTGGTTACCATACCTAGAAAAAGATGTAGGTGTGGATGAAAATACCATTTTAATAGGGGGATCATCTGGTGCAGTCGCGGCCTTAAGATACGCTGAAACACATAAGGTAAAGGGATTGATATTAGCAGCAGCATCGTATACCGACCTAGGGGATGAAGTAGAAAAACAAAGTGGCTACTTTAATAAACCATGGGATTGGGAAAAAATAAAAGCTAATACAGACTGGATAGTCCAATTTCATTCCAAAGATGATCCTCTAGTGCCTTTTGAGGAAGGAGAATATATTCATCAACAGTTGGATAGCGAATTTACAGTATTTGAAAATAAAGGTCACCTTTCTAAAAGTATGGATGGCATAATCGAGTTTCCTGAAATTGTTGAAATTATAAAAACCAAGTTAAACCTCAAGGAGTGTGATCACATAGAAGCTTTTGGTTCTCGCACAGAGATTGAGGAGCGATCAGGACAAAAAATTGAGGATTTGCATAGACCTAAGATTGATGAAATAACGATGTCCTGCCCTAAGTGCGGTGGTATTATGAAGCGTATTCCAGAAGTACTTGATGTTTGGATGGATTCAGGCTCTATGCCTTATGCACAAAAGCACTATCCTTTTGAGAATAAAGAGGATTTTGAGGCTAACTTCCCTGCTGATTATATTGTAGAGTATGTCGGTCAAACTAGAGCATGGTTCTACACTATGCACGTAATTTCAAATGCTCTCTTTGAATCCGAGAGCTTCAGAAATGTAATTGCTACTGGAGTAATGGCAGGGACAGATGGCAGAAAAATGAGTAAATCCTATGGTAACTATCCTGATCCAAAAAGTGTTCTAGAAAAGTACGGAGCAGAGCCATTAAGGATGTACTTTATGTCAAGTCCAATTATGGTAGGAGAAGATATGAATATTTCTGAGGAAAGTATCAAGGAACAGCTCAAAAGTTTTATACTACCACTCTGGAATAGCTACAGCTTCTTTGTAACCTATGCCAATATTCATAACTGGAAGCCACAAAAAGAGTTACTTCATAAGAAATTCCTGCAACAGGATAATGTAAAGTTTGTTAAAGAGGAAACAATTAATACATATTGGTACAAAGTACCATTCGACAATCTTGAAAATAAGCTGGATCAATGGATAATAGCAAAGCTTCAGATGACAATCAGAAATGTCAGGATGGCCATGGAGGCCTATAACCTACCAGCAGCTGCGAGAGAGTACCCCGACTTTATCCAAGACCTGTCCAAATGGTATATCAGGAGAAGCAGAGATCGATTTAATCAAGGAGATAAACAAGCATTAGATACTTTATATTTCGTACTGGTAGAATTCAGTAAATTGCTTGCTCCATTCATGCCGTTTATCACAGAAGCTCTATGGCAAAACCTTGCTGCGAATCAGATAGAAGGAGCGGAAGAATCAATTCATCTATGTGATATGCCGCAAGATGATATGGCATTCATTGAAGCTTCAGGCAAGCTTATGCAACAAATGGAAGCAGTACGTGAAGTTGTCAGACTAGGTCAGAATATCAGAGTTGAAAATGGTATTAAAGTAAGACAGCCATTGGCCAGCATGCAGGTTAATCTAAATATAACGCCAGGGGATGCAGAAGATATAGAAGATTGGATGAAAGAGCTAATTTCAGATGAACTTAATATCCGGGATATACAAGAAGTTTCGCAAATTACAAAAACAACCTGGGTTACCCAAAAATCCGACTCCTTGAGTCTGGAAGTTGCAGTAGATATACAAGTTACTCCCGAATTAGAGCAGCAAGGCTTGTATCGTGAGATTGCAAGGAATATACAAGCTATGAGGCAGAGACAAAATTTGCAGCTGGAAGAAGAGATAAAGACCACTATTACAACACAAGATGAAACAGTAATTGCAACCCTTGAAAAGTTTAGAGAACAGATAAAAAAAACGACCAATTCAGTAGAACTGGACATAAATAATGCTGTACCCGAAAACGCGCAGCAGTTAAATAACAGAAGTCTGAAAATCGCCATTACTCAGTAGAAGCAGAGTTTAATCTAGTAACTAGACGCTTGAAAAATAAAGCTTTATACTACATAAGTATTATAAATATAAATTGGCAACCACATCAGTCGACAATCCTTTTTACTACGATCCACCAAAAGAGAATATCAAAGGGGGAGTGATAGTAGATATTATGCAGACGATAGTTATCGCCCTTGCTATATGCGTATTTATTTATGTTTTTTTAGCGATTCCCAATCAAGTTGACGGTCAATCGATGGAGCCCAATTTCTATAATAATGAACTTTTACTTACCAATAAAGTCATCCAGTTGATCGGGGATACTGATATAGGTGAAAAATTACACTATAATTACGAAAGAGGGGATGTAGTAATCTTTCAGCTTCCGAATCATCCTGATTTCATCAAAAGAGTTATTGCTACTCCAGGAGATATCATAAAAATAGAAAATAACCATCCGATTGTAAACGGAAATGTTGTATACGAATCTTATATTCCAAGCATGACCAAAACACTTGGGGGTACATTCCTAAAAGAAGGGGAGGAGAAAGTGATCCCGGAAGGATACTATTTTGTCTTGGGGGATAACAGAGAAGCCAGTAAAGACTCACGTTCGTCAGACATTGGTTTCATAGAGAGAAAATATATAAAGGGTAAAGTGTTTTTAAGGATTGTTCCATTTGGACGATTTGGACTAATTGGACGTGGAACCTACAGAGAGGAACTGGAGGCTGGAATACTTGGCCTCACTTATCTGCCCCAACAACTATATAAGCTAATAAAATAAATTCAAATGGTCTTTGCTTTTACCAATCAAAAAGGAGGGGTAGGAAAAACTACGTCGGCTATAAATATTGGCGTGTATCTAGCAAAATCCGGTCAGAAAGTTCTTCTGGTAGACCTGGATCCTCAAGCTAACTTAACATCGGGCATTGGGTTTAAGAAAAGCAAGCAGCAAAGAAGCATATATAATTTAATTGCAAACAAAGCAAACGCTCCAACAAACTTTTATAAAACGAAAATTGAAAACCTTTGTATTATCCCTTCTGGGATAGAACTAGCTGGAGCTGAGATCGAGCTGGTTGGGGCGATATCCAGAGAAACAATATTAAGACAAATATTAGCAAAAATCCGCAATAACTTTGATTACATTCTCATTGACTGTGCCCCATCATTGGGCTTACTAACTATTAATGCATTAACTGCTGCAGACTATGTTCTGATTCCTGTACAGTGCGAGTACTTTGCACTTGAAGGACTGGGGCAGTTGATTAATACAGTGAAATTAGTAAAGAAGAATTTGAACCCTACCCTTTTAATCGGCGGGGTAATTTTAACCATGTACGATACTCGAACTAAACTGTCCAGAGAAGTGGCTGAAGAAGTAAAAAAATATTTCAAGTCTAAAGTTTTTGAAACCGTGGTGCCCAGGAATGTAAGTCTCTCAGAAGCGCCTTCACATGGAAAGCCTATTGAAATATATGCCCCGGATTCAAAAGGAGCAAAAGCCTACGAAAGTCTTGCAAAAGAGATTATTAATTTAAATTAATATTTAGAGACTTTAACGATGAAAAATAAATGGACCGATTTTTATAATAATCATGGCAGATTCTACCTCATGCCTCATCCAAAGCTCACAAAATTCATCAATTTACTGAAAAAGAAAAACTCTGCACATGTACTAGATCTAGGCTGTGGCAGTGGAAGACATATCGTAAGGCTAGCTGAGGAAGGCTTTCAAATATCGGGCATAGACTACTCACCCTCGGCTGCTCAACTGGCACAGCAGTGGGTACATCAAAAAGGACTTGAAGCTACAATTATTGTAGGAGATTTTGATGATAAAATTAAAGATTTTGATGAGAACTCTTTTGATGGAATACTGGCAATAAATACATTGGAATATGGTGAAGAAAATGAGTTACAGGAAAATTTAAGTTACATATGTGACCTCCTTAAATCTCAAGGACTCGTCTTAATAGTCTACAGATCCAAAAAAAGCACATTAAAATATCCTGATGTACCAATTCAAATACTAGATAAAGACCCTTTTAAAGCTTCAATAGAACAATTTTTCA
>CAYMJM010000026.1:0-9922 GCA_964391325.1 uncultured Candidatus Saccharibacteria bacterium | reverse complement strand
GCTGTTGATTGATCTTTTATTTTTAATTATAATGCTTGAGAAAATTATAAAAAAAGTAAAAGGTATATACTCAGAAAAAGAAAATTTTTTGAAAGAACTCGATTATCTGTTTTAAGAATTTAGGAAGATCTGATATTATAGTTTAGTAATAAATAAACATTAAACACATATGGCAAATAGAATTGTAACAGCTTTAGATGTCGGCTCCACTAAGATCTGTACCACTATTGCATCTGTAGAAGAGAATAGACAGCCTTCAGTTATTGGAGTTGCAAGTTACCCAAGCCAGGGAATGAAAAAAGGTGTGATAGTAAATATAGACGAAGCGATAAATGCTATAGCTTCTTCTCTGGAAGCAGCTGAAAGGATGGCCGGACTGACCGTATCTTCCGTTTATGTATCCATCAATGGGAAACACATTACCAGTACTAATAATAAAGGTGTTGTAGCTGTAGCCCAGGATGAGATTGTGACAGATGATGTCTTTCGTGCCATAGAAAGCGCGCGAACTGTGTCTATCCCTCCTTCCAGGGAGATCCTGCATGTAATTCCTAGAGAATTTATAGTAGATGCGCAGGGTGGGATTAAAGACCCTGTCGGTATGAGCGGCACAAGACTGGAAGTTGACGCACACATAGTATCTGCGACCAGCACTGCATTACATAATTTAGTCAAATGCGTACAGCAATTGGGCTTGAAAGTCGAAGATGTCGTCTTTAGTGGTTGGGCAGCTGCTACATCAGTACTTACCGCTACAGAGAAAGAACTTGGAGTCACACTACTTGATATCGGTGGAGGGACAACTTCAGTTACTACTTTTGTCGAAGATGCTATAACTTATAGTGGCTGTATTCCTTTTGGAGGAACTAATGTCACGAGCGACCTTGCAATTGGATTAAGGGTCTCCTTAGAAGACGCAGAAAAAATTAAACTTAATTCTGAAGAGTTGATTAAACAGGCCGCGCGAAATGAAAGAGCAAGCGCAGAGGAAGAAGATGAAGAGAAAAAGTCAAAGAAACGAAAAGATATTATTGATATTAGTTCTCTTGAAATTGAAGGAATGAAAACTATCTCCCGAAAGATGTTTGAGGATATAGTTGAGGCAAGATTGAGTGAAATATTTGATCTAGTGATTGATCAAGTTGAACAATCAGGAAATGAAGTTAAGCTACCTGCGGGAGTTGTACTCACCGGTGGTGCTGCAATGATTCCAGGTATAACCACAATTGCTAAAAAAGTTTTTGGCGTACCATCAAGAGTAGGATATCCAAAAGGCTTGGAAGGACTGGTAGATGAGATTAATGGTCCGGCTTATGCGGTAAGTCAGGGATTGATTCTTTATGGTGCACAGGATGAAGTCGGAGGCAAGGGGATAAGTATAGCTACTCAAGCTGGGGACAGAGGAGGTGATGGTCTATTGGGAAAGATATTGGACTTTTTCAAGAATCTGTTGCCATAACACTTGAACAAAAACGTTGTATTGTCTACACTGAAGAATAGTTAGAGGAAATTATTTTGATTAGCTTTGTATAAAAATTTTTAACTCGTATGTTAGTAAAGCCTCAAACTACAAATTTAGCCAAGATTAAAGTTGTCGGTGTCGGCGGCGGCGGCGGTAATGCTATTAATAACATGATAGCTCATTATGATATAGAGGGAGTAGAATTTATTGCCGTTAATACAGATGCACAGGCTTTAGCAAACTCCAATGCCGAAATTAAATTGAGGATAGGGGAAGATACAACACGGGGACTAGGTAGTGGTGGTAATCCGGAGATCGGCAAGAAAGCAGCAGAAGAAAGCGTAGACATATTGCATGAACATCTTGCAGGGGCAGATATGATCTTTGTGACAGCAGGAATGGGGGGGGGGACTGGAACCGGAGCATGTCCTGTGATAGCAGGAATTTCAAAAAACCTTGGTGCTTTGACAGTGGCAATTGTGACAAGACCTTTTGATTTTGAAGGCAAGCGCAGAATGGATACAGCTTTGAAAGGGATAGCAGAATTAAAAGACAAAGTTGATACCTTGATTGTAGTGCCAAATCAAAAACTGATTGATACTATGGAAAGAAATATGACTTTCCTTGATGCTATGAAGTCTGCTGATGATGTCCTCTCGCATGCAGTAAAGAGCATTTCTCAGTTAATTACTCAAGCTGGCCTTATAAATGTGGACTTCGCTGATGTCAGATCTGTCATGACCAATGCCGGTACGGCTCTAATGGGCATGGGAGAGGCTAAAGGAGAGGATAGGGCAACTCAGGCTGCTAAAGCTGCGACTTCAAGTCCTTTGCTTGAAGTTGCTGTCCATGGAGCAACCGGAGTTTTGTTTAATGTAATCGCAGGTGAGGATCTTGCATTGTATGAAGTTGACGAAGCTGCAAAACATATCTCTTCTGTAGTGGCTCCAAATGCGAATATTATATTTGGAACGACTGTGGATCCTTCGCTGGAGGATAAGCTCCAGATTACGGTACTTGCTACGGGGTTTGACTCTACAAATACAGGTGAATCTGGTGGTGTAGTTCAAACCAAGTCTTCTCAATCGTTGGGAAGAATACAGGAAGATACTGACGATTCTGCTAAATCTACACAGCCACCCAAAAGTATGTACTCTTTCCCAGAAGATACAGATAGCTTCCAGTCAAGCCCTCTGACGGATGATGATGAAGATGACTTGGAAACACCCTCGTTTCTCAGGAGAAAAAAAGATTACTAGAAACTTTAACTTAGACTAGTCCAGTGGTCTGGCTACAGCTACAAACCTCTTTGAGTTATTACCATTTGGATAGCAGGTGAATAATGTTAATGTTTCTTTTCCTTTCGTCCCATTAATGATTGAGATATCATCAGGTTTGACTATCTTAGTCTTGACTATACGATAATTAAATACTTTTCCATCTATAGTGATGCTAACTTCATCACCGATTTTTACTTCACTGAGTCTAGAAAAAGCTGCTGCTATGTCTTTGGTTCTGGAGTAGTAATCTCCTCCAGCACTATGACCATATATAACAATATTATTATTTATTTCGGAAATAGGCAGCCCGGTTCCTCTGAAGTGCGCCAATGAATCTTCAAGAGCTGCATCGTAGGCTTCTTCTGTACCGCTTTCAACATTTGCCTCCACTGGCAAGTGGTTAAGTTCTAAGCTTGGGACTGAAATATAAAAATTACCTCGATAATTTTTGCTTACTGGATCATCTTGCAGTATGTCTTTATCAAGTGCATGCTTAGTGAGCTCTTTGAAATATTCTGCCCCTGGATTTGATAGATAAGTTTCCTTGGGTTGTATAGATTCACCTTTTACTAATTCTGGCCTTGAAGCATCATAGTATCCGGTTATTTCTCTTGCTCGCTGCTGTATCTCGGGATAAATCTGACGATAGAGTATGAAGCCGCCTGTGAGAATAAGCATTGTAGGAATGAAGATTCGTGCTAGTGTGGAAGTTTTTAGCAGATTGAAAAAGTCATATTTTATTCCTACTAAAAGATCCCATACTGTGAGCCTTTCAACAGGTTCTTCTGGTTCTATGATTATATTTGTTTCCTTTTGAAACTTACGAGTTGTTATTTTGACCGGAGCTTTTTTATATACTTTGAGTGCCATTTTGAACCTTTTTGCGTTTATGTTTTAACTCTTCAATTTTTATATTGTACACTATCATCTGGTTTCTTCAAAGGAAGGAGCCATTGTAAATAGACTTTATCTTTTTGAAATGATAAAATTACCGATATCCTTTTAAATAACACTTGTAAGTGTTATTTTTATATCTATAAATATTTATCAAGTTATCCCTTATCTATGGCAGTAAATCCACAGACAAAGAAAAAAGTAAAAGAATTAGTTGACGCTGGTTTGAAGCAGGGGTATCTTACTCAGGATGAAATCTTGGAGACTTTCCCTGAAATAGAAGAAGACATGAAACTTCTTGAATATGTAGTAATTCAACTGCAGGAAGCTGAAGTTGAGATTATAGAGTCGGAAGTAGATGAACACGAAGATATTGTTACAAAAAAAAGCGGGCACCTCTCTTTTGAGCAGAAGATACAGATTCTTAAAAAAATACGCTCTCATGTCAGTACAGATCCTATTAGAGCTTATTTGCATGAAATAGGCAGAATTCCCTTATTAAATGCTGAGGAAGAGGTAATCCTGGCTAAAAGGATAGAAAAGGGGGATGGAGAGGCAAAGGACCTCCTGACTACTGCAAATCTTAGGTTGGTTGTTTCTATTGCTAAAAAGTATGCTAAGAGAGGCTTGGACCTACTTGATTTAATACAAGAAGGAAACATCGGCCTTATGAGAGCTGTTGAGAAGTTCGAATACAGGAAAGGGTTCAAATTTTCTACTTATGCGACTTGGTGGATCAGACAGGCAATTACAAGAGCTATCGCTGATCAGGCAAGAACTATCAGAGTTCCTGTGCATATGATTGAGACAATAAATAAATTAAGTAAGGTAAATTCAGAGCTGAGTGCAAAACTCGGACGAAAGCCTACTCATGAGGAACTAGCTGAGGCTTTAGAGATTGAGGTGGAAAAGGTACATGAGATTATTAGAATTGCACAAAGACCTGCTTCATTGGAAGCTCCTATAGGAGAGGAGCAGGATAGTAAACTGGAAGATATTATTCCTGATGAGTACAGTGCATCTCCATCTGAAATTGCTACCTGGTCATTTTTACGAAATCAAATCAATGAGATTTTATCCGGTCTGACTGATAGAGAGCGTAAAGTACTTGAATTAAGATTCGGCCTAAAAGATGGAGTTTCTCGTACGCTTGAAGAAGTAGGGCATGAGTTTAAGGTAACCCGTGAACGTATTAGACAAATAGAAGCCAAGGCATTAAAGCGGCTGAAAAGTGAAGAAGTTGCCCAGGCCCTAAGGGATTACTTAAAATAAAAACTTCTAATTAATTTGAGTTACAAATTAGCGAGAAGTGTCGTTCTCGATACGCCAGCCTCCGGCTGGCTACTCGAACTGACACCTAAGCCGTTCGAACCGACAGAGTTCATACGTTAGCTCGAACTGTCACTTCGAGCCTCCGAGTTAAGCGAGGAGCCGAGAAGTGAGCTTGTCGAAAGGTAGACACAAATATTCACATACATCAAAACTCTTAATTCCTAATACACAGTAATTATTGATATTTTTTTTTGTAAACCTGCATTAAGGCAATAAAGAATACCGCAATTAATGGACCATACAAAAAGCCCAGTATACCAAAGACCTGTAATCCGCCCAGAATTGTAAATGCAAGAAGTAGTGGAGGCAAAGACTCAGCTTTGGTGAGACGGCCTCTCAGCATGGTATCCATAGGATTAGTCATAATTATTCCACTGACGAAAAGTATAACTGCCTTGGCTACCTCACCTGTCACCACAAGATATATTGAAGCAGGGATCCACACAATACCTGATCCAATAGGAACAATGGAGAAAACTGTCATCATTAAGCCCCAGAAAACAGGAGCTTCGATTCCTAATATCCAGAAGAGTATTCCCCCTACAGTTCCTATAGCAAGTGCAATTAAAAATGTTCCTTTTATCACTGATTGGGCAGTTTGTATAAAATTTCTAATGAACATACTATCAATGTCATCTTCCAGGGGGCTGAGATCTTTTATAGCTTGGTACAGTCGGTCTCTGTTCTTAAAAAGAGTAAAAATTGAAATTATAAATAAAGTGAGTTGCGTGACTAATTGGAGCGTTTTAGATACTGTTGTTTCTATAGAACCGATAATCGCATTAAGAAAGTTTTCGGTGAATGCTGTTATATAGTTTTTTATTTCTTGGTTTGTAATTTGGTCTTGAGGATTGCTGCTTACCTTTGCGATAACGCTGTTTACGTCAGTTAGTAGTCCATCATAGCGTGCAATGACGTCATGACTCTGCCAGAATTCAGATGCTTGTCCTAGCATAGAGTTTGCCTGAATAACTACTATAGCTAAAACAATTGTTATAGGTATTACAACGGTAAGTATTACACTCAGACCTGCAAACAAAGTAGCTATTTTCTCGCTGTTGAATTTATTTTTCAGATACTTATACCAAGGGTAGAAAAGTTCAACTAGAATTATCGATATAAAAATTACTCCTAGGTATGGAGCCAGAATATAGAGTAGCCCTACGAAAAACACTCCGATAGTTATCAGAAAGAATACTTCTTTAAGATTTTTGGAATTCATATTAAGGTTGTAATAATCTTAGCTATTTTACCTAAAATTCTAAGTTTGGTCGAATGTGTTTATTTTGAGCCTACGATTTTGTATCAAGTAAAGGCAAGAAATATTGAATATACCTAGAAGCATCAGTCCAGTTATGCTAGCATAGAATTAGTTATGAATTTGATGAATTAGTGCTTATCGTGAATATTTTTAAAAAATATGTACTGAATTTTCTGATCTGGTGGTATATAGTGCAGGGGATTGATTATTTGAAAAGCATCTGGAGATTCTGGCTATATATGTTTATGTATTTAAAAATTGGCCCAATGCTTTCAAATCTTTTTGTTCCTCTTTACCAGGACACATCTCTCACCGGGAGATTGATAGCTTTTCCGATAAGGTTAACATGGGCGGGCACAGGAATAGTAATCGAAACTATATTACTTGCAGTGCTGTTATTATTATTTGCTTTTTATTTATTGATACCTGTACTTCCAGTTATACAGCTTGCATTATACCTGTTTAGAAACTATGAAATTTTATAACAAAAAAATTAAGATTGGAGAGTTTAAGAAGATTCCTGTTTATATTGACTGGAAGTATCTAACTGTAGAAAGGGGAAGGAGAAAAGAGGAACTGTTATTCCAGATTATCCTAGGCAGATTTTTTTACATCACTGGCACTATCCTTTTTTTAATTATCCTGGGAATTGACTTATCCTTGGGAAATTTCTTATTGTTTGAGATGGGTATTGCGGACAGACCAATTGATATAGTGGCCTGGTCAGCGGTCGCGATCATTATTTATTCGATGTATTTGAGAAGGGATAGGTCCAGATATTTTGATACATTAGATTTGAAAGCTGTTACCCAGCTAAGAGATAAAATAGACAAAAATAATCCTCCTGATTCTGTAGAACTTTTGGATTTTGTCGATTATAGTATTTTGAATATTTTGGATGACTTGGTATCTAACAACCAGGAAGACATATATGATTTACTAATGCTCGATCTTTTGCAATTGAAAGAAGTAGAAGTTTTGCTTGAAAGGTTAGGGTTGGAAAAAAAGTCGCTTCTGCAAAAAATCAAATCGGCCGGAGTAGAAATTCAAGGGGATAAATCATATCAAATTAATAAGCTACTTTATGATACATTTGTACTAGCCTATAAATACGGGTTCAGCTATGTCGGAGGATGGGTTATTTTTTTGAAGCTAGCTTTGGATGAGTTTGCACCAGTCTTTCTTAGCCTCAATATACAAAAGGGGACACTTTTAGCAGTATTAGAGTGGACAAGGGCCCAAGCCCTAAACAACAGATATAAAAAATCCTGGAAATACCATTCTTCCTTAAAGCCGAAAACAACGGTAAATCGTAGTTTTACTTCTGCTTTTACTCCAACATTAAATCAATATGCGAGGGATCTGACCAAAGAGGTAGCGGAAGGAAGCTATAATTACGCTATTGCTAGAGAACAAAAAATACAGGATTTGATACAAGCACTAAGACAGCAAAAAGCAATGGTATTGCTGGTCGGAGAGCCTGGGGTGGGTAAAACCACAATTCTAAAAAGCCTAGCCGTGAAAACAGTTGTAGAGGATGTCCCTAAGGAACTACAGGACAAACGTTTAGTGGAATTTGATTTCCAGAAAGCGATATCCAATTCTAAAAGCACATCCGAGTTGCGAAAGACTATAGCTCGAATTTTTAAAGAAGTTTCTCGAGCTTCAAATGTAATTCTTGTGATTGACGATATTGAAGAATTAATTAATATTC
This sequence comes from uncultured Candidatus Saccharibacteria bacterium, assembly GCA_964391325.1. Lineage (GTDB taxonomy): Bacteria > Patescibacteriota > Dojkabacteria > B142 > JAFGMG01 > CAYMJM01. The sequence continues at coordinate 1,979 of CAYMJM010000026.1, read as the reverse complement.
GAAAGGAGCTGTCTGTAGAAGTATTGAGTGTCATAACAGAGTCAATTGAGAAACATGAACTGAAACTGGTAGCTACTACCAGCAGATCAGGTTTCAGCAGGTACATCAAACCTAATTCCGCATTTTCAAATATGTTTGACGTTATTGAGTTGGATGAACCCAGTCCAGATATTGCTCTGCAAATAGTACTGGATGAAAGGGATACAATTGAATCTAAATACAAGATTAAAATAGAGTTTGCTGCAATTAAGGCTTCTGTTGAGTTAACAACGAAATATGATTCTACTAGGCAACTACCATATAAGGCACTGGATGTGCTTGAGGATGCCTGCGTGCTAGCTCTTGATCAGGGACTGAAATTTGTGAGCTCCAAAGAAATTGAAGCTGTAGTCAGCAAGGACTCAGGTATCAAAGTTGGCTCAGTAAGTAAAACCGAGCAGGAAAAGCTTGTGAATCTGGAGAAATTGATGCATGAAAGAGTAATCGGACAGGATAGGGCGATTACGGCAGTTGCATCAGCACTGCGGAGAGCCAGAGCAGGCTTGTCCCCAGGCAATAAACCTATTGCTTCTTTTCTGTTTTTCGGACCAACCGGAGTTGGTAAAACTGAAGTTTCCCGGACACTTTCCAGGATCTATTTTGGAGATGAAAAATTGTTGACAAGACTTGATATGTCAGAGTTTCAGGAAAACAAAAATGTAGAGAGATTGTTAGGGTACATGGAAGGCCATAACTATGTACCTGGGTTATTAACAGAGCAGATAAGACATTATCCTTTTTCTCTGGTACTACTTGATGAGATAGAGAAGGCTAATAAAAGAGTTCTGGACTTATTTCTACAAGTTCTCGATGAGGGAAGAATTACTGATGGGTTGGGCAGGAAAGTAGATTTTAAAAATACGATAATTATAGCAACTTCAAATATTGGCTCGAAGATGATAGCAGAGAAGCTCGAGCAGGGTGAGTCATATGAGAATACATATAAAGAGGCCATGCAGGAGCTGAGAAATATTTTAAGAATTGAGTTTTTGAATAGATTTGATAGTATTATAATGTTCAAGCCTTTGAGCCGGCTTGAGATTGAAAAGATAGCCGAGTTAATGATGAATCAGGTGCATGATAAGCTGAAAGAGCAGGGGATAGAGTTGAGATTTACAGATGAAGCTGTGGAACAGTTAGGGCAAAAGGGCTACTCCCCAATATACGGAGCAAGGGAGATGAGGAGAGTAATCCAGGAGGTAGTGGAGAACAAGATAGCGGATTTGATTATCAGTGGGAAGGTCAAAAGTGGAGATGTTGTTACTATTTACAATCTAAATAATATTAATGTGCAATGAGAAAATTGATTTTCATCCTTTCGCTTCTTTTTATCTTACTGCCCAGTGGTTTGGTTAGCGCGCAAGATACTGTGAGTCTTACCTGCCAAAAAATGAGTATTAGTTATGAGGGTAGATGGACTGTTATATGCGGAGAAGAAGATTCATCAGAATATTCAGATTATTGTCAACTAAATACCTCATTTAAAGTGGGGGAAAGTTACTGCCTGCCTGTCCGTAATGACGATCTGTGTTTTCCTATGGCAATTGGTAACCGCTGGGACAAAGGAGTCCTTCACTGCCTTACAGGTTCTTCTCCTGAACAAAATTATTGTTGTAACTTAGATGAGAGTATACTTGTCGCGAGTGATTTGCCACTTGACGAAAATAGACTGTTTTGCACGGACGCTAATTCTAAAAATTTGATGTTGGGGAAAACTAAGGTGCAAGCGATTCTTGATGCGAAGTGTAACTATGTGCAAAATTCTTCGGTCTTTGAGTATGGTTTTCTTTGTGATGAAGAGCATAAGTGTATTATTGATGACACAGAATATTACTGCTGTGGAGGTTTTGTGCCTCCTGGCGAGGACCCACCTATAGAGACAAACCCCACAGAGTCCTTTCGAGGGTGTGGAGATATAACAGAGAGGGAGGAGAGGGAAG
>CAYMJM010000025.1:0-10038 GCA_964391325.1 uncultured Candidatus Saccharibacteria bacterium | reverse complement strand
GTGCTGTCGAAATGTTTTTGCTCTCATTATGATCCTTTAAACGTTCCGCAGGACCTTTTCCTGTCATTCCAATATATCTCGTATTTGTCTTCGCACTTTTAAGAACATATACGGAATACATTTTCTTCATCTAAGTTGTGTAATAACCTGAGCTGAAGGTGGGATTCGAACCCACGGCCTTTCCCTTACCATGGGAATGCTCTACCATCTGAGCTACTTCAGCACCAGTTAATTTTACAAACCACAAACCAGCTTGAAGTTCAAACTGCATCATTATAGTCCAAAATAGCCATATAGACAAATTACAACCCGATCTCTAGGATGGGATATCCTTACCAGATATATTTTTTAGAAATGTCCTCAAGTGATACGCATTTCCATGAATGAGCATACCTTCATATGAGGCTAGTGACTGCTTAACCTGCAGCCCATCTGCTGAATTGATGCGCTGCTGGATTTTCCTGAGCATCCGCCTTTTAGTGGTGGTCCTTAACACTCTGTGTGTAGGAAAATGTACCCAACCCAAAAAATCTACACCTGAGGCCAGTGTTTTAATAAATAACTTATTGGGATGCAGTTCTAATTTTAGCTCTCTTTCCAGAAAATCCGAAATGTGTGGTACTAGATTTTGTAAGTAGGCTTTGTTTCGATGCAGAATCACAAAATCATCAGCATAACGGATATAGTATCTTATCGCCAATGCACGTTTTACATAATGATCGAATTTATTCATATAAACATTAGCCAATAACTGACTAGTAAGATTGCCCAAAGGTAGCCCTTTGCCTATACTTGCATCAGTATGGAAACTATCTATTACCTGCCCTAATAGCCAATGTATACCGTTTTCTTTCTCCCCGAACTCATCTACTAGCATATTTTGAAGTATCTGATGATCAATACTAGCAAAGAACTGTCTGACATCACATTTTAATACCCAGGAGGGTGAAAAATTAAAGTGTTGTAAAGGTAGGTGTAAGGAATTAAATGGAGAGATGTCGTTAAGTTTAACCATTAGAGGTGACGCTGAAGAAATTTACTTTTTAAGATAAGGGGCGAAAATGGGACACTGTGTTCACCATAACATACCAATAACTTTCTTTGCAGTACAAAGAGGCCTTTTTTCTATCAAATCAGCATAATAATGGATGTCCATCATAGCCGCATCATTTATTTCATTTATCTTATAGCAAATGATATTTCCAGACTCTAACTCTCCCCCCATGATATCCAATCCAATGTAATTAAGCTTAGATGCTTTTGCAGTCTCAATAAACGTTTTTAACAATTGCGGATTAATTCGTTTTAAATCCACTCTAACAACAACTCCACCCTGGTCAAAACTACATTCTTGACGTAACCTGATAAATTCTTTTTCAGCAGGAGTAAAATTAATGGTTTTACCCTGTTGCTTCAGATAATCTTTCATTTTTTTGTCAGCATTTATTAACGCGAAATTATGTTTAATCCGGAATTCATTCTCCTTATTGATCAATTTTCGGATATTACTCTTCCCATCACCCTGCACAGTACACGGAATCCTTTTCAAAACATCGACTGCTTGGTTTTTCACAATTAACACCCTGTATTCATTACTAGCCTGGATATATTCCTCAATTAAAATATCATTATCACCTTTAATTATATTATTGATTGCTTCTGCAACTTCTTCGTCATTTCTCGGCAAAATACTAACACCGTGACCACAAGATATATCTACAGGTTTTATAACTACTTCATAGTTCTTAGACTTACAATAATCATATGCTTTCTGATATTTATCTTTATCATCAAGCTTTAAATAATATTGTTCTACAAATAAATCCGGGAAGGATAATTTAAAAAGTAAATTAGTAGCATATTTATTTTTTGCAATTGCTGAGGGTAACCTTAAATTAAAATCTAATATATTGCCCAAAATATATGATTCTTTATTCCCTTTTTTAATTTTTAAAAAAGCAATTTCTTTACTAATCACCTTAATGTCAAACCCTAACTCCCTAGCGGCATTAGCATATATATTTGCATTTAGGCTATTTGTATATTCCCTAAACATTATTTATTATTTTGATAAAAAAGGTCTATAAATAGCTAATAGGCTGGGAGCGAGATTCAAACCTCGTGATCCACGGTTTACAAAACCGTTGCTCTAACCATTGAGCTACTTCAGTCATAAACAAAAAAAGCTGAAGGTGGGACTCGAACCCACAACCTACGGTTTACAAAACCGTTGCTCTAACCATTGAGCTACTTCAGCACTTCTTCGCGGCAAAATAATACCTCACACTTCGTCTGTAAGTTAATTGGGAAGCGCGACCAACAGCGTGGTTGTCCTCAACCCCGATTCCACGGAACCAGGATGATTTCGGATTCCCTTTTAATTGCTTGTAGACTCAATTAATTCTCACAAACTACCATGTGAGGCAGTTTTATTATAGCAAATTAATCTTATTTAATTCTAGCACTCTAAAATAAAATTGTATCTGCTTGTAAGCTATTATAAAATTAACAAACAACAATATTTTTTATCAAAACATAATGCAAATAGAAGGAAGAAATCCAGTATATGAAGCCCTGAGAGCAGGTACCAATCTAAAATCAATAAGTATAGAGCAGAACATCAAACCAAGCTCACAAATAGAATCAATTCTCTCCCTTGCTGAGCAAAAACATATTAAGGTAAAAACTGTTTCGCGGAGCAAATTGAATAAAATGTCCAAAACAGGTGTACATCAAGGAGTCATCGCCTTTGGGAGCGACATAAATACAACATCACTAGATACACTAATAAAAGACAACAAGTCGTTTTTAATTTATATTAGAGAGGCTTTATATGAGCATAATATTGGAGCAATAATCCGCACAGCAGAATGTGTTGGAGCTACAGGAGTTGTTTTACCACCAAAAATTTCACTTACTCCTCAAATCAGAAGAGCTGCCATGGGAGCAACAGAGCATCTCCCAGTGATAAACCACAACTTATTTCAAACAATTAAAGATGCCCAAAAAGCAGGACTTCAAGTTGTTGGGATAGAACGGAGCGAAAACTCGAAAAAACTCTTCTCCACTCCGCTATCCAAACCTCTTTTACTCATTATCGGCGGTGAGGATAGATCACTCAGTCAGGAAATACTAAGTAAATGTGATAAAACACTTGAGATCCCCATGAAAGGGAAAGTTAATTCATTAAATATGAGTGTGGCAGCTGCAATTGTGATGTATGAGGTGTTAAGGCAAGACCTTGGTTCAACTTCGTAATTTTTATAAATTACTGTATAATTCATCAATAGTTTTGCTACATAAAGTACAGCTAGGGCTGTGATGTCAACGGTAGCATGAGGGTCTCCAAAACCCTTCGTCCTGGTTCGAATCCTGGCAGCCCTGCCATATATAAATAGTCAAGCCAATGAGCTTATTAAGACAAGCTTGGTATACTATCCGAAAAATGTATCAAGTTTTATTAGTAAAGGAGTATTAATATGAAACAAGTATGTGATAAGTTAGTCCGTGATAAAATACCTAAAATCATAGAGAGTAATGGAGAAACTCCAATTTACAGAACTTTATCACCGGAGGAATACTGGCAATATCTATTGAAAAAAGATAGCGAGGAACTACAGGAAGTGAAAACAGCTAATAGTTTAGAAGAACGAAAAAAGGAATTAGCTGATAAGTTAGAATTAATAAGAGCTATGGCAGAGTTTAATGGCCTTTGTTTAGAAGATATTATTGAAGAAGCAGATAAAAAAAATGTCAAGAATGGTGGCTTCAAAAGAAGATTGTTGTTAGAGAAAGTTATCAGAAAGTAACAATTACTGATCCATTTAACCATGGTGTCAATTTAAAACTTAACTTTGCATAAGTTATGCTTGATAAAGAGCTAAATTTAGAATTAGAGGAAGAATTCACATCTATAGTTGATCTGTTAAAGGATGTCATAAAAAAAGAAAAACTAAAGAATGCCAATATAATATGTTTTGTGCCTCATGAAGTATCATCACTGGTTTATATAGGTTGGGAAGATGGATTAATAGAAGACTTAAGAGATTGTTTAAGAGACTTACTTCCAGAAAATAAATGGAAGCACCACGATGAACCAGATACACCATTTCGTCATAATTTTTATGAACACATAAGATCAAAGTTAATTGGTAACACATCGACAACTTTAATCGTAAAAGACGGAGAGTTATATTTAGGGAAATACCAAGATATATATTTTTATAGCCCTGTCTATAAAAATATACCTAATCAGAAGATCTTTTTAAGAATAACCGAATTTTAATATAGAGCATTTAAGGCAAGAAGACTGAACAATGCTACAAGCAACAGTGACTTGTCTATCAAAAGGAATACAAAATACCCCAATGAAAGAAATTTTGTAAAAGAGTCAATAAATATCCTGGAATTGGGAGCCGTGAAATACGGGCCTAATATAAAAATACTATCTCTTTGCCCCTCTTTCATGTATCTTCAATATAAGAATTCTTTTGGAAAATCGTCTCCCAGCTATTCAGTCTCAAGGGAACTTCTGTTATAATCGGGATATATCACTTTTTAGTAGTGATATTATTTATATGACTAAAAAATGAAGTTCAAAAGCAAAAAATTAGACCCAAGAAAACTAGCAGGGAAACCATTTCGAACGGTAAAAAGTTTGGCGAAAATAGTATTCTCCGTACCTAAAAAGGTCTGGACTTTCTTAAAATCAGTTAAGAATGAGCTGAAACTAGTTAATTGGCTCAATAAGAAAGAAACAGCCAAATGGTCTACCGCAGTACTGCTAACAGCATTGGCAACAGGAGGATTCATAGCTTTACTGGACTTTATTTTCTACAACTTAAGAAATTTATTATTCTCAATAAATGTCTGATACTAAGCAAGATAAAAATTTGAAATGGTACATTATAAATACCTATTCAGGACACGAAAAAAAGGTAGCTGATCTACTGGACGAAAAAATCAAAGCTAATGACTTGGAGGATAAAGTAGTAGAAATAGTAGTGCCAATACAGGACAAAATAGTTGTAAAAGAAGGCAAAAAAAGAACAGTCGAGGAGAAATTATTCCCAGGCTATGTTCTTATTCACATGGAGATGAATGATGATACCTGGAGAGTTATCAGGAACACAGATGGAGTTACAGGATTTGTCGGTACAGAAAGAAAACCAACGTCATTAAATGAGGAAGAAGTGAAAGGCATACTTGCATTTATGGATATTAAACAACCAGCTTACAGCGCAACTTTTGCTGTAGGAGACGCCGTAAAAGTAACAGACGGTCCTTTCAAGGATTTCGTTGGCTCAATTAACGAAATTAATGAAGATAAGGGACAGGTAAAAGTACTGCTTTCAGTATTTGGGAGAGAAACACCCGTTATCTTGGATTTTTTGCAGGTTACAAAATTATAAATCCCAGCCTCTAAATTTATTTGGGATAAATATTTTATTATTTGTTATAGATTAACTTAAAGATATTTTTAAGTTAAAAAGAATAAACAATGGCAAACAAACCAGTAAAAGTAAAAATGAAGCTAATTATAGATGCCGGCAAGGCAACCCCTGCCCCTCCAATTGGTCCGGCTCTAGGGCAACACGGTGTAAACATTGGGGATTTTGTTAACCAATTCAATGAGAAGACACGAGATAAAATGGGATCTCAGATTCCAGTTATCCTGACTGTATACGAAGACAGAAGTTTTTCAATGGAGTTTAAGGAGCCTCCTGTAGCGGATATGATTAGAAAAGCTATCAGCTTAAAAAAAGGCTCTGCCACACCTAACACTGCAAAAGTCGGAAAACTCAGCAAAGCCCAAGCAGAAGAAATAGCAAAAGCTAAAATGCCTGATTTCAATACAAAAAAATTGGATTCAGCGGTTAAAATAGTACAGGGTACCGCTAAGAGTCTAGGAATCGAGGTCAATGAGTAAATTTCTCACATATGAAATTATTATATTAAAAGAACACTAATGAGCAAAAAACTTGATGGAGTAAAATCTCAGATTGACAAATCCAAACAGTATGATCTGGAAGATGCATTAAAACTGCTCCCTAAGTTATCTATAAGTAAATTTGAAGGTTCAGCAGAGTTAGCCATTAATTTTAAACTAAGCGATAAACAAAAACAGGAGTCCATAAGGGGTAGTATAACCTTCCCCCACTCTTTTGGGCAGGAAAAGAAAATCCTGGTTCTAACAGAAGAATCTAAGCAGGGAGAAGCGAAAAAGGCAGGAGCCAATTATGTTGGATTGGAGGAATATATTAAAAAGATCGAAGAAGGCTGGGCTGATTTTGATGTGGTCATCGCTACTCCCCAAGTTATGCCTCAAATTGCAAAACTCGGAAAGTATCTAGGAAGAAAAGGTCTCATGCCTAATCCTAAAAACCAGACAGTTACGGAGAATGTAGAAAAAACAGTTAAAATGTATAAAGGAGGAAAAAGAGACTACAAAATGACAGAGCAAGATTCAATTAAAGTAGTCTTTGGTACCGTTAATATGCCCCTAGAGCAGCTAAAAGGTAATTTTGAAGAACTGAAAAAGACACTACATCCGCTTATACAAAGATTTGGATTGCAGTCTATAAAGAATATCTATATTGGCCCCACTATGGGACCAAGCGTTAAACTGAGCCCAAGTATCTTAGGGTAGTTTACTAAAAAGACAATTTAATATATAATTCAACAATCGCATCGAAGACGGCCAGTATCCTTGTATTTATGGATTTAATTAACCAAGCTAGCCCAGATGTAAGTACTTTCAATCCTTAATAGGGTTTGCTTACCGTCTTCTTTGAGACGGTTTTTTTATTTTAGAGAACTATTTATTTTATTATTACACTATTATTATGCCGCTATCAAAAAAGGAGAAAAAAGAACTCATTGATAGCTATGTTGAAAATATAGAAAAATCCAACATGCTATTTGTGCTGCAACCACAAGGGCTAAACCCGGTCGAAGCCAGCGAGTTTAAGAAAATCTTGTACGAAACACAAGGAACATTTAATGTTGTTAAAAACACTCTATTTAAAATTGCTCTAAAGAATACGGAAGTGGGATTAAATCTTGAAGAGGGAGAGAATGCTGTAGTATTTAGCACAGGAGATTCTACAGAAATAGCAAAAATAGTTGAAGAATTCATAAAAGGTTCCAAACAAATCGAGTTCAGAAAAGGAGTAGTAGAAGGGAAGATAATCAACAAAGAAGAGTTTGAAGCTTTAGCAAGCTTGCCAAGTAGAGAGGTTCTATTGGCACAAGTGTTATCAGGTATGGAAGGACCAATCACTGGATTTGTTAGAGTCCTTTCCGGAAATATCGCAGGTTTTATAAATGTAGTGAATTCTATAAAAGATCAAAAACAGCAATAATTTTAACTTACTTATAAATTTTAATTATTTAATATGGCAGAAAAAAAAATCGCAGCTGAAGAAAAAGCTTCTTCAGTTGAACTAAAGGGCGATGCAAAAAAAATTGCAGACATGCTCGAAAAAATGACTGTTCTGGAATTATCTGAATTAGTCAAAGCATTAGAAGATAAATTTGGTGTAACAGCAGCAGCTCCAGTAGCAGTCGCAGCAGCACCTGCAGGTGGTGCAGCAGAAGAAGTTGAAGAGAAAACAAGTTTTGATGTGGTATTGACAGAAGTTGGTGCCAACAAAATTGCAGTTATCAAAGCTGTAAAAGGTGCAACAAACTTAGGTCTAAAAGAAGCTAAAGAATTGGTTGAATCAGCTCCAAAGGCTATCAAAGAAGGTATTTCCAAAGAAGACGCAGAAAATCTCAAAAAGGAATTGGAAGAAGCTGGAGCAAAAGCAGAGCTTAAGTAATTGTCCCCTTCTCTTTCATCACAAACCCAGCATGTTATATATGCTGGGTTTTTGCTTTTGACTTGTCGACAATAACAAATTCTAATAATATAATGGTGCAGAATTAATTATTAAGTTAGGAATATGCTGGCTGTACTACCTAAAGAATTAGTTGAGACAGGTAATATCTCTCAGGAAACACTAATAATGATTATCATGCTCCCAGTAATTGCTACAATACTGGGTTTTGTGAGACATATTATTGGGATAAAATCGCTTGGACTATATGCCCCAATTATACTAACATACGCATATTTGGAACTAGGACTCTCATCTTCTGATACCACCTGGGAGGGGAAAGCATTGTATGGATTAAAATACGGACTCATTCTAACAATAATTGTCTTTATAATCTCGTATATTACTAATGCAATTACAAGAAGAATAAGACTTCACTACTTTCCCAAAATAGCATTAGTACTTTCGACTGTAGCCCTAACTATTTATCTGCTCATGGTTGCCGCAAATGCCTTCAATAAATTCGGATTATTAAACATTGGTTTTTTGCCAGTTATTCTAATTTCAACAGTATCTGAACAATTTGTCTCTTTAATGTCCAAAAAGAATATAGCAACAGCAATATCCTTGGCAATTACGACTGTTACTATGTCTGCGGGTATATTTATTATTACGATCTTTGAACCCTTTCAGGATATACTCATAGATTATCCTTATTTACTTTTGCTCACCATCATCCTTAATATTTTAATCGGAAGGTTTACTGGACTTAGAGCTTCAGAGTACATTCGGTTTAAAGATATCCTAGACAGGCACGATTAAAGATCACTATGAACTTATACCAAATTTTTAAAAACCGGAAAAAAGTATTGGGAATGAACGAGAGAAATCTCAAGTATATCAGACCTTATAATCTTACCCGTGCCCTCCAAATTGCAGATGATAAGCTACTAACAAAACAGATACTAGAAAAGAATAATTTACCTGCCCCACAACTTTTGGCAGTGATAAGGAATTATGATGATTTGCGAAAATTCAATTGGGATGATCTTCCTAAAAGTTTTGTTATGAAACCTGTGCATGGCTTGGAGGGTGCTGGGATAGAAATATTTTACAACCGAACCAAGGAAGGGAACTGGATTAAAGGAGATGGAGCCAAAATTTCTCCGGCTGAGTTAAAAATGCTTGCCATTGATATTATCGATGGGAAGTATTCATTGCATAACCAAAAAGACAGCGTGCTATTTGAAGAACGAGTGAAAATGCATAAAGCTTTCAAGTATTACGCATACAAAGGAGCGCCAGATGTAAGAATTATTGTATTTAATAATATTCCGATCATGTCTTATGTACGCCTGCCGACTAAAGAGTCTAAAGGTAAAGGAAATTTAGCTCAAGGCGCCATAGGAGCATCAATTGACCTTGTAACTGGAACCACTACATCTGCAATTATTGGAAAAAGAGAGCCAATAGAAACCATCCCAGGAACAAAGCTTACAGTAAGTGGACTTAATATTCCCTACTGGAATAAGATACTGCGAACAGCAATAGAGGTACAACAAGTTACAAAATTAGGGTTTGCAGCGATAGACTTTTTGATTGATAGAGAAAGAGGCCCACTAATTATTGAGTTAAATGCGAGACCTGGTCTGTCAATCCAAATTGCGAACAAAGACGGACTGAAATGGAGATTGCAAAAAGCTTCAGGAATCAAGGTTACCACAGCCTCCAAAGGCATGAGAGTCGCAAAAGACTTATTTGGTGGTCAGACTGAGGAAGAAATAGAAAGAATTTCTGGAAAACAAGTAGTCAGTCATATAGAACCTGTAGATATTGTTACAACAGATAATAGTAAAATCTCAACACTTGCTCTGATTGACACAAGTCGAAGAACTACTACTATTGAAGAAAAATTAGCCAAAAAAGCGGGAATTGTATCGCAAGATGCAATTATAGAAGAAACGAGTATTTCTGACATTACATTCAACCTTGCTGGTAATATTATTACATCTGACTGTAGAATAGTCGCAACACCTATTAAGGGCTATAAACTCCTCATTGGAAGAAAGGATCTAGGTAATTATTTGGTTGACATAAGAAGAGTTGCCAGGGGTATAACTGGGAGACAAAAGGAAAGCCTAATCACTGCTCTACCCTATACCAAGCCTGAGCAAATAGACAGGCAACTCGCAGAAATCTCAAAACATATCTATATAAT
>CAYMJM010000024.1:0-10199 GCA_964391325.1 uncultured Candidatus Saccharibacteria bacterium | reverse complement strand
CGGGACTTAACCCAACATCTCACGACACGAGCTGACGACAGCCATGCAGCACCTCTGTAGCACCCTCGAAAGCCTCCCCCTTTTCAGGGGGTATGCAGCTACAGTTCAAACCCTGGTAAGGTTCTTCGCTTAGCATCGAATTAAACCAAACGCTCCACTGCTTGTGCGGGTCCCCGTCAATTCCTTTGAGTTTTAGCCTTGCGGCCGTACTCCCCAGGCGCCCCGTTTAATGCATTAGCTGTGACACTCAACCGGCCTCCTCATTCTTTCCGAAGAAAGAATTCAAAGGACAGGTCGAATATCTAACGGGGATCGTTTACGGCTAGGACTACACGGGTATCTAATCCGTTTTGCTACCCTAGCTTTCGAACCTTAGCGTCAGTAAACCTCCAGAAAGGTGCCTTCGCATTTGGTGTTCCTCCTGATATCAACGCATTTCACCGCTCCACCAGGAATTCCCCTTTCCTCTAGGTTACTCAATTAGATTAGTCTCTTCCGCAGGCCTGTAGTTGAGCTACAGGATTTTACAGAAGACTTAACCTATCGCCTACGTCTCTCTTTATGCCCAGTAATTCCGGATAACGCTTGGTGCCTACGCATCACCGATTCTTCTGGCACGTAGTTAGAAGCACCTTATTCATAGTCTACACTCAGAACTTGTTCGACTATAAAAGGAGTTTACAACCCGAAGGCCGTCATCCTCCACGCGACGTCGCTGCGTCAGACTTTCGTCCATTGCGCAAGATTCCTAATTGCTGCCTCCCGTAGGAGTCTGGGCCGTGTCACAGTCCCAGTCTGGGGGGTCGCCCTCTCAGGCCCCCTACCCGTCATCGGCTTGGTGAGCTTTTACCTCACCAACAACCTGATAGGACGCAGGCCTATCCTTAACCGCCGGAGCTTTACCCCGATTAAATCGGGGACTATCGAGTATTAATCCGCCTTTCGGCGAGCTATTCTCGAGTTAAGGGTAAGTACCTACGCGTTACTCAGCCGTCTGCCACTATTCCGTACAGGCAAGCCTTTACGGAATCGTTCGACTTGCATACCTTAGGCACGTCGCTAGCGTTCATCCTGAGCCAGGATCAAACTCTCCATTAAAATGTTTAAACACTCTAAAGTGAGTAAAAATACTACTTTAGAGGCAAAATCAACTTTAATTCAGGATGCTTCTACTATTCCCTATCACTATTCAATTTTCAATGAGCAAAAAAGTATTAGCCACGTACCAAGAGTTAACCAATAAAACTCTTGATACCTGCCTTCAACTTTTGTTTTTAGCTTTTAGAGAATTAAGAAGCTAACTTCTCAATTCGAGGCAGCTGTATTTTACAGCAAAGCTACAGAACTGTAAAGATATTTATCTTAAAAAATGCAGAGCTAATCAAACAACTCTGCATTTAATTTCTAAAAATTGTTAAAACGAATCTTATTTGATTAGTCCTCCTACTACAGGAACCTCCCATTTCTCGCCATTATTAGCCTTTACCAAGCCAACTACTCTTACTACAATGTCCAGTAGTGACCAAAGAGGCCATAGACATACCCCAATAATCAGAAAGGTTAAGAAAAAGCAAGCACCATGTCCAATTATAGATACTATTCCCCAAGACAATGACTGCTTGGCATGATGTCGTAGAAAGTCATCAGTATCATTCATCCAAATAGCGCTCGTTATCGGAGCAAAGATCCAGGCAAGAATCGCATTAGTCTTGGTATCGCCTGAACCTGCTGGCTTTGTAGTCTCTGCCATATAGATTTGAAATAAAATTTAAACTAAAATTAGTATACAATATTCATTTTCATATGTCTAACCTATCGAGCCCTATGCTTTAGAATTCTGTATTTCATAAAGCCTGCGTATTTCCTCAACAGTAGTAACCTGCTCCGGGTTCTTGTCTACCCTTCCCCAGATCTTCATACGTGGGAACCTCAAAGAGAATCCTACACCTTGATCTCTGCCTGCAGTATGTTTGCGACTTTTGGAAACCTCATCCGCATCAATAACTGCAACAATCTTTGGCTCACATACTACATCCGGCATCATGTCTTTATCTATCTCAACGTTATCGGGAACACTCGTGGTCTGAAACTGACTTATATCTTGTAAAAAATGTTCCCATTCATTATCCTTTACGCCACTACCAACTTTTGCAATAGTTTGAAATTTTTGTACTTTCTCGTCATAAACACCTACAAGAAATGCCCCGACTCCATACTTCGCCCTAATACCACGTCCATAATAATACCCTAGAACAACACAATCCACACTATCCACCAGATCTTCATAGGTATTGGCTTTCAATTTAATCCAGTCATAATTTCTAGTGCCGGGTGTATATTCACCCTTAAGGTCTTTCACTATAACTCCCTCCAAACCACGAGCAAGAGTATTCCTGAAAACATCGTTTAGCTCTACCTCCGTCCTTACTATTTGAGAACCTGCCATTGTCATAACATCCTGGTTGCTTGCTATCTTATCAAACTCTTTATTCTCAAATCCTCCGGAAACTACAGTGCCACCTCCGAACACCTGAGCTAAAGCTTCTAGCCTATCCGCTAGGGATAATCGTGATAAATCCTTCCCATTAAGGAAAAGAATATCAAAAACAAATACTTTTATAGGAAACTCAACGGACTTCTCCAGGATCCCATATTTCCGTTTTCTCGTCATTGTTTCCTGAAAAGATATGAATTTATCTTTGTCTTTATCATAGCCAATGGACTCAGAATCTAAAACAATCGAGTCTACATTCAACATCCTAACGGCCTTCACTATATCCGGGAACATTTCTGTCAAAGATTCCATATTCCTACTAAAAATCCTAACATCGCCAACCCCGCCGCCCAGCTCAAAAGATATATTTGTTCCTAAAATCTTTTTACCTGTTTCGATAAAACCACTTTTCTTATAATGTATTTGGGTTCTTAAGCCGTCATATTTAGGCTGAACTACACACTCTCCCAATCTATTAAATGCAGCTTCAGCTGATTTTTCACGTTCTACAAGCTTAGAAGCCACAGGAATCCCAACTTCAATTTTTAACTGCTCCAGTTTATTAATTTCTCCTTTTAATGCATATTCTGCAATTATTCCTAAGTCTGAACGCACGCCATAAGCCCTGTCCAGTAAACTTCTAAGTCCTTTGTCTCCAACAACAGTCCACGAAATTGCATCTAAAATAGTTTTATGACTTGTCCCTAATCGAAGCTTACCTGTTATTATTCTGGTTACATAACGTATACTCAAAGGATCCATCTTTTTAAATAAGTCAAAATAAAGATTTTGCTTTATCTCCTGAGAGCCCTTACCTCCTATCACGGCCAATTCATACAGCTCTGCATGTACTTTTTTAATAGTCGTATACGGATAATCATGAACTTCGAGTTTGGAAGATAGGGTCTCTGCTACTGAACCTATATCGCCTTTTTCGGCTAGCAGTCTTTGAACTACATCTGCAGAGAAGCTCCCTTTAGACAACAGGCTCTTTTGTATAAGCTTTGTCGAGAAATTAAATTCAACTGGAATATAAGAAGGCACAACCCTACCAATTATCATTGATAAGACTGGCTGTACTTCCTCATCTTTCAGCTTTTTAAAAAATTCCGCCAGCAACTCCATCACCCTATTACGAGATGGTTCCTCTTCAACCTGCGATAATAATTGTGCAAATTCTATAAATCTCATTTTTAAGTTTACACACAATAAGATAACCTTTGTTACGTTAAGTTTACTAGTGAAACAGTGTTTCACAAATAACCAAAAACATAACAAATACCATAAGAAGTGAACAAGACTAATAGACTACAAAACCTCTACCATATCTCCCCACTTTTTACCTAAACTCACATCTACCATCATAGGCACTCTATATTGATTCACTTTAAGCATTATATCTTCTATCTCCTGAATAAATTCAACCAACTTCGAATCCTGTTGCAAGTAGTCATTCCAACTTATTCCCCTTTCATCCTTTACTTTACCTGGGACTTCAAATAAAAGCTCATCATGTACCTGAACTACCATCTTATAATCTTTCCATTTACTTTCCCTCATTAACTTATCTACCTTGATCATAGCCAGCTTCATCATATCAGCAGCTCCACCTTGGATAGGAAAGTTTATAACTTCCCGTTCAACAGCACTTCTTACCCTGAAATTCCTAGACAACAAGCCTTCGGCAGTCCTCCTTCTCCCATAGAGGGTTTGTACATATCCTTTGATGCGGGCCTGATCTAACAATTCTTTAAAAAACTTACCTACACCAGGATAGATTTCAAAGTAACGGTCAATAAAATGCTGGGCGACATCACGTGGAATTTTCAATCTATCAGCTAAACCAAAAGAAGAAATCCCATATATAATTGAAAAATTAACTGTCTTCCCCTGTGCCCTCTGCTCTTTAGTTACCTTATCAAGATCTACTTCAAATAACCGAGAAGCTGTCAACGCATGGACATCAATATTCTTTTTATAACTACGAACCAACTCCTCATCTTGTGAAACAGCTGACAGTATTCGTAATTCCTGCTGCGAGTAGTCTAAAGATACAAAAATCTTCCCTGTTCCTGCGACAAAAGCCTTTCTTATTTTGTTTCCCATATCCGAAGATACAGGAATATTTTGTAAATTAGGCTCACTTGAGCTTAGTCTCCCAGTCGAGGCTACTGCCTGATTATATGTAGTATGCACCCTCCCTGTTTCTGAGCTGATCTTTGCAACCAAACTATCTGTATATGTATTTCTCAATTTAGATAGCTCCCTGTACTCCAACAACAAGCTGATAATTTCATGCTGCCCTATGATTTCTCGCAAAACCCGCTCATCCGTAGAGTAAGCGCCAGTTGATGTCTTTTTAATTCCGGTTAACCCAAGCTTCGCAAATAATATATCTCCCAGTTGCTTTGGGGAATTCAAGTTAAAACTAATACCTGCCAAGTCAAAAATTTTCTTTTGAAGGTTATGAATATCACGATCTAACTCTCCAGCGAATTTTTGAAGATAAGATGCATCTAACGTAATCCCTGTTCTCTCCATTCTATCTAAGACTCTAATCAAAGGTAATTCAATGTTGGTTAAAATTTTAAGTAGATCTTTATTTTCCTCTAAAGATAGAGTCTTCATAAATACATGCTGGTACAATCCAAAGGAAACTTTCGAGTCATAGCAGCAGTAACGGGCAATTTCTTCTAAAGGAATGGTCTCAAAATGACCTCTTACTTCAGCAGATCTAGCTAAATCCTTAAAACTTCTTAATTCGAGATTGAAATATTTACGAGCTAGATCTTTCAAACCCACAGGACCTTCTCCCATCTGTGCTATATAGGCAGCTAACATAGTATCAAATATTTCTCCTTTGACCTCTATCCCAACCAAACTCAAGGCTTGGATATCAAATTTTATATTATGGGCGATCTTTTTGTAATCTTCTCCCCCAAAGACCCTCTTTAGCTCTTTCTTTATGAGAGGATTATCAATAGTGTCTCGAGTAATATAGAAAGCCCGCCCAGCTTCGAAAGCGATGGAAACTCCAAGTAGACTAGAATTCAGTACGGACAAAGAGCTAGTCTCCGTATCGAAAGCAAACTCCCGGTATTTACTAAAAGCATCAAATAATTCATCTATATTGGAATCATCAACTATTACATAGTCCAGGTCATTGCTTTCTTCTTTCTGTGCTCCGTTTGAAAACATGTCTATTTGAGCGCCTGAAGGCTTGCCTGTGCTCTTTATTGTATTGTCTAGCTTATATTTCCTTAAAATTGTACTAAATCTATACTTTTCACATATTCTAATGAAGCTCTCCTGATCAATACTTTTGAAAACCACAGCCTCATTATTTAGATCGAATTCCAAAGGAACATCAGTTATAATTCTGGCTAATTCCCTGCTCATATCTGCCTCAGACTTTTTACCCGCAAGAGCCTTTTTTATCCGTGGAGACTGAATAGATTCCAGATTATCAAATACATTATCCAAATGCCCAAACTGTCCAATCAATTCAACTGCACTTTTATCTCCTATACCGAAGATCCCAGGGATATTGTCACTTGGATCACCTCTCAAAGCTTTATAATCTATAATATAATCGGGTCCAAACCCCATTTTTTCCTTTACCTCAGCAATACCATACAACTTAGACTTACTGAAACTGCTCCCTGCGAGGTAGACATAGGTATCATCGTCCACCAGTTGAAATATATCCTTATCCCCTGTCACAATTATCGTCTCAAGTCCTTTCCGTCCCTCTATATTTTTCATATTGACAATTGTTCCTATTACATCATCTGCCTCGTATCCAGGCTTGCTGTAAATAGGGATATTCAAAGACTGAATAATATCATGAATTATAGGCACCTGGACTCTCAAGTTCTCATCCATCGGCTTTCTCGTAGCCTTGTACTCTTTGTATATCGCAATTCTCTTCTCAGCTTTCCCTGCATCTACACTGCAAATAACATACTTTGGAGAAAATTTCGTAATAACCTCTAATAATAAAACTGTAAAACCATACGCTGCATTTGTGGGGACCCCATCTACAGACAAGGTTTCCGGATAAGCATGGTACGCTCGGTGTACCAAAGCATTTACATCCACTAACACGAACTTTTCACTATCTTTTTGAAGAACCATAGGTTATTCTACCCAAAACAATGCTTTTAGTCGAATATATGCAAGGGAGCATCTAGTCGAGAGTTATAGTATTGAATAAATCCATAATTATAGCATTAATTTCCCCGTGGACAGCTATTGAGTACTGATCTGCACCCTTATAGACAATTCCTTTATAAAACACGTATTCTCTGTCAGGATAAACAATTTTTATCCCGTTCAAATTGGTCGGGAAACCAGAGATTTCGATTCGCTCAGTAGGTAAATTAATTTTGGCATCAGGATATATCCTCACGTCTTCTAGTGAAATATACTTCTCTACCGGTGCAGAAATTTCGCCATTACCCGTCAATATTTCGATATAGTTCTCACCTCCTTTTTTGACTTCTACTTTATAACACTCTGAACCCGATGATTCCTGTTCAACTCTGTATTGTATAGAAAATTTACGACAATCTAAAATACTTGAGTTACTGGCATTATCCGTCAATGCATATTCTTGCGGCAAAATCTCAAAATGGATACCATATTTATCGCTTCCTTCCTCCTCCACTCTCGTCTCGCCGTTTTGTTGAAACGGCCGTCTATTTGTCAATAGTAGAAAAACTACAGCAAGAATGACAATAATTACCCCAATTACGGCAAGGGTAGTAACAGTACTTATAATACTCTTTTCTTTGTTGTCCTCTACATCCATCTTAAAAATCATAATAAGAACATATTTAAACTTATTATATAACAAAAAAGATGGAGCACAACCTTACTTAAACAACTGTTCAAATTCCTCTGCTTCGACTACTTCTTTCTCCAGTAATAATTTGACCAGCTCATCAAGAATCTTCTTATTGTCTTTCAGTATCTGTTTAGCTTTTTCATATGACTCGTTGATAATCCTTTTGACCTCATCGTCGATCTCATCAGCTGTATTATCAGAATAATCTCGCTGCTCTCCGTAACCATAACCTAAATACTGTAACTCATTGTTTTCGCCATACTTCACCAAACCTAACTTACTGCTCATTCCATACTGCTTCACCATTTTACGTGCTATTGAAGTAGCCTTTTCTATATCATTGCTAGCACCAGAGGTAACATCTTCAAAAACCAGTTCTTCGGCTGCTCTACCGCCCATAAGCACCATAATAGTTGCTTCCAGCTCCTGTTTGGACTGTTGGTACTTATCCCTTTCTGGCAGTTGCATAGTCCAACCCAAGGCCATTCCTCTCGATACTATAGTTACTCTATGCACAGGATCAGTTTTATCTGTAAGCCTAGCAACTATCGCATGACCTGCCTCATGGTAAGCCGTCATCTCAAGTTCGTTCTCTGTTCTATTCAGTTTCTTTTCTGGACCGGCTACTACTTTGGTTGCTGCCTCTTCAATGTCATTGAATGTAATTTCCTTCCTATTATCCTTAGCAGCTATAATCGCAGCTTCATTTAACATATTTTCCAAATCTGCACCAGAAAAACCAACTGTCCTTTTAGCAACCTTTTCTAGTTCAACTGACTTGGCCAATGGTTTATTCTTTGCGTGTATTGCGAGGATCTCTCTCCGGCCATCTATATCAGGAAGTCCCAACACTATTCGTCTATCAAATCGTCCAGGTCTTAAAATCGCTGGATCCAGCACATCAGGTCTATTAGTAGCGGCAATTACAATCACATTTTGATTACTTTCGAATCCGTCCATCTCAACAAGAATCTGGTTTAGAGTTTGCTCTGTATGGCTGGTCTGAACAGTTGTCCCTCTTTTCCTTGCAATTGCATCAACTTCATCAATAAAAATTAAAGAAGGTGCAGCTTTTTTTGCCTTCGTAAACAGATCCCGTACTCTAGAAGCTCCAGCACCCACCAACATTTCCTCAAATTCTGAGCCTGAAGTATGGAAAAAAGGAACATTGGCTTCTCCTGCAATTGCTTTGGCCAGCAATGTTTTTCCTGTCCCTGGAGGCCCAACCATTAACATACCTTTAGGAATCCTAGCTCCAAGGTTTGTAAACTTTTTTGGGTTCTTTAGAAACATCACAACTTCTCTTAGCTCTTCCTTTGCTTCTCGGACACCTGCTACATCATCGAAAGTTACTTCAGGCTTTTTGCCCCAAAATAGTCTTGCCTTTGATTGTCCGAACTGCATCAAGCTATTTCCCTGTCCTTGCATGGCTTTAACAAGCAAAGATACTGCAAAGACTAAAGCCAATATACCACCAATCATTATCAACGTATCTATTGATAATGGAGGGTTATATACTGATAAAATCTCAACATTGCCCGCAGAGAAATTTACCCCTTCATCCTGTAGAAATTGTGTGAAATTATTGGTAAACCCCTTCCATACAACATACGTACGTTCTATATTCGCTTCTCTTTCTTCTGCATAGACATTCTCGTCTACTTCCCATATTACCGAATACTCTCCCTCCCTGGCTTTGGTTCGAAAGTCACCGTTTGGGACCTCTTCTCCTGCTGCACGATAATATGTCCATATAACATTCAAGTCTCCTCTTTCAACTCCCTTGGTTCTTAATGCTGTTTTGAATTCCTCCTCAGTCACATCAGAAATAAGGTAATCTTTGTCAGAGCTCAAAGTTGTCTTGGCAATCAAAGAATCATCTAAGAATATTAGTTCACTGATACCATTACGTCCACCTACAAACGCATCTTTGATTTTTTGAAGTGAGCTGGTGTTCGAAAAGTCATTCACCAATTCATCTAGTGTTTTTATCTGCAAGTCAGTCTCTCGATAGACTGAAACCAGAGAGCTAAGTTGTAGCTCGTTTAAATCCACATTACTCTTCTCTAAGTACTTTTCAAATCCTACAGCTTTTCCATCATATTCAATATTAACTTGAGAGTATCTATTTTCTTTAATATTTGACACAAATTCATCTATAGTAATCTCTGCACCTTTATCAGGAGCAAAAAACGAGGAGATCAAATAGTAACCCAAAAAAGTTACAAATAAGAGAATTAGAATGTTTGTCAACGACAATCTGAAAGCAAAAGAACGTCTCTGTGGCAATCCCCTGCGAATGTCTGCCTGTTTTTGTGATGATTTATTAGTGTTATTGCTCATAGTTAAAATCCTTTCCGTAATTCTAGAGATGAAATTCTACAGCTAACTTAAATAATAGTGGCTCTATTTTAAACAGAGTTTCTAAATTATTAAATTTGTTCATATCGTAAGCAGTCAGTATGGGCAGTTTTCTGTCTGCCTGACTGTAGCGGGAGTGAGAGTTGAACTCACGACCTTCGGTTTATGAATCCGATGCTCTAACCAACTGAGCTATCCCGCCAGCACTCAAGCAGACATAGCTTTTTTAACCCATCTGTTCTTGTGGAGCTGACAGGCCAACTGAGCTTCTGGCAACTTTTGAATATGATTGAACAACTTCTGTAATTTTACCATAAATCCTTATATCTACTAAATAATTCCTTTTCTAAGATTGGCGTAAATCGAAATAATTTAGTATAATCGTGTGCGATTAAAACAGGAGAAATAATCCTAGATAAACCTAAAAGTCAGAGTCGCGGGATGGAGCAGTGGCAGCTCGTCAGGCTCATAACCTGAAGGTCGTTGGTTCGAATC
>CAYMJM010000023.1:0-10272 GCA_964391325.1 uncultured Candidatus Saccharibacteria bacterium | reverse complement strand
TTTTACCTCCGTATACAATGCTCCACTGTCAATTATTTCCCTTATTTACTTTCTAAAAATTTTGTTATAATATAGTTATGAATAAATATTCATAACTATGGCAAGACCTCATAAAACACGAAAATATTGCTGTACCCCCGATTTATTTGTATTTAAGCCAAAAGGAATTCCAATTGAGGAGTTAGAAATTATAGAGATTAATCATGATGAATTCGAGGCAATAAAGCATAGTTGCTACGAGAATATGGATCAAATAGAAGTTGCTGCGCAATTAAATGTCTCACAACCGACCTATAACAGAATATTAAATTCGGCATTGAAGAAATTATCATCTGCAATTATTGAAGGGAAGGCTATAAAAATAGCTCATCCTTCTTGATAGGTAAAATTTATTTTTTAATCTTCTGCCATGAGAAGAAAAAGAATTATTCTGTACTTCAGTCTTCTGTTCTTAATCCCTGTACTAGTAGCTGGAGGTTTTGTTGCATACAAACAACTAACAAGTAAGCATAAGGCAATGATGCTTTTGATCGAGTTTGAAGGGATGGACGGTCTGAATAATATGGCCAATGAAATGGATAAAAGAGACATTCCTGGAATGGTAATGGTTGACTCTAAGTTTATAAATGAGAATTGCGAAGCACTCAAAAAGTTGCAGGATAAAAATATAGAGATTGTTGGAGTATACCCACAGAAGCCACTTTGGGATATTACTTATGATGAGCAGAAGCAAATAATGACGGACACAAAGTCCGCGGTAGAAAGATGCACGGGCAAGTCAATGCGTGTATTTGCTTCAAAGTATTTTGCTTATGACGAAGATACAATTAGGGTAGCAGAAGAGTTAAGTATCGAATATGTCATGGCTCGAGGCACCACTAAAGCAAAAGCTACAATATATAAACCTGAAGAGTATAATGTAAAAATTTTCTCGGTCTCGAATGTCCAGTCAAGAAGCTGGGGTACTGGTAGCTTATGCGATTACAGTTATTGGGCACGAGAAGGGACACCTGAAGACTTCGAAAAGGAGTTATTTGCAGCAACAGAGCATGAAAAATTATCTCCTGTTTCTCATACTTATATTGGAGGGTTAAAAGCAAGATGGAATAATGTATATCTTAAGTTCTTTGATGAGGCTGATTTAGAATGGTTAGATTTAGATGAATTCGGCAAGGTGGATATTGAGGAGCCGTTTGCCCAAATTCCTCAGAATAGAGAGGTCCAGTATGAACAGCCGAAACCGTCAGTACCTCTGGAAGAAGAGGAGGGTGTGCAGAATGTATGTGCTGAATAATTATCCGTCGCTTATCAATGTACATAGGGTGAAAAGAAGCTAATATCTGAAAATGCACGCTTTATAGATAAAACATCCCTAGATCTTAAAGAATTAAATATATTACAAATATATATTGTTTTGTTATATAATCAGACTTTTACGGTAATAAATGTGTTTTGGTCCGAAATACCCGCGCCTGTCGAAACTTCTACATTAGAAGTGTCTGGCATGCAGGAGACAATTCAATCTGTAGTTGTTCTGCTAAATCAGCAAGGCTTGGTTAGTAATAGGCAAATTGCGCCTGTGAGATACGCTTTATTTGAACTTTTGAAAAACGCTATAGAAGCAAGTTCATTTGCCGATCATCCTTACACAGAGGTGACAGTCAATGGCTACGAAGAAGGAATGTTTTCTATAGACGTAATTAATAACGGTATCAGTTTTGATGATGGGATTCCCTTGGGAGGAAATGGTATTGGGTTAAATGAGGTTAGAAATATTGCCAGCAAGAATGGTGGATTCTTATTTATTGATTGCCCAGAGGAAGGGTATACACGAGTTAGACTGTTCATGGAAAATTATACCATGTAGGCACTTTCTTGCTGATCAAGTGTGTTATAGAAGAAGTGCCTAAAAGGCTTAGAAAGGATAAAGGTTGAAGTACAGTCTCTCTCAATTCGTAGGGTTCGTTTTTTAGTAAAATTCTGTTAATATTGTTTTAAATTAACTATTAGATGGTAAGGCGCTAACTATGACAGATATATCCATTGAACGAGAAGGACAAGCAGAGCAGGGAACTTTAACCCCCTTAGATAATTTACGCGACATACAAGAGGCTATAAAACAGGTGAACGCAGGCGTACAAGAGCAAGACATACTTACAGGAGAACTGCAGGTTCTTCCAAGGCTCAATATAACTGACCATATAAATATAGATGAGAGATTAATAACGCTAGTATCGCATGAATACAGAAATGTAGTAAATAAATTAAGTGGGTATCTCTCATTATGGCAACAGATCGGAGACTCTGAGGAGATAGGCGGTGATTTATTACAGATAGGCAAAGACTATCTTGAGGCAGCCATCAATTTAGTTCAGCTGTTCGATAAAGAGGCCTTTAGAGACCCTTTGCCGTTGGATAGATTGCTCGAAACCTTTCCAGATGCAGAAAGGGAAAGGGTAGATTTTTCCAACGATGAAGGAATCACTTTCCGCTCTTTGGAGGAAGCCATGTCAATAAGGACACTGTTACATAATGCATTTACAGCTGCAGGGCGTCTGAAGGAGGAAGAGCAACAGCAACAGTGCCTAGTACATTTACTAGTTGGAGAGTCCTCTGGATTAGAAGAAGATCGTATAACTTATTTCCTTATAGATAATATATCAGAAAGTTGGTCAGAGAGGACGATATATCAAGTTAATGAGGCTTATACTGAAGGACAAGAGAAGCCCAAAATTCCATATGAGGATCCAAGGGGAGGCTTACAAATGGTTGCTTATCTAGCTGGGCAGAGAGGTGATTCATTTTCATTACTGGCAGGCGGTTCGGATACCTTAAAAAGCTTGAGTCAAACTCAACAGGGAGAGTTTCCTACTCTGGAAACAGATGAAAATGGTAACGTCAAAGGTAAAGCTGTTGTTGTTTCGTTTAAAGAACCTCACCAAGAACAAAGTGAAGTATAAATCTATAATTAACCTGAATTGCGAATTAGAGTTCTCAACTTTTCGTCTTCTTGCTTTCTCACTAGGCTCATTTACCAATCCTTTTGAGCAATTACATCTACTATTGCAGGATATTCTCCTAACTGCATAAGTTCATCTTGCATACTTTTTGCACCTTCAATAAGCAGTTTATATCTTTGTCGCAATGGAAGCGATTGTATTGTACTTGACCAGTTTACACTGGAGCCATATTTATAAAATCCTTCGATCATCAAAACTAATGCTTCATAGCAATTTATGGGTAAATAAGATACAGACATTTGAATTTTATTAAATTCAATGGCTTCTAATTTATTCCGGATATTTGTAAATTTTTCATCAGTTACTAGAGAAGATACTTCCTGCCCAATTCCTTTTTTGAACCCTTTTCTCTTCAAGAAATCATCGTAATTTTTGTGGATCATCGGGACAAATGAATTGTATAATTTATTATCTATCTTAAATTCCCCAAGGAAATTGGTAACGTTAAAAGTTAATATACCCCCCTGCTTCAATGCGAAGAAAGCTGCCTTCATCCAAATATCCTCATATTTGTATATATAGTAATAACCGAAGCTGGAAAATATTCTGTCTAATTTGCCTTCTAATCTATTATTCTGGATAAATATAGGTAAATCTCTCGCATTTAAGCGGTGAGTAGTAATATTTTTATACTTATTCAAATGTTTGCGAGAGAGGGTAAGCATTTGCTCGCTGACATCTGTCATGTATATGTGCCCAGTGTTACAGACTATTTTACATAGGACTTCGGTAGAAACGCCAGTACCTGCTCCAACCTCCAGAATTTGGTGACCGGTAGCTATTCTTGCTTTCCCTGCCAAGCTAAAAGCACTTTTCGAATACAGTTGTTTGAATCTCTGATTCAGCTTATCGTAAACTTTTGTATAATCAGGATCGTACCAATTCCACTCGAAATTCGTGTGAGTATATGACATAATAGTATTATATCTAGTAGATCCCTGCATATCTAGTAAAATCTAGTTAACTTCTCTGCGAGTAGGGTCGAGGCTCAGAGCGTAAACTGGCATTAAGTAATGAACTCATAATCCAGTTTAATTGCTGATTAATAAATATTTCTCCTAATCTGTTATACTTTAATCAAGTATTTATTAGTATCTTTATATGGCGGATAAGCTATATGAGATTGATAGTGAATTAGACAGGCTTTCCAAAGACTTCTATAAACTCATGAGTAGATTCGCGAGGGTAGAATCGAATGTTGAAGCATTGCATAGAGAAGTAGGGGCGCAGGAAGGTAGATCTCTCTTTCAGCAGATCAATGAGCTAGAATCAAAATTTTTACAGTTTGAGAGACAAATGACTGGGATGGAAAGAGATCTTCAGGCTATAAGAAAACTTACAGAATATGGAGACACAAGGTTGCAGGAGATTATGAAGGCACTTTCCCTGATCTATCAGAATACAGACGAACTAGAACCTAAGCTGTTGCAGGAGAGTGGCCTGGATGAAATTTAAACTTATTAAATCTTATCAATGGCAGAAGAGAACGTCAACGCTTTAAGAGAGAGAATACAAAAAGACATTGTTGCTCTTATAACAGATAAGCTTAGAAGTGGGGAGATGAGTCAGGAGAGAGCGCAAAAAATTGCGGCGACAGTTTTAGAGAAAATTCCGGAGAATATCAGCTACGAAGAACTTTATAGAATTCTCCCTAAGCTAGATGATGATTTCAGGGAGCTAGCTGATGTTGTTGTCCCAATGATGGTAGAGTACGAAAAGAAAGTGCGCAAAACCATAGAAGATAGGGTTTTAAAATTAGTTAGAGATAAGAAGTTCAAAGAGGCAATGATTGAAGCACGCAAAGGAATAGAGCTTGAAAAACGACTGTCTTAAAAAAGTGCGTTTTGTGTTAAAATCCTCAAGTTAATCATAACTTTTAAAAATAAATTAATGAATTCCGGTGGATTTCTGTTTATCGACCCATTATACGACCTCGTTTTCAATACACTCGTAGTCTTATACCGCTTTTTTGGAGAGGATTTAGGATGGGCATTGATTATGCTCGCAGTTTTGACACGGCTTCTTTTGCTGCCCTTTGCAATCAAACAACTTAAGAATGTTGATAAAAATAAAGAGTTTCAAGCAAAGTATAAAGAGATTAAAGAGAAGTACAAAAAAAACAAAGAACGTCAGACCCAGGAACTTGCAAAACTTCAAGGTCAATATTTACCTGGACAACTATCTGGATGTCTAACCCTTATTTTACAGTTATTGCTTCTGATTCAAATTAACTATGTTATTAGAAACCTCCTGCAGCATGGGACTGCTGCATTCAACGAAATAGCATATGGATTTGTAGGTAAATTCCAAGAAGGTCATGAGTTTGACGTAACTTTTTTAGGTGACTGGTTAAATTTAGGACAGACGGCAAATAGTGTCGGAATCACAAACTGGGCTGAGTCATGGCCGTACCTACTAGTGGCTTTGGTACTAGTCCTGACTCAATTTTTCTCCATGAGAATTATGACTGCAAGTACTCAACCTGAACCAATACCTGCTGAAAAAGAGAAGAAGCAGAGTAAGAAGGCAGAAGAAGTTCCCAGTTTTTCAGAAGTTTTCCAGAATACAAATAGACAAATGATGATGTTTTTCCCTCTATTGCTAGGGTTTTTCTCGCTGAGTTATCCAAGTGGATTGAGTTTATATTTTGCTACGACCAGTTTGTTTGTTATAATCCAGCAGGTGTTCATGAAGCGCACTGAGTTAATACAGGAATTCAGAACAAGATTTTATACTGAAAAAGTAGAAACCAAACAACAGAACAGTACCAAAACAGAGAGCTCGAAACCAGCAAAAAATAAACGAAAAAGAAAAAATGGACGAAAATAAACTGATACAAAAAATTTTAGAAGTAACAAAAGATTTACTCGAGGAATTAGATTTCGATGCCGAAATTAGTGGGCATGTAGTTGAAGGCGAAAAAGAACGGAAATATATTCATGTAAAAATAAAAGGAGAAAATTTGGGGTTATTGATTGGTCACCAAGGTAAGACCTTGCGATCATTTGAGCAGGTAACAGGAATGATGATATCTAAATTTTTGAAACAGGAGGGGGTAACACAAGATATTAGAATAGTTGTTGACGTAAATGAATATAAAAAACAGAGGGAAGAACATATAAAAGAAATGGTTTTAAAAGCTATAGATCAAGTTAGAGAATCAAAGCAGAAAATTGAGTTACCTGCGATGAATCCGGCAGAAAGAAGAATAGTACATATGGTTATTAAATCCGAGGATGGAATATTAAGTACAAGTGAAGGAGATGAAGGAGACAGAAGAGTGATTTTAAGCCTTGCTGAGTAAAATTAACTTTATTACAAATTTAATAAAATGAAAATTACAGCGCATAAACGAGAAATACAGGGAAAAAAGGTCAAGACTCTACGAAACCAGAATTTACTTCCCGCTTCCATTTATGGACCAAAAAGAGAGCCAATGATGTTAGTTCTGGACCCTAAAGAATTTGAAGAGGTATTCAAGAAAGCTGGAACAAACCAGTTGGTGACTTTGGAAATTGAAGCAGAGGGATATAGAGCACCAGTACTTATCAAGGAAGTACAGGAAGATTTTTTAAAACAAGAATATATTCATGTTTCTTTTTATGAAATTGATCCTACCTCCAAGATTGTTACTCAAGTTCCTGTGCTTTTTGAAGGGGTGTCACCGGCTGTCAAGAATAATCTTGGATTTTTGGTAACGCCTATTAACGAGGTAGAAGTTCGCTGTCTTCCAAAGGATATTCCGACCAATTTTGTTGTAGACACCTCAAACCTTAAAGAAGTCGGGGACAATATTATGCTTTCTGATATTAAGGTGCCTGAAGGAGTTGAGTTGGTTGATATAGAAGTTACAAGCACAGCTATAGCTTATATTGCCCCACCACAAAAAGAGATTATTGAAGAGGAAGTGGTAGAGGAGGAAGTAGAAGGAGCAGAGAGTGAAGAGGTTGCTGACGAGGAGGTTCCAGTAGAAGAATAAGAGACTTAAGTTAGAAATCAAAAAGCCCCCCTGTTCAGGGAGGGCTTTTTTTATTAGAATGGAGTAAATTTCTTTAGAATTAATTATGACAACTGCTCCTACTGGTTCAAATTTTGATTTGTCTCAGCTACCAGAGATTAATGATCTGCTTCGTCTGATTAATACAACCCAGATTCCTGCTGAGCTAAAGCAACGTTTGAGTACAATGACAAGTAGACTTGTCTTAGCCGCCAAGGTCGGTGGATACTCTTCCGAGTTTGAAAGTATTAAAAAATATGCTGACTGGATTGCAGCAATTCCTTGGGGACAGTATACGCAGGACAATCTTTCTTTAGAGCAGGTGAAGGTCGAAATGGATGCACATCACTATGGACTTGAGGATGTAAAGGATCATATCCTAGAGTACTTGGCTGTAATGAAACTTCAAGTTGACAGTACACAACAGCTGGAACAAAATCCTACTCTTACAGATCAGGAAAAAATGAAAACCTTAAAAGGCAGTAGCTCAAATGCGCCGGTATTGTGTTTTGTCGGTATACAAGGTGTGGGGAAAACCTCAATGGCTAAATCTATAGCAAATGCACTAGGAAGGAGATTTGTCAGAATTTCTTTGGGTGCTATGGGTAATTCGATGGAACTAAGAGGTAGAAATAAGGGTGAGTCAGATGCTGAACCAGGGCAAGTAATTAAGGCGCTTGCGAACACAAAAGTTATGAACCCCTTAATTCTCCTCGACGAGATAGATAAAGTTAGCGGACAGGCAGCTCTGAGAGCTGATGTAATGGCCGCTTTGCTTGAGATATTGGATCCTGAGCAAAACGCTACTTTTGTAGATCACTATATTGATTACCCTGTAGATCTTTCGAAATGTATTTTTATTACTACGGCAAACAATCTTGGAGGAATTTCTACAGCTCTTTTAGACAGGCTGGAAGTGATTCGTTTTTCAAGTTACTCATCTGCTGATAAGAAAGTTATTGCTAAGAATTATTTATTCCCGAAAGTCAGAAAGGCTGTCGGCTTAAGTGAACAACAGCTTCAATTTACTGATGATGTGTGGGACTTAATCATAAACCCTTTAGGCTTTGATGCTGGGATACGTCAGCTGGAAAGAAACCTTACTAGAGTTGCACGAAAGGTAGCAAAGAGAATTGTGCAGGGAATGGCCACGTCTGTCACAGTCAACCCTCAAAATTTTAGAGAGTTCATTCCCCAAGATATAGAGGTCTATTCTTAGATCTTGTTAAGGTAGATTTTTTTAGTATTTAAAGTAGATTTTGATCGGATAATAGTATCCGAAAATATCAGTTGTATGGTATAATACAGGTATATGTCGCAGCTTTTAAAAGAGATAAATGGATATAGTATTAGCTTCTAATTCGCCCCACAAAAAAAGTCTGATGAACAAACTTGGTTTGATTTTTACGATGCAGGATCCTGGAATATCAGATGACATCGTCAAAGAAAAATCAGAGAATCCTCAGGCTTTTGTAGAGAGAATTGCACTAGAAAAAGCAGTATCGGTTGCTAAAGACAATAAAAGCTCCTATGTTATTGGACATCATATGATAGTTGTCAAAGACGGAGTTATTATGAATAGACCAAAAGACAAGGAAGAGGCAATTGACGTATTGGCTAACCTTAATGGACAGACACATAATGTAATAGGTATTTTAGTGTTAGTACAAAATAGGAAAATTGTATACAAAGGAGTACAAAGCACTATTGTAGAGTTTAAAAATTTGTCTAAAAAAGAAATAGAAGATTATGCTGCATCTGAGGAACCTCTTGAGAAGGCTGGGGGCTATGCCGTACAGGGACAGGGAGGGATGTTTATCAAATCAATAAATGGAAGCTACTTCAATATGGCGGGGTTTCCACTAACAATGGTTGTGAAGGCACTAGAAAAGAATGGATTTGAAATTGCGGATGAGGTAAAGCAGACTATAACTTTACAAGAAAAGTCCATAAAAGAGAGCTTTCCCAGATAATAAAAAGTGGGTAGTGTACCAAAATTGACAGTTTCGGTCAAATTCTTTTAAAAATTTTCGGTGGGTTTTTTATCTTCTCCTTTTTTAAAGTAATCTCAATTGGTCTTTTCCCGTTCAGGTTCTTAAATTGCCCTTTGCAATTAGTAAATTGCGTGAACCTCCGTTTCAGAACATATCCATTCAGCCAAAGACTTGCATGCTCATAGCTTTGAAAAGTTCTAATAGAGAATAACCTTGACTCTAATTGAGAATTGAAGCCTTCAATTAAGTTGGTAGTCTTTGGAGAGCAACTCAAAAATCTATGAGCATGTATTTCTTTTTCTCTTTTTTTCAAATCCATGATAATTGAAAAGGCAAGAGGATCGTTGTGATAGAGGTCAAAGGCCGTCTGTAATCTTGTATTAAACTCCTCTAATGATATTTTCTCGCTACATAAAACTTCTTCAACCAAACTCATAAAATGCTTGTATTTACTCTGGCTTCTTACCTTCAGAATACGCCTGTAATTTTCTTTCAAATGATTGTAACAGGTCTGTATTTTAGTTAGTGGAAAATGTCTGACAGCAGCCAATTTCAAAGAGGTATTGTCATCACAAACTATGACATCATAGTGACTATTGATATACTCAAACTGTTTGAAGAATCTACCCCAAGATGCATAACTCTCGCTAGGTGCTAAAGAAATGACGGGAAAATCATGATAAAAATAGTCCACTGCCCAGAGAAAAGCTAGCTTGTCCTTGAATCCTTTTACCTTGATATACTTGGCATCAGGCATCAGTACTTTTCCAAATGTCCCACTATGTTCAAGAGTATACTGATTGTTATCTGGTAACTTTTTAAGTTCCTCAAAACAAATTCGTTGACACTTGCTTTTAGAAATACCGTATTTAATTGCCAACTTTCGGATAGAAATTCCATCCAAATGGTCTAACAAAATTGCCTCGTGATTGAGAGAGTAATCAGTCTTGACTGAGAAGTATTTGGGGCATGATTTACATAGATATACTAATGATTTCCCGCGTTTTCGCTGGCGGTTTACATGAGCGGTAGATAAGCAGTGAGGGCATTTGTACTTTTTTTCATATGCTCCATCAAATCAAAATAAGTTAGAGAGTATAACACAATTTGAGCTTTTTTACTGTCATATATGGGACGCCGCGCGCTAGCTAAGCCTCTTCCTGGAGAAATTCCTGCCAATCTTTGTCTGCCTCCATATAGGTAGTTATGGCATTTCTAACTATTTGGGCTTTGTGCATTCGTTTATAATCGCTGGCCCACT
>CAYMJM010000022.1:0-12082 GCA_964391325.1 uncultured Candidatus Saccharibacteria bacterium | reverse complement strand
AGCTCCAAGTGTCTACCTTTCGACCGCGCCAGCCGGCGGGCGGGCAAGCTCAAGGCGACACTTCTCGCTAATTCCTAATTCAAATTAATTAAATATTTTTGAAATGAATAGAGATTTAAAAAATCTTAAAGTAGCAATTACGCATGACTATTTATACGAGTATGGAGGAGCTGAACAAGTACTATGGGAATTACTAAAAATATTCCCTTCAGCAGATATTTATACAAGCATCTTTAGACCATCTAAAAAACAAAGGGCTTTTTGGTTTGAAGTGAAAAAACACAGACTTAATTACTCCACTATCAGCAAGCTCAATTTACCAAAAAGATTGTATAAAGCTTTTCTATTTTCTCAAATTAAGTATTTCAAGAATCTAGATCTTAGTAAGTATGATTTGGTTATAAGCTCATCTTCAGCTTTTGCAAAGTATATCAATACTGATAAATCAACAAAGCATATAGCTTACATACATACGCCACCACGATTTATCTGGGGATATGAAACTGCCTTTTATCACAAACTGCCTCGCATAGTTAAGAAGCTGCTCAAATCTCCAATAGAGAACCTCAAAGTTGTTGACAAACATGCAGTAGAAAGTGCTGACCAGGTGCTAACAAATAGCAAGAATATTCGAGAGAAGATAGAAGACGTATATGGCATGAAAGCTCAAATTATTTACCCTCCAGTGCAAATGGAAAAGATTATAAATTCAAAAAAAGTTAATAAAAAAAATTACTATCTTACTATAGGCAGATTATATGACTATAAGAAAATTGAATTAATAGTCCAAGCCTTTGCAGAGCTTAATAAAGAATTGGTAGTCATTGGTGATGGCCCTCAGAGGGGGTATTTAGAAAAAATAGCCGGGCCCAAAACCACCTTACCAGGCTTTGTTGACGAAGAAGTAAAAATCAAATTTTTACAGGAAGCTAGAGGTTTTATATTTGCTGCAGAAGAAGACTTTGGTATTGTAATGGTGGAAGCACTTGCTGCTGGCACACCTGTTATAGCCTACGATAAAGGAGGAGCAAAAGAGATTGTTAGAGATAACTATAACGGGGTTTTATTTGCTGGACAGACAAGCTCAGATATTATAGAAGCTGTAAAAAAATTTGAGAAACTTACATTTGATCAGAGACAAGTTACTTCTAGCATTGCTCAGTTCTCACCAGAAAACTTTGAAACTGAACTATATAAAGTTATAGATAAAGTGCTATAGCCTTCTCTTTGATTCGACCAATTTGAGAGTTTGATCTATAATGAGGCGACATGAAAAATAACCAGATTGATATACAAAAATTTATCAAAAAGAATAATTTTAATGCTTCCGATCAGTTTCAAATGAACATCAAGCAGGACAAGCTTTCTGTCGTCCAATCTCTACACAAGAAATTAAAGGATATGGAGCGTAGGCTTGAAGTCATGCCCTTCTGGAGAAGCTATGTCTTCGCATTCGCTCTACTTTCCTCCATTATATTTCCGACTGTAGTAGTTGTACTTTCGATTCTCAACTTTGACAGTATATATATTGATATGCCTCTATTTTACGAACCTAATAAAGCAGGTTGGGTACTAATCGATAAAGGTGTGGTAATACTTATACCCATAGTATATGGAATCCTAGCCCTTATTCTGTTTAACTTGAATCGTAATATTTTTGAATACGATAGGAGACTCTCACACATCCTAGGAATTACCATGAGTATTATAAATATTTTATTTTTGATAGCGTTTGCACAGATTTTGAGTATAAGCTTACTATAACAATGATCGATCTACCTCTAGCAATAACACAATATTTTTCTTATATCCCGTCTGCACTGTTTGCATTTTTTATAACATTCCTGCTCACACCTATGATTGGGAGATTTGCAAAAAAATATGGCTTTATAGACCTTCCAACTAAAATGAGAAACAGGGTCGATCAAACAAAGGATCGACGCATCCATAATAGAATAGTTCCAAGGCTAGGAGGGCTCGCAATCGTCATCGGTTTCTTCATTACTTTAACCGTGTTTAACAACGTCCCTACAGATATTACTGGAATTTTAATTGGAATCGGCATATTGACAATTAACGGCATATTAGATGACAAGTATGAGTTATCAGGAAAAACACAGCTGCTCTTTCAGTTAGCTGCAGCTGTTGTCGTCGTTGCCTCTGGAGTGACTATTGAAAAAATTTCTATCGCCGGGTTTGAACAATCTTTTGTAAATTTCTCACATCAACTGGAAATACTGGGATATAGTTATAATTTCTTATTTCCAGCTGATCTGATAACTATCTTTTGGATACTACTAGTCACAAATGCTCTATCTTGGGTTTGTGGCATAGACGCCTTAGGTGAAAGCATGACCTTTATTGCCAGTCTTATCTTTGGTGCGTTAGCCATGAAACTGGGTAGCCCTGAGTATACTATGATATTCTTTGTTTTTGCTGGAGCAGTTATGGGATTCATACCCTTTAACTTCCCGAACGCAAGAATATTTGGAGGAACAGTCGGTCACCTTGTATATGGATTCTTCCTCTCTACCATGGCCATTCAAAGTCAAACCAAATTGGTAACCGCAACTATGATCTTGACGCTACCTCTAATAGACATGCTTTGGGTTTTGATAGGAAGGATTAAGCACAACAAGCTAAATTCTCCGCT
Source organism: uncultured Candidatus Saccharibacteria bacterium (assembly GCA_964391325.1). GTDB lineage: Bacteria > Patescibacteriota > Dojkabacteria > B142 > JAFGMG01 > CAYMJM01. Next base: position 9,429 of record CAYMJM010000022.1, on the reverse strand, counting down.
TGCGCTTTTATCTATCAGTGACAGAACCCACTTGCACCACAGACTGATGGACATAGGTTTCGATATAAAGCAGACCCTTTTTCTCGAATTAGCGATATTTTCTATTTTTTCTTTAGCTGCCTTCTATCTAGGTGGATTTAGTTTTGACTTTATCTTGCTATCATCAGGGGTTGTACTGGCAATACTACTATTTAACTTGATCAGTATTCTTTATGACAAGAGCTGGTCCAAAACACCCAAACCTCGAGTCAGGAAGACGATAAAAAAAGATACTTCGCCTGAAGAAAGATATGCCTATTAAAATTACTCAAAAAAAAATAGAAGAGGGAAAAATCCGACAGGAAATACTATCTTTATACCTTGAGGGAATCAGCCAAAAAGAAATTTACAATACACTAAAAGAACAAATCTCCGGAAAAAAATTAAAGGTTATGATACAGGAAAGTGAATTCTTAAGTCCTAAAAATTTTAGACTAGGAGCAATACTAGCTTTCCTGATTACTTTGTTAACACCTCCAATAAGTGTCTATCTTAGGGGGTTTGAGTATCAAGAAATACTAGATATCATTTTTATGATATCGGCTTCCTTCTCACTCCCATTTATTCTATTTGCAATAGCACTGTATATGACTAAAGATCTAAAATGGTTTGTCAGTATAGTACATATTCTCCTCTTCTATTATATATTTATAATTTTTCTACTTGTATTTATCGCCAATGATATTAAAATATGGACAATTCCTTTGTTTCATATAGTGATACTACCCACTTTGCTATCTGAATACTTTAAGCTAATCAGGCTTAAAAACGAAATGTCTTCAAAACACAAAAATTCACAGTAGACTTTTCAGCCATTCATCAAACAGCTTTACTTGCTTTGTTATAATTACTCTTAATTTTATGAAAAACAGTATGCTTAAAATTAAGAATCTCAAAGCTCAAATAGAGCAACAGAAAATTTTAGAGGGGATAAACCTAACGATCAAAGAGCATGAAATCCATGTGGTGATGGGACCCAATGGCTCAGGCAAAAGTACTCTTGCCAAAACTCTTATGGGCTCTCCAGAAGTTAATGTTACGGAAGGAGAGATCTACTTCAAAAACAAAAATATCACACATAAAGAAGCCGATACCAGATCACATCTAGGACTATTCCTAGCTAATCAGTATCCAACCGAGGTTCCAGGAGTAAACCTAGAAAATTTTTTAAGACTTGCTTATAACACTAATCATTTAGAGAAAGGCAAACTCTCAGTGTTGCAATTTAGGAAACTATTGCGTTCTAAGCTAAAAGTAGTAGACTTGCCAGAAGAATTTCTAGAAAGGAATTTGAATGAAGGATTCTCAGGTGGAGAGAAAAAGAAATCAGAGATACTCCAGATGGCAATACTGGAACCAAGCCTGGCAATACTCGATGAAACCGACTCAGGGCTGGATATCGAATCGCTTGATCTTGTCTTTTCTGCTATAAGAAAAATCTATGAACAGACAAATATGGCACTTTTACTTATTACTCACTATGATAGGGTACTCAACTATATAGAGCCTCACTATGTCCACATTATGAGGCAAGGAGTTATTGCCAAGACAGGGGGGCAAGATCTGGTAAAAATAATCCAAAAAGTAGGATTTAAAAAACTTAAATAACTATGGATTCAATTAACTTAAACCAAGACTATAAAACTAAGTACGGCTTTAAGGATAAGGTCAAATACAAGACTAAATTCCCTAAAGGAATCAGTGAAGAAGTTGTCAGACGTATTTCAAACATTAAAAATGAACCTAAATGGATGCTGGCAAGAAGACTGAAAGCCTATAACGAGTTTGAACGAAGACCTATGCCAACATGGGGAGCTGCCCTCTCTGACATTGACTTTAGTAATATTCACTATTTTGCCAGAGCCAATGGTTCTAAAGGGCACTCATGGGATGAAGTTCCTGAAGAGATTAAACATACTTTTGAAAGATTGAAGATTCCACAGACTGAAAGAAAATTTCTCGCAGGTACAGCGACGCAATATGAGTCCGAGGTTATATACTCAAAACTCAAAGAACAATGGGAAGGTCTGGGAGTCGTTTTTGAAGACACTGATACTGGCCTCCAGAAATATCCCGAACTTTTCGAAAAATATTTTGGAAAAATCATCCCCTACAAAGATAATAAATTTGCTGCGCTTAATACTGCTGTTTGGAGTGGAGGAAGCTTTATTTATATCCCTAAAGGCGTCAAAGTGGATATTCCTCTTCAAACATACTTTAGAATCAACCTAAAAAATATGGGACAGTTTGAAAGGACTTTGATTATCGCAGACGAGGATAGTGAAATCCATTATATAGAAGGCTGTACCGCTCCGATGTATACAACAGACTCTCTGCATGCCGCAGTAGTAGAAATATTTGCCCACAAAAACGCAAAAGTAAGATACACTACTATCCAAAACTGGTCCAGCAATGTCTACAATTTGGTAACTAAGCGAGCTGCTGCTTATGAGAATGCTAGAGTGGAATGGGTAGACTGCAACATAGGATCTAAAACTACAATGAAATATCCTGCTGTATACTTGTTAGGCAGGAAAGCGCATGGTGAAGTATTATCTATAGCCTATGCAGACAAAGGACAGATCCAGGACGCTGGAGCAAAAATGATCCATAGAGCGCCTGAGACGTCTAGTTTGATTACTTCTAAGTCTATTTGCAAAAACGGCGGGCACACCAGTTACCGAGGTATGCTACAGATGACCCACCATGCGAAAAAATCTAAATCCAAAATCATATGTGACGCTTTAATCTTTGACAACAAGTCCCGAACTGATACTTATCCTACAAATATTATAGAGAATAAAGAAGTTTCTCTTGAACACGAAGCCAGCGTCAGTAAAGTATCACAAGATCAATTATTTTACTTAATGAGCAGAGGCCTTTCAGAAGAGGAAGCTACTAGTTTGATAGTTGCAGGTTTTCTTGAACCAGTAGCGAAAGAACTACCAATGGAGTACGCAGTGGAACTAAATGCTTTAATTCAATTAAGCATGGAAGGCAGTGTAGGCTAGACACATTTATTTATGGGCGCTTTAGATTTAAATAAAATTGAAAATAAAGTATTTAATATCCAAGAAGGAGGAGAGCTAAAAATTATCTATGTAGGAGAAAAAAACTCTTATTGGCAAGACGTGGTAAAGTTCATTGTTAAAAACCCTAATATTAAATACAACATCACGATCAAGGCCGTACTTTGGGAAAATGCTTATTTTGATATAGAGGCTATTTTAAGAATAGAATATGGAGCAAAAGAGACAGACACATACCTTAGGATCAACTGTTTGATGATGTCTGATAAAGCTCAGGCAAAGGTTATACCAAGTTTGGAAATAATGGAAGATGCCGTAAAGTCAGGACATGGCGCTACTGTTAGTTCAATAGATAGCTCTCAGCTTCATTATCTGATGAGTAGAGGCTTGAGCAAGCACCAAGCAGAAGCTCTAATAGTGGAAGGTTTCCTGAAATAGGCTCTCCTACACCATTAAGAAGTAAAGGGCTACTGATGCAATAAGTATAAAAACAATTTATAATAGCTTCGAATTTACAAATCAATCGAATACCCTAAACTCATAAGTTATTAAATACAGCTAATGCAGGAAGAAAAAATTAAAAAATCATTTCCTATTTTTTCAAACAATCCAGGGTTGATTTATCTGGATAATGCCGCAACAACACAAAAGCCTCAAAAGGTTATAGATACAGTCGTACGATTCTATACAGAATATAATGCAAACGTGCACCGTGGGATTCATGAGCTCAGTGAAAAAGCTACAGAAGCTTATGAACAAGCCAGAGCCACAATAGCAGAATTTATGAATGCAAACCCAGAGGAAATTATTTTTACATCAGGAACTACAGATGCAATCAACAAACTAGCTTTCAGTGTTGCAGAGCTATTTGAACCAGGAGATACGATTCTTATTACTGAAGCTGAGCATCACTCTAATCTGCTTCCTTGGCAACACATTACTAAAGAGAGAGAACTGAAGCTTAGATTTATAAAATTAGAGGAAGATTTAAATATTGACATGGAAGATCTGGAACATAATCTCAAAAAATATAAGGTATCTTTGATAGCCATTAGCCACATATCAAATGTTACCGGAACTGTCACTGACTTGAAAACAGTAGCCCATTTAGCAAAAAAATATAAAGCATTAGTGGCAGTGGACGGAGCTCAAGCGATAGCTCACACTAGCATAGATGTCAAAAAGCTTGATATTGATTTTTATGCTTTCTCCGGACACAAAATGTATGGTCCGACTGGCATTGGAGTATTATGGGGACGACAGGAACTCCTTAATCAAATGAATCCTCTTTCATATGGGGGAGGAATGATCAATATGGTAGGCAAAGAGGAGTCAACATGGGCTGATTTGCCAGAGAAACATGAAGCAGGTACACCTAATATTTCAGGGGCTATAGGTTTGGCAGAGGCAGCAAAATTTATACAAAAAATAGGTTTTGTCAATGTTATTGACCATGAACATAGCCTTGTAGAATATGCTACGCAAAGACTGAAAGAAATTCCTCAATTAGTTATATACGGGCCAAAAAAATCGGAGCTTAGAAGCAGTGTTATCACTTTTAATACAAATGGAATTCATCCGCATGATGTAGCACAGATTTTAGCTGACCAAAAAGTTGCTGTACGCGCAGGTCATCATTGCTGCCAACTGCTGCATAAAGACTTACTTTGTGTGCCTGCTACAGTAAGGGCAAGTTTTGCTGTGTATAATACGTGTCAAGATATTGACAAGCTTATTAAAGCACTTAATTCTTCTCTTAAACAATTTAGCAACTATGAATAACCAAATATATAGAGAAGTAATCCTAGAACATTATCATAATCCTCATAACATAGAAAACATCAAGCACCACACGCATCAATCTAGGTTAGTAAATTATTCATGCGGGGATGAAATAAATCTTAAGCTTTTGATAGAAAATGATAAAATTAAAGAGGTTCAGCATGATACACGCGGATGCGCAATAGCCATAGCAAGTGCTTCTATTCTAAGTGACCATATTAAAAATAAATCGTTAGATTATATAGAGGATATTGACCAAGATACAATGTTAGAATTAGTCGCGATTAAGGTCACACCCTCCAGGCTAAAATGCCTTTTGCTACCACTAGAAGCCGTAAAAAAGGCATTGTTTCCTAAAGATTAATTAATTTACTTTATTTCCGTTGTAAAATTTTAGCAGTCTATGCTATACTGTGATAATAATGAAAACAAACACTCATTATAATAAAAAAGAAAAAGTTCAGGATAGTAAGAATAACGCATTAAATGAAGCTAGAGCTGTTGCTCCAAAATACTGTGAAAAATGTGGTGCTGAATACACGGATGATAACTTCCAGCTAGTCCAAAAAAATAATAATCAGGCAGTATTTCATCTAAAGTGTTCAAAGTGTGGGAACACATATATTCTTAATGTTGTATCCCCTACTCCCAATATTATGGCATCTCAAAGAAGCAGTCTAAACATTGATTTAATCGAGCCAGATGAAATGTCCAAATTCGCAGGGAAACAAGCAGTCAGCAAGGACGAAGCTCTTGATATTTATAATATACTCAAGAATAAAGATATTGAATCTTTGTTAAAGTAAATTTACTCTCTTTGTAAATTTTTCAGTAAAATAGCGTTTTTCGCTGCTGGTAAGGAAAATCTGTGTATCTATCTCTGAAAGCAGTATAGTTTCGAGATTCTGCCTATGCTCTGAGTCTAACTCTGACATGATATCATCTAGTAGCAAAATAAGTTTAACTCCTTTAGTATCCAAAAGGAATTTATAAAGAGTAAACACTAAAGCTATTCCAGCTAATCTCTGCTGTCCGCGCGATCCAAAATCTCGTAGTGAGGTGTCCCCCAGGCAGAATGAATAATCATCTCTGTGTGGCCCGTACAAGGATATTCCAGCTGCAACTTCCTTGTCAATATTACTTAACACCTTTTGAGCTAACATCACTCGTTCCTCTACTAAAAGCTTTGACAAGTATTCTATACTGAGTTTACCAAACTTTATATCTAATACCTCTTCTGAGATTGTATTATATAAATCTTTTATTTCTTTAAGGAACCCTGTCCTGGTTTCAAGAATAAATTTTCCAAGCTCAATTAATCTCTGGTTCCAGTATTCCAACTCATTTTTATTAGAATCACCGGACTTGATACTCTGCAGCAGTTTATTTTTACTCTTCACTACAAAACGATACTCCCTCAAACGACCATCATACTCCGGATAAATTTGAGAAATAATTCTATCAAACTGATTTCTCCTAGTCTCTGGGTCCGAACTGACTATATCAGCAATGTGAGGAGAGTAAAGAACTGTTCTTATTTGGTATTTGAATTTCTTAGCATTTGTTGGTGAATCATTTGTGAAGACTCGTTTGCTAAACTTATCATCAGCTTCGGAAAGCACGACACTTAGCTTTTTATACTCTGGCCCATTGATTTCAACTGTAACTTGAGCAAACTGACTTTTCCCCCATTGAAGCAATTCTCTATCTGGGGTACCTCTGAAAGACTTCAAGGTAGAGACATAATCTAATCCTTCCAAAAAATTGGTCTTTCCCCAGCCATTTGAGTGTATTAACAAGTTTATGCCAGGTTTGACAGAGAAAGAGTCATTAAGATTTTTAAAATCTTTGAAAGATATACTGGTTATGGGCATTGACTTCTTACTTAATTATTTTTGTTTATCTGGTTCAACCTGCTTTCGCAGCCATCCTACTGCTCTCTGCTGAATCATGACTGTAGCAATATAATTTTTTCCAGACTCTGTGTTGTATTGCTTCTTCATGTTTTCGTCTTGAATTGCATCCAACTCTTTACCCACCTCTTCTTGCGATACCTTTATATTGTTCTGCTTAGCGATTTCAATCAGCATAATTTCTCTCGCTATAGACTTTTTAATCTCTTCCTCCCACTCCTTCTTTAACTCCTCCAAAGTAGTGTTCTTAGACTTGAGAAAGTCCTCAAATTTCAATCCTAATTGTTTAATTCGATTCCTGTAATCATCTTCACGCGCTTCAAGCTGTCTATTAGAAAGAGAAGAAGGAACCGTAATCTTTGCAGCCTTCACAGCTTCGTCTATAAGCCTAGCTACAAAACTTTCGTCAGCCATTCTCTCTTTCTGAACATTCAATTGTTTTTCAACTTCTTTTCGTAGTGATTCCAAGTTTTTGACCCCCTCTATTCCTATAGATTTTGCCCAATCATCAGTAGGAGTTGTTTTAGACTCTTTCCCATCTGTTTTTTTCTCGGATTCTTTTTTATTCTTAGTTTCTTTGCCGTCAGGAGCCTTTTTGTCCTGAGGTTGCCTTTGTGTCTGTCCTCGCTCGAACATATCCTGTATTACCATATCTACTTCTTTGTTTGTCACTTTCTCAACCTCTTTTTTAACGCCTAGCTTACCAAAATTAGGAAGATTAATTTCTCCTATCCCTTCAAAGTCAACATGAAATTCTATTCCATCATCTTCGGATACCTTGTGTAAGTGATAATTAAGCTGGGAAACGGGATTGATCTTCGCATCTTTCAGTGCTTCAACTGCTATTTGTGGTAAAACTTCATTGATAGTTGTTTCATACAGTGTCGGTCCCAGCTTAGCCTCTATTAAGCCTTGGGGAGCCTGTCCCGGTCTAAATCCTTTAATAGAGACACTGCTCTTCAATCTATTATAAACCTTTTCTTTAGCTTCTTTGAAGTAATCTGAAGAGACCTTGATATCAATAGAATATTGATTATTCTCTTCAGTCTTAATCGTATAAGTGTAATCCTTTTTATCTACCATGGTAATTAATTACTAATTTGATAAACTTAAATTATGTTACTGCTAAATAAAAACATCGAGAGTATAGCAGCAAAAACAAAACTAATAAACAACTCTTCTCCCGAGCTGAAATATCTGCTAATTTGAAATAAAAAGCATTAGATATTCTATCATATGGGACTTATTCCATACAGCCTGCGAATCAAGCGCTATACTTTCTATATATAATTACTGACTCACAGATGAATTCAATAAGGGGGTTAGTCTAATAACTCTGCTGTATCATCAGCAGGAAGTTCGAAATCCTTAAGCCCATCATCATCTTCTTCGTAATCGTCATATCCTAGATTTTCCTCGTCCTCATCCACTGTAAAATTATCCTCAGCTAATTCTTCATGTAGAGGGTCATCTATACTGTCGTTCATTGCTATAGCCTAATGTAATTAAATAACTTTTAAAATTATTACGGTCCGACTCTACTTTTGTCAAGATTTAATAGAATTTTTTTGACCTCCTCTGGATTATTTACTCTTACAAGCTGATTCCTTAACTCTGACGCGCCAGGGAAGCCCTGGATATATTCTGCTAAAATTCTCCTCATTTGAACAAAAGCTCTTGGGCCTTTAATCGTATAATGAAGCCTTGCATGTTCCAGCATCACTGCCTTCATTTGTTTCCATTCAATATTTCTATCGACCTTGTTAAAAATCCAGGGGTTGCCAATAGAAGCACGTCCTATAAGGACACCATCAACACCTGTTTCGTTACTTTTGCCGACTCCCTCGGCTACGCTTTTAATATCTCCATTCCCAATTATTAAAGGTCTTTTGGATCTTATGTTGCTTACCACTTCGACAGCCTTCTTTATTTCTCTCCAATCCGCTTTTCCCTTATACCCCTCTCTGAGTGTCCGGCCATGGATAGACAAAGCAGCAATGCCTGTATTTGCTATTGTGGCAATCCAATCTTGAGTAACTGGCTCATTGTAACCTATCCTGGTTTTTACACTCACAGGGATACTTTTTCTTCTTTTATTATTTACCAACCTTAGATCAAAATCTATCTTATTAAGCTCTATTATTAAATTTTGCCTATATTCTTGCACCTCATCTAACCTTTTGACTACTCTATCCGGCTTGGCTTCAGGTGGAAATTTATTATACTCAACTCCATTTTCCACCCAACCTGCAACTCCTGCCTGAACCGCTTTAATTATCTCAACAGCTAAATCGGGGGTTTTAATTAATCCAGCACCAGCACCTCTCTGCTCTACACTCTTTGCCGGACATCCCATATTAATATCCACCCCATCAAAACCTAATTCTGCTACAATTTGGGCACAGCTATAAAATAATTTGGGATTATTTCCATATAGCTGGGCAACTATCGGCCTTTCTATATCAAAAAATAAAAAATCCTGAAAAGCTCTTTCAACACCATGAACCAACGCCTCAACTGCGACGAACTCAGTGTATATAATATCAGGCTTGCCATACTTAACAACTACCAGCCGAAAAGGCAAATCTGTAATTCCATCCATAGGAGACAAGCCAAAAAAAGGCTTTTTAAAATTGTCCCAGAAGCTGTTGCCCATTGACACAAAG
>CAYMJM010000021.1:0-12418 GCA_964391325.1 uncultured Candidatus Saccharibacteria bacterium | reverse complement strand
AAGCCGTTTTTATTAATTATGATATTATAGATATATGAAAAGACTTTCACTTTTAATTCTACCCGTTTTAGCTTTAGCATTATTGATAATGCTGTACCCTGTTGTGAAAGGAACTCTCTCCAACACTGAAAATAATGAAGAAACTATACCTGAATCAGAGCTAACTGTTGCAGCATGGATACCATACTGGGACTATAACAGGGGACTGCAAACTCTTCAAAACAATCAAGACAAATTCTCCTCTATCAGCCCGGTTATATATGAACCCTTGGAAAATGGAGATCTGAAACAACTAAGGGGAGAGTCTTATAAAAATATTCAAGCTTTCAGTCAAACAAACAACATACAATTTATTCCATCCATAGCACTCTTTGATCATGAAGTATTAAGCAAAATTTTAAGAGACGAAAATAATTTAAATAACCATATCTACTCAATAATTCAAGAAATTAGAAACAATAGATTCGATGGAGTTGATCTAGACTATGAATCAACAAAATTAGATGATAAAGAACAGTATAATAGATTCATAACCACCTTGAGCAGCGAGATCGACACACTCGAAGCAACTGAAAATAGAAAAATAACTTTATCAATTACTGTTCTTGCTCAATGGGGCCCGATAGATATTTATCCTTCACTACGGGAAACAAGACAGGTGCAGGATTGGAAGTTTATATCCCCGTATGCGGATGAGATAAGAATAATGGCATATGACTTCTTTAATCAGTACTCCTCACAACCTGGACCAATCGCACCGACCTTCTGGATTGAAAGTATTCTCAATAAAGCTATAGCAGAGATACCCAAAGAAAAAATTGTACTGGGAGTACATACTTACTCCTATAATTGGGCTGCACAGGATATTGAGCTTGATCTTAATTCTATACTTGCAACAGAGTCTACTCTGCAAGCTGATGCTTATACTTTTGACCAGGTGCAAGAGGTTCTTGATAGATACCCTCATACAATATTAAATAATCCACTCTGGGGAGAAAAGTATGTCAAATATCAAAGAGAAGCAAAGGATAGAATTTTGGTATATACTGATGCAGAAACTATACGAATACGAAGAGACATTGCCAAGAGGTACGGCATAAAGGGAGTCAGTTACTGGCGATTAGGTGGAGATACCTTGTTAGAGTACTAGGAACTCTCGGCATTTCATATTATATTTGCTACAATAGTTTATTATGGCACGAAAGCGAAGAGGACGCCCTCCTAAAAAACAAGCACTGACTTATGACAGCAAAGAGAGTAAAAGTATTTTAGCCCTTATTTTACTACTACTTTCCATTCTTTCGTTTTTAACATACCTTGTAGACAGTGATTCTCTACTACTCAAAACAACCAAAAATCTGTTTGGTGAAGTGACATTTATAGCTGGAATTATATTTCTGAACTTGTCTTTGCTTTACTTTAATATCAGGCATACTTTCAATAATGGGCGAAGTGTTTTGGGACAGATACTGTTTTTTATTGCAATACTAATAATATTTACTTCTGTCAATGATAAGACAGAAATAGAAACACTAGCTTATCAAGGGCAGGCAGGAGGAATAATTGGATATCATTTGACCAGACTTCTCGAAAGACAGCTGTTCGCACAATTCACTCTACTCTTTGCTTTCATCTTGCTATTTCTGTCAATTCCTCTGATGTTAATGATGACTATTACTGAATTTGCTTCCAAACTAGGACAGACCTTTAAAAATATTAAAACAAGTATTGCATCAAAACAGGTTGACGTAGAGGAGCCGGAAACAGCTAAAGCAGCAGAAACTTTCGGAGACTTTAGGAAAAGGTTAGATAGCAACTTCGATAATATACAGCCTAAATCTGATGAAAAATTCACAGACGGTTTACAACCGGAAATAAAGGTGAGAAACAGCGGAAATGGTGACGAGACGCTGGTTAATTATGAATTACAATACCCAGATTGGCAGCTCCCGCCATTGGATCTCTTAAATGCCACCCCACAAAAAAAACAGGTAAGGGAGGATATCAGAGGCAAATCCGAAGTCATTGAGGAAACACTAAAAAGTTTTGGTATCCATGCTAAAGTTGAAGAAGTTGCAATAGGCCCAACAGTCACCCAGTATGCACTAGACATTCCACTTGGCACAAAAGTTTCCAAAATTGCAAATCTTAAAAATGACTTAGCTTTAGCACTTGCTGTTGCAGCCAATACTGTACGTATAGAGGTCCCAATCCCAGGTAAAAGCTTCGTAGGGATTGAGGTACCGAATACAAAAAGAGAAGCTGTGTATGTTAGAGAGTTGGTTTCAGATCCTGAGATGGTAGATCCTAAGTGGAGACTCCCTGTTACGATTGGGAAAAATATTGCAGGGAAAAATATAATAGCAGATATACAAAGGATGCCACATCTACTTGTAGCCGGTGCTACAGGTTCAGGAAAGTCAGTATTAACAAATTCATTCATACTGAGCATGCTCATGTATAAAACACCAGATCAACTACGTTTTATAATGGTAGACCCTAAACAAGTGGAATTATCTGATTACAATGGGATACCCCACCTTCTCACCCCGGTGATTACTGACATGGACAAAGTCAACAATGCACTGAAATGGGCAATTGCTGAAATGGAGCAACGATATACTCTATTTAAAGATAACCAAGTAAGAAACATCGAAGGCTATAACGACAAAAAGGGCTTTTCTGCCCTTCCCTACATTGTAATAGTTATCGACGAAATGGCAGATATGATGATGACCGGTGGTGTAGAAATGGAAGCTTCAATTGTTCGGCTTGCACAGAAAGCTAGGGCTACAGGTATACATCTTATCCTCGCAACTCAAAGGCCTTCAGTCGATATCCTCACTGGCCTCATTAAAGCCAACATTCCAGGAAGAATAGGTATGAGCGTAGCAACCCAAATCGACTCCAGAGTCATACTCGATCAAATTGGAGCAGAATCGTTGCTTGGCATGGGAGACCTTCTATTTAAGGAACCTGATAAGAGTAAGCCATATAGACTGCAAGGAGTGCTGGTGACCCAAGACGAAGTACAGCGTGTTGTGAAGTTTATAAAAGAGCAAGTAGATGAGGTTGTCTATAACCCAGAAGTTCTAAAAAAACAATTGGATCCTAACATGCCTCCAGGGGCAGCTCAGTCAGCTAAATTCTCTGATGACGAATTATTTGCAGATGCCGTAAGAGTTGTGGTAGCAAACGGGAAAGGATCCTCTTCACTTATTCAACGCAAGCTGAGCGTAGGCTACAACAGGGCAGCCCGCCTGCTGGATGAATTGCATAAATACGGCGTTGTTGGACCAGAAAAAGGAAGCAAGCCTAGAGATGTCCTTATAGGAGATGCTGAATCCTTTTTGCGGGGAAGCTCTCAGCAAGAAGATTAGAAGCTTAAATATTAAGTCGATAACCAATTCCATGAACGGTTTCTATAAATTGTTGGTCTTTATCATTTAACTTTTTTCTCAAGAAGCTAATGTGAGCATCCACTGTATTAGGATAAGGATCCTCATCAAAATTCCATACATTAGCAATAATTTTGTCTCGGGACAAAGCAAAATTTTTATTACGCACAAGATATACCAGCAAATCGAATTCTTTTCTTCTTAAATTAATCTCTACTCCATCCCTAAGAACTTTACGGCAGCTAAGGTCTATCAAGAACTCTCCTGCTTGCAGCGTTTTGGATATAGCATCTCCATTTTTAAGCTGGGATTGAATCCTTGCTTCCAGCTCTTGCATGTCAAAAGGCTTTCTGACGTAATCATTAGCTCCTCTATCAAACGCATTCACAGCTATATCTGTTGAAAGCTCTTTTGTAAGAATGATTATTGGTAGTTTTATTCCACTTTTTCTAACTTGGTGACATATATCCAATCCACTAAGTCGCGGCAAATTTATATCCAAAATTACTAAATCCAGTTCAGAATTGTTTCGCAATATATGCCCATAACCTTTTAAGCCATCATACTCTATGGAGACAGAGTAACCCCTCAAAGACAGAAATCTCTTTAAACTAGAAGAAAGCAATTGATCGTCCTCTATTAATAATATATTTGTTTTCATCGGTCATATTTAATATGGATGCTTTTATCACATTGCCTCTCAGGAAGTCATGAACTGACAATAAACGATATTTAACCAAACTATATTTTTAGCTTGTAGCAGGGGGCAAAGGATTTATAGGTGGAGGTGGGGTAAATCCACCTTTAAACTCTTGTGCCTCGTCATCATTCCCCAGCTTAATTGGTTGAGGAATTTCTTTAGCTGGTGTCAAAGGCACCGTGTCTTCTGCTTTTATCTTTTCAGACTCCTTTGGTCTTGCTTCTTCAGCAGGCTTAAGCCCAGAAGAGCTCGATCCTAACAACTTTTCCTTGACTTCATCAGAAGATTCCTCAGTATAAAATTTCGCCCATTGAGAATCGCCTACTGCCCCAAACTGGGAACCCAGAGCTGAAGCACTCCTCGCTTTATTTCTAGAAGATATAATTCCTACTACTTTTTCATCGAACTCAATAAGTACAAATGCCAAATCTACATCACGTAGTCTATCGATGAAAAACCAAGAGGGAGCAATTATTTGGTCAAAATCCACCTCTTTAAGTTGAGACTTTTTGATAATGGAGTAAGCTACTCTATTTTGTGTGATTTGAAGATTTTTTAGTATTTGAGATATTAGTTTGACGTCTTTGAGTGTCAATAGACTAAAGGCTTTATCTGAAGCTTTTTTCAGATTTGCCCCATTCTCCATCAGGAGAGGCAAAGATGTAGAAGAGAGAGTTGTTGCTACTTTCTTCAAGCCATCGGTCTTCCATAACAAGCCCGCAAGCAGGTCAGTAGCAATAGTTTCTGGTATATCTACACTAGCTATTTTAAGTACTTGCAGAACCAATTCCGAAAAACAGCTACTTTTCTCAGATAATTTGTATTGTCCTATATTAGCGGAGGAAGAGCCTATTTGAATAATTTTATCTTTGACGAAAATATTTTTATTTGACGTATAGTATTCCCCCAGTGCGTCCAGATGAAGGACTCCTACAAGAAAGATCACTTCGAATTGCTGAGTTCTCTGCTGAACCTGTATTTTTTCTTGATCTAATTCAACTTTCTTTGAATCTATGAAGATATAGATTTCACCATCTTTTTCCTGCCATTTAATATTCTCTACTTCTGCCCCCTGAGTTTGAAACCTTAACACGACACCCTCCGTTTTTATCTGGCTAACTTGCTTCAATTTCTTTGTGTCAAATAGTTCAAGAACATTTTGGACATATTTGTTTTCAGGCAAAAGTATACTGACTTCTTTCCCAGCCAGCAGCAAACTCCTCGCAAGTGAAATTACAGCAACAACTTTATCATAATCGGCAAACTTATCCGTTGCTACCAAAACAGCCTGAGAAGCATCTATTATTGATTTCATAAATCCGATTTGTATAAAATTTTACCCCAAGCGCGCATGTTGAGATTCTAGCAAACTAGGCAGTTATTATCAATTCACCCTTATCTCTAACAATAACGTTAAATGAGAGAAATGTTTTCAAAACTTATCCACATTTTGTATAATCCGCCATGTCTCTCAAGCAAAAACTTACAATCATTTTCAGTCTTGTTGGCATTATTGCTCTTAGCTTAATAGCAAGGAGTCTATACTTGGACATCACAGGTCATATACAAATCCCAAGTGAAGCACCACTTACATATGAACCAAGAAAAGAAATACCACGAGAACGAAATGGAATCGTAAACAAGGTATCCGCAACTGAGGAACAAACAGCAGTACAGTCAGTGTTTGAGTTAAATATACCAAAAATCAATCTCAAAAAAGAGGTCAAAATGAATATTGATCCTAGATATCCTAATATTTATCTTCCAGTATTAGATCAATATATTGCCCACGGTAAGTATACTTTACTGCCAAATCAGGCGAAAGATAATGGCAATGTCTATCTATTTGCACACAGATCCTCTTATGGAAATAAAAATAATGGCTTTTTTCGAGACTTGGATGAGATCACAGCAGGGGACAAAGCCTACATAACTTATGACGGAAAAACTTACACTTATCAATACAAGAGCAAAAAAATTATAGGGAAAAGTGAAACAGAGGTTTATACAGCATACTCCCCTACTCCTCTTCTCACTTTACAGACTTGCCATAATGGTACTCTGGAAAGACTCATTGTATGGTGGGACCTGATAGCAGTTGATTAACTTTGGGTTTTGATAGGAAAGGTAAGCACATAAAAATAGCAGCCTTCACGCTGCTATTTTTATGTGCTTTCTAAACTTTTATTTCCCTAGTTGAATATTTACTTTCTTTGGCTTACTTTCCTCTGCTTTTGGCAAAATAATCTCAAGTATACCATTCCTGAATTGCGCATTAGCCTTATCCGCCATTACTCTAGAAGGCAAAGAAACTGTTCGTGTAAAAGACTTTCTGGAAATTTCCTTTCTATAGTATTTCTTCTTTTTATCTTCCTCTTCTTCTTTTGTTTCTACGTTCCCGGTAACTGTTAACGAATTATTCTCAATCGTTATATCTATGTTTTTCTCATCAAATCCAGGAGCCTTTATATTTACCACAACTTTATCCTCTTCTTCGTACATATCCAGCTGTGTATCATCCCACTCCAACATATCCCAGCTACCATCAAAATCTCTCATTCTTCGTGCTAGAGTGTATGGATCCCAAACAGTCATCCTCATTGTAGTAAGATAATAAGTAAAATAAAGTTAGCAGTTAATACAACTAACTGCTAAATAAATATAGCATATAATTAAAAATTTTTCAAAACTTAGGAATTTAATTTCTAAAACGCAAGCAAGGCAAGGACATTACAAAATATCTATATACTTTTCAATGGCTCTCACATCTGCATCAAATGCTAAAACCCCAGTATGTTCGAGAAGCTTGGAAACATTGTAGAAATCAACCTTCTGGTTTTCAAGTTTATCAAGCACCTCGGGTAAAGTTTCTATAGTTTCCATAAGATAATATATTGGAGTATTCAGGTAAACAAATCCTTGATACTCATATCTTGTAATTCCTACAGTTAATATGCTTTTTGGCTTCACTTCCATTCCCAACTCCTCTTGCATCTCTCTTCTTATAGCTATATCTGGGGCTTCCCCAAACTTCAAAAACCCTCCAGGAATACTAAGTAACCCTTTACCTGGGTTCATGTTTCTTGTTGTAAGCAGCAACTCCTCTTTTTTGAACGCGTTTGGAATAACAGCTACAACTGCTGGGTTCATGTTTATGTAAAGCCGATATTGGCACTTTCTGCATTGAAATACTAAATTCTCTCCGTCTGTCTCTTTCTGATTGTACTTCGTGCCGCAAACAGGGCAAAAACGAAAGTTCTTGTAAAAGTAATCCATAAACTATTCAGGAATTATTAATGTTAAGAAAATATAATATACCAAGTTTAAGTTATAACGCCATATGTTTAATAAAGTCTTTGCCCCTACCCTACTTGGGATGGAAGCAAAAGTTATTGAGGTGGAAGTAGACATAGCTCGCGGGGAAAGGAAAATAAGTATAATAGGCCTCCCTGACAAAGCTATTCAAGAAGCCAAGGATCGGATTTTGTCTGCGTTTAGAAATTCAAATATTGAGTTAGGACCTGGGCATAAAATAATTAATCTGGCACCAGCAGACATTCCTAAAACAGGTCCAGCATACGATTTACCCATGGCCGTCGGGCTTCTTATCGCAAGTGGAAGGATAAAAAAGGATCCCGGAACTTCCTCTCTATTTACCGGCGAACTTTCTTTAGATGGAAGTGTAAAACCGATCAAAGGCCTGCTAGCTACTCTGGATTCGATTAAAAAATTAGGTTTTAAAACAATATATATTCCCGAAGCTAATATAAAGGAAGCTCAGCTCATAGACAAGATAGAAACAATCCCAGTAAAAAATCTTAATCAACTCGTAAAGCACTTCGAAATTGATCCTATCTCACCTGTTAGATATTCACCTGCTTTAGTCGTATCCAGAAAAAAACTTAAATACGACATGATTCACGTGAAAGGTCAGAAAATGGTAAAAAGAGCCTTGACAATAGCAGCAGCAGGCGGACACAACATTTTACTTTCCGGTGTACCCGGATCAGGCAAAACATACCTGTCTAAGATGCTCCCTACAATAATGCCAGCCCTTACACTTCAAGAAAGTATAGAAATTACTAAAATTCATAGTATTGCAGGAATTCTAAACGACAGTTCTCCCCTTATTACGGAGCGTCCATTTCGTTCTCCACATCATACCTGCTCTCAGGTCTCTTTAGTAGGTGGTGGATCGTTCCCGCGACCAGGAGAAATAAGTTTAGCCCACAATGGGATTTTATTTCTAGATGAGCTTACAGAGTTCAACCTAAAAACCTTGGAAGTGTTGCGGCAACCGCTGGAAGATAAAGTTATAAATATTTCCAGAGCAAATGGAAGTTGTACTTTTCCAGCTAACTTCCAATTAGTTGCAGCTATGAATCCATGTAAATGCGGCTTCCTCGGTGATCCAGATAAAGATTGCATATGCAGCCCATCTGAACGTATTAAGTACAAGAAGAAGATCAGTGGGCCTATACTTGATCGGATAGATATGCATGTCTGGGTCCCAAAAGTTAAAAACTCAGAGCTTTTAACAGAAACAGGAGGATCAAGTTCGCAGGAAATACAACAAATTGTATCTAAAGCAAGAGCTATACAACTAGACCGCTTTAAGAATGCTCGTTACCCTATCTATTCAAATGCAAATATGGGGCAGGAAGAAATTAAAAAATACATTCACCTGGAAAGTAACTCCACTTCATTATTAAAACAAGCAATCGAAAAATTTAACCTATCAGCACGCTCTTACTATCGCGTACTTAAAGTAGCAAGAACTATAGCTGACATTGAGTCTTCAGATCATCTAGAGCAGAAGCATATTGCAGAAGCTTTAAGTTTTAGATTTAGCTAAAATCATTCTTTAGGGTTAAGCTATAGGGGGGAATTCCCCATACGTGTCTATATATCTGTCAAGCTCTTTTGAAAGCCATAAATTTTTATCGGGGTTTGGAACATACTTAATAAACAACAAGCCGTTTACATGATCTACCTCATGCTGAATTACATGGCTAAAATAGTCTTCCGCTGTTAATTCTTGCTCATTCCCTTCTCTATCTAAGTAAGTGACCTCTACTCTTTTTGGCCTGGTAACTGGCCCATATAAAGCTTTATCCCCAACGCCTATGCTAAGGCATCCTTCCCAAATCATAGTTTTCTCTGTAGATTTTGCAGTTATTCTAGGATTTATCATCACTTCCCACTCATCTGTCTCTTCTGATATATCAAACCTTCTGCAAATAGAAATCGCCAACGATTTTCCCACTTGAGGCGCAGAAAGTCCAGCAGTTCGGTCAATATCTGCCCTGCATGTATCAATCATATCCCCTATTAACTTTTGAATTTTAGGGTCCTTAATGTTATCGACAGGCTTTGCAACCTCCTCCAGTACAGGATCCCCTATTTGTCTTATTTTCAATACCATAGTAATCTATTATAACAGGAATGTATTAGAATAATTCAATTTATTAGAGTATAATATAATAATTATATATCATGACAAGTAACCCAACTATCAAAATTTTATTTTTGGGAGATATTTCGGCACGTCCAGGGAGACACGCGGTCAGAGATATCTTGCCCCAGATAAAAAAAGAAAATGCTATAGATCTCGTAATTGCAAACTGCGAAAACGCAGCAGGCGGAAGAGGAGTTACACGTGAAATTTTAAATGAATTGCAAGGCTATGGAATAGATTACTTCACAGCCGGAGAACATATATGGGATCGAGAGGAAACAAAAACCGACCTACAGGACTTATCTGCGCCTCTCGTCAGACCTTATAATTACGAAAGGACTGAGCTTCTACCAGGAAAAGGCTGGGACATTATCGATCTGGGATCAAAGGGTAGAGTAGTGGTAACCTGTTTGCTTGGTCAAGAATTTATGAAACAAAAGGTGAAAAATCCTTTCTGGGCAGTAGAAGATCTGCTGAAGGAAATACAAGCCAAAGTCGGCGAAGATATAAAACAGCTACCACTTATCATTGATTTCCATGCGGAAGCTAGTGCAGAAAAAGCAAGTTTTGCCTGGTCAATTAAAGAAAACGCTGTTGCAGTACTCGGCACACATACACATGTAGGAACAGTTGACACCAAAATATTACCAAGAAAAGACCCCACTCAAGGCTGCGCGTATGTTACAGATGTTGGAATGTGCGGTGTAAAGTTTGCCTCTTTATGGGTAGATTTTGACAGTGTTATACCAAACTTCAAATACCCGTTTAAAAAGAAGTTTAAAGTAGAGATGAAAGGGGCGCGAATTTTCAATTCAGTTTTACTAGAAATTGAAAATTTTTCTGCAAAAAAAATTACTAGACTGGATAGAGAAGTAAAGTAAAAAAAGGCGTTTTCACAGTTTTCTTATATTTCAAAGATCTGTATATTTTTTCTGGGATCGCCTTAACTAGCAATTGTATCGACGGATTAGCCTATCAATCCAACAGATTGTGTTAATTAAGATAGCCTCTATTTATACTAAAATCACCGAAAGCCGCTAATTACAAGCACAATGCTTGACAGAAATATAAATAAGCCCTAGACTATGGGCATTGATATAATTAACATATCAAAATCTACGCCCTGCAGTTCAAGGGCAACTAAAGAAAGGAGGCCTCTACTCATGAACAAAACACAAATGGTAGACCATATCGCTTCTAAGACTGGTCTTACAAAAAAAGCTGCTTCTGATGTTCTAGAAGCTTTCATGGATGCAGTTATGAATACTGTCAAAAAAGGTGACTCCATAACATTCACTGGCTTCGGAACATTCAAGCCAAGCAGAAGACAGGCAAGAACTGGAAGAAATCCACAAACTGGATCAACTATTCAGATCCCAGCAAGAACAGTGCCTGTATTTAAAGCTGGAAAAGCTTTTAAGGAAATGGTTAAGTAACCTTTTCTTCTTTGAGTTTAATCTCAAAGGTACAGCTTGGAAAATTATAAAACCCGCCAGAGGCGGGTTTTTCTATAGCAAATATTCCCTTTATGCTACAATCCCTTATGCAAATCATTACTGTTAGAAACAAATTAACAACTACTCAGTTAAAGACTATCACAGAAGGGTTAAATAACGGAGGACTAGTAATTTATCCCACAGAAACGTGTTATGGAATTGGAGCCTTATGCACGTCAGAAAGAGGTGTAAATAAACTAATAAGGTATAAAAGGCGTCCAAAGGGCAAAGCTATTTCTATGGCCGTTACAGATCGAAAAATGGCAGAAGAATATGTAGATATCAACAGCACTGCAGACAATCTATATAAAAACTTCCTCCCAGGTCCAATTACAGTAGTTAGTAAAAGCAAACATATTGCTAATAAATTACTGGAATCTGAGACTGGCACACTTGGTATAAGAATTTCAAATCATGTCATACCCCGGCAAATTATTAAATCAATAGGAAAGGGCATAACAGCTACAAGTGCAAATGTTTCAGGAGGGAAAGTACCTTACCAAATAAATGATGTGCTGAATAATATCTCAAATAAACGTACTCAGATGCTCGATATCATTATTGATTATGGAAAACTACCGAAGAGACCTCCAACAATAGTCATTGATACCACCTTAGAGACACCAACTATTTTAAGAGGGGAAGACAAATTAGGAATACTTACAGATAATAAAAAACTGCTAGGTCGGTGGGAAAGCTCCTCTGAAGATGATACAAACAAAATTGCCGAAACAGTATGGAATAAAATTAATCAAGAGAGGAAGAGTAGGGGAATTACCATATTTCTTTCTGGTGAACTGGGTGCAGGGAAAACATACTTTGTGAAAGGTCTTGCTCGAGCATTGGAAATTCAAGATAATATAATCTCACCTACATTCATGATTGAAAGACAGTACAATCTTGATAAACAAAAATTCAGTAAATTGTATCATTATGATTTATGGAGGATAGAGCAGCTAGTAATAGAAAACACTCCCATCAAAAAACTATTGCAAGCTATTGGTATCGAAGATGCTACAAAATCCTCTAATTTAGTGGCAATTGAATGGCCTGAAAAAATCAGAGGTCTTGAGCAATGGCTTCAGAAGCGCAATTATGGTTTGTATATAATTACAATAAACCATGTATCAGAGACGGAAAGATCATTCAAACTGTACAAAATTAACGAGTAATTTTATCCTGGATCTTTTTCAATTCGTTATCATCAGCTCTAGGACCCCCTCGACCAAAAGCATCTTTAACAGGATCTGGCTCATAAGTAGGATAAATTTTGATATGAAAATGTGGAACATCAAAGCCCTCAATTGCAATAATGCATCTACTCACGTTTTCAAGTGAATCTTCAATCTTTTGAGCTACCTCCTGC
>CAYMJM010000020.1:0-14975 GCA_964391325.1 uncultured Candidatus Saccharibacteria bacterium | reverse complement strand
ATCCTTTAGGATCTTGTGAATTTTGAATAACAGTAACTTTCGTAGGATCAAATTGAGATAGAGCCTCCTTGTAAAGTTCACTCCTAGAAGGAATTCCAAGAAGTATAAGTCGATGGACTTTAATTAAATTTTGGGATATAAGATAAGCTGCAAGTTCGGTACCAATGGATTTAGCTATAATAGTCGCCTCAGAATCTCCCGTGATATCTACTACACGCTGTGCCTCCTGGTTTATGTTAAAACTTGCTTTTTCCTGCTGCCAATGCAGCCATGAAACAACATGGAGATCTAAACCTTTTTGTTGGAAGTAGTCTTTGAGATCACAAGCCCATTCTCTATTACTTTTCGAAAAACCTGGGAATAACATGTATCTCATCAGTTTACTCTCACAAAGTCATATATTAAAGATGATGCCAATATCACAGATATCACTAAAAATACTATCCCTATTGTAATTAGCAATGTAGAAGAGTGGAATATAATTGCAAAAGATTCAACTGCACTGGCAGTTGTAGAGTTTTGTTGGGCTTTCACTGTTGAAATACCCGCAACATTACCCTGTCCGTTAGTTTCGTCCAACCTTTGCTGAGTATAAACTTCCCCGCTATTTTGAAAATGGTTTCCGCTGAGATATTCGTATCCTGCTACGGGCAGTACAAGCAGGACAATGACAAGGAAGAACGAAGCTATTAATTGACCGATGGTAGCTTCAAAAGCTACGCCTGATTTTGGAGCGTTTATATTTTCCATCTGGCAGTAAAAATATGACTATTTTCAGTATATACGATTATTACTGTAATAATCAAATAATACTGACCTAGTCTAGGTACCTAGCCCTATTGGTGTTATGTTCACTTAGTGTTCGCGCAAAGTGCACTTTACCTGTGCCGTCTTGTTCATGTAAAAAAAAGTAGTAATCAGTATCTGCTGGATTTATTGCCGCTTCTATAGATTGCAAGCGTGGATTGCTTATTGGGGTAGGCGGCAATCCCGGATACTTATATGTATTATATGGAGAATCTATTTTCAAGTCTTCAAATGTTGCCTGAGGACTACTTTTACCCGTAGCGTAGTTAACAGTTGCATCTGATTCTAAAGCCATTTTTATATTTAACCTATTATGAAATACACTTGAAATAATTGGGCGTTCTTCATCAGTAAAACTTTCTCTCTCGACAATAGAAGCAAGTATCAGATTATTGTAAAAGTTGACCTTCGATATATTCTCTGTTTTTACAATAAAGTGACTAACTAACTTATCAATTATCGCCAGAGTTGTAATATCATTTTCAAATTCGTATGTATCAGGATAGAGAAAGCCTTCCAGTCTTTTCCCAGCGGGTTTATAACTAGCTAAAAAAGTCTCCACTGCGGATGAAAAAGTGTAACTATCAGGACTAAGAGTAATATTCGTAAATTCATCTTTATTAAACTTCACATTTTTAAGACCGGAAAATTTTGAATCCAGTAATTCTCCAATTTGCTGGTTGGTATATCCCTCAATAATAGTAACACGTACCACATCCAAAGCTACCGCATTACTAAGGATACCTACGATTTCAACGATATTAGAATTTTTAGGGATTTCAAACTCGCCAGCTTGAATTACTCCACCCTTTCCTTCTCTTTTAAGGTACAGTCTGAATAGTAACTCACTGTCAATAAGTTGTTCCTCCTTTAGCCGCTGTCCAATCGAACTGGTACTTTCTCCAGACTGCACTTCAAATCTTACAGTATCTGTTGATTCGCTGATCCTTTTCTCTATTCCAGAAGAATACCAGTAATTAAAGCCAAAATAGCCCACCACCCCTGCAATGAGTATAAGAATGCTTAAGGATATAAATTTTTTCATCGGCTGAATGTAAGTTTTAAAAATGAATTTATTCTAGGGAAAATAAGTTTTCATTACAAGCAGAAATAATAAAGGGCGCCTTCGGCGCCCTTTAACTAACTTATTCAATAACTACATCATCCCAGGCATTCCGCCTCCCATTCCTCCCATACCACCCATTGCTGCAGCATTATCTTTTTCCTCCGGCTTGTCTACAACAACAGCTTCTGTTGTAAGTAGCAACATTGCTACAGACGCTGCATTTTCCAAAGCCATTCTAGTAACTTTAACAGGGTCAATAATCCCAACTTCCATCATATCTACAATTTTTTCATCTCTCGCATCGTATCCTTTTCCATTTCCTACCTTGTCTATAACTCTGGCTGGCTCAATTCCTGCATTAGTTAATATCTGTCTGAATGGTCCTTCTAAAGCTTCCTCCAATATCTGGACACCAATAGCCTCATCTCTATTTACTTTAACGCCTTTTAACACTGTCTTAGCTTGAAGTAAGGCAATCCCTCCACCAGGAACAACTCCTTCTTCAATAGCTGCTCGTGTAGCCTGCAGAGCATCATCTATTCTATCTTTTCTCTCTTTTAACTCTACTTCTGTTGCAGCACCAACTTCTAGAACAGCTACTCCACCGGAAAGCTTTGCCAATCTTTCTTGTAGCTTTTCTTTATCATAATCACTTTCAGTATTGTCAATCTCTTTACGGATAGAATCTATTCTCGCATTGATTGCAGCTTTATCTCCTTTACCGTTTACTATAGTTGTATCCTCTTTGCCTACAATTACTTTTTCTGCCTGTCCCAGATCTGATAATTCTGCATTTTCCAATTTTTTACCTATTTCTTCTGAAATAACCTCTCCTCCTGTTAGGATAGCGATATCCTTAAGCATGGCTTTCCTCCTATCCCCAAATGCAGGTGCTTTAACTGCCACTACATTTAAGATACCTTTCAATTTATTCACTATCAATGTCGCCAAAGCTTCTCCTTCAATCTCTTCAGCAATAATAACAATATCTTTTTTACCGGTTTGAGCAATTTTTTCAATAACTGGCAGCATATCTTTCACAGCGGAAATTTTACCGTCAAAAAGAAGTATGTATGGATTCTCAATTTCAGCTGTAAGTGAATCGGCATTTGTTACAAAATAAGGAGCAACGTAACCTTTATCAAATTGCATGCCTTCCACATACTTTTCAATAAGTCCAAATGTCTGACCTTCTTCTACTGTAACAACTCCATCTTGTCCGACCTTATCCATTACATTAGCTAGCATATTTCCAATTTCTTCATCTCCGTTAGCGGAAATGGTAGCAACTCTTTTTATGTCTTCTCTTCCTTTAACTGCCTTAGCCTTGCTTAGAAGCTCAGCTACTACAGCCTTGACTCCTTTTTCAATTCCGGTCCTAATTTCCATAGGATTTGCACCAGCAGTGATATTTTTTAATCCTGTGGTAATAATTGATTGAGCAAGCACTACTGCTGTTGTAGTTCCATCTCCAGCTGTATCAACCGTCTTGGTTGCAGCCTCCTTAACTAATTGCGCTCCCACATTCTCCAGGTGGTCTTCAAGTTCAATCTCCTTTGCAATTGTGACTCCGTCCTTAGTAATCTGAGGAGCACCATAAGACTTTTCTAGTGCGACATTTCTTCCTTTAGGACCCAAAGTTACTTTGACTGCATCCGCTAATTTATCAACTCCAGTTTTAAGTTTCTTCCTTGCGTCTTCTTCATAAATTATATTTTTTGCCATTTTTGATAACTAATAATATATAACTAATTTAAATTAAAGCTTAACCTATAATCGCCAAGATAGCATCTTCATCCATTATTAAATATTTCTCCCCATCTATTTCTATCTCATCTGGGGAATATTTTTTAAAGACAACTATATCACCGACTTTTACACTAAAACCTATTTTTTCTCCTGTTTGAGACAATCTTTGAGAACCGAGAGCAATTATTTCTCCCTTTTGAGGTTTTTCTTTATCAACTGTATCTGGGAGAACTATGCCTGCTTGAGTTGTCGTTTCCTCCTGGACAGGCTTTACCAATATATTGCCACCAACGGGCTTAATTTTGGGCTTTGCCATACGTAGTTTAAACTAAAATATAATATTTTCAAAAACGGCTTAATATTTATGTAAGTTTAGCAGTATTTAAATCATAGTGATAACTAGCTGAATAGTAGCAGAACGTATCTTACTTTGTCAAGAAACCTTTCTCACTCTACGTTTACAGGAACTACAAAAAGAGCCTTTAAAAAAGGCGCTCATCCAAGCTTGTTTCTATAGGTTATTAACACTATCTACATAAACTTGTTTTGGCTGCACCCCAACAAACTGCTGTACAATTTGCCCATCCTTGAATAGTAATACTGTAGGGATACTCATGACCTGATAATTTGCTGCTGTTTGTCGATTTTCATCAACATTTAACTTACCTACTACTACTTTGTCTCCCAATTCCTCTCCCAACTGTTCGATAATCGGCCCTAACATCTGGCATGGCATACACCATTCTGCCCAGAAATCGACAAGTACCGGTTTATCAGAATTTAATACTTCATCTTGGAAATTATCATCTGTAAACTGCATTGCCATAATTCTAAACTAATAACTAAAAATATTTAAGAAAGCTTGAACAAACTCTCAATTATGTCTTCAAAATCCTGACCCTCAGGCTGCCTAGCGCAAACATATGCTTCATTTTTGAGGAGTTCAATACCAATTTGAGCAAGTGCTGATCTTACAGCAGCTATTTGCTGAACAGTATCTAAACATGCGCGATTGTCTTCAATCATTTTCTCTATGCCTGCAACCTGGCCACTAGCTCTACGAACTCTATTTAACAGTCTTTGCTTATTCATTACTTTTTTTATAAAAATACTCTAGGGTAGTATAACGGAGTAAAAGTACTTTGTCAAAAAATTTTAGATCGCACCCAACCTAGCTCCTCCTTGGATCCGCCCGGCTTCAATTAATTCAACTATTTTATGAACAGCATAATCCAGATCACCCTCTTTATTTTCAACAAAGTAGACAGTAGCTGTGGCAAGGACAGCAAATGTCATAGCCATCTGCCTTGTAACAGCAAGGGAGTCTTTGACATCAAGAATAGTCAAATCATCTTTCCTCCACCTGGATCCATCTTTTAACCTCCTTTGGAAGATCATTTCAGGGCTAGCCTCAATCACGAGGAAAACATCTGGCCTCACCCTCTGAATTTCATCTAATGTAAAACCCGGCATATAGCCTTGGGTTGTTTGAATGGCCGCGTGTGTTTCAATCAAAATATCCTTTGAAGATTTTTTTACTAACTTCTCGATTTCCTTGCTTACTTCCATTTTAATTTTTCGCTGCAAGTCAACATCCAGTTTTCTCAGTTCGTCAATATTTTCAATTAAGCCCTGCTCCATAGCTATCTTCTTTGATAAATTACCCCAGTGTATATGATTAACACCAGTCTTATCTATCACTCCTTTAACTACGGAGGTTTTTCCGACACCGGGGATACCTAGTACAACATATTTCATAGCATGGTGATTTGAAAAATATTATATGCTATTAATGCAATAAAACTGGCCACAAGCAATACTAAAGAAATATAATAAGATCGTTGTGGTTCCATTATAATTCGGGCATTTTTATCTATATACCCTACTAATATTCCTCCTAACAGACCTCCTATATGAGCCCAGTTATCAATGAGTCCAGCGAATAAAAACCCTATAAATAAATTCAAAAAAAGAATGTAATATAGATGCTGCTTATTAATATAATAGTTAGGTATTATTAAAATATAACCTAAAATACCGAATAGCGCCCCTGATGCCCCGACCCCTACAGTATAAGCAGCTCCCTCATTTCCCAGCCAAATTTCAATACTCGTAACTATAGCGCTTAAAAGTGAGCCAGCAATTCCACTTAATATATATAGAGCGAATAATTTCTTACCTCCGTACTGGCTCTCAATAAATCTTCCAAAATAGTGCAGAGCATACATATTTACAGCCAGATGAAACACGTTGGCATGGAGAAAAGTCGCAGTCAGAACTCTCCAGATCTGACCTTCAGTTATAAAAACATAAATATCTGCCCCCAGCAAATCTAAAGCATCCAGACGATTTCCCAGAAGCAATGACAATAAAGAGGTTAGGATAAACATTAGAATATTTATTCCCAGAAGAATATTTGTAGTATTAGCCTCGAATCTAAGATTCATTGATTGGTTAAAGCTCCAAACTAAAGTTTCTCAATCTTATAACATACTATCTCATCCCCTGTTTGTAGATCAAGCTGAGGTTCTAATAAAATACCACACTCCTGACCTTTTTTAACCTCCCTAACTTCATCTTTGTTCTGTTTAAGAGAAGCAACTTTTGCTCTTCCTATTTCTTCTCCACCCCGTTCCCCAAAGACAGAATAACCTTTGATCACAATTCCTTTTGTTACTTCACATCCAGCTACTTTCTGGCCGTTTGATAAGATAAACACCTGCTTGACTTTTGCCCGCGAGATTTCGACTTCTTCTTCTTCCGGTTCAACAAGAGAATCAAGTGCTAGCGCAACTTCATCTATCAAAGTATAAATAACATCGTAGAGCCTATATAAGACTCTATCTCTTTTGGCAATCTTCCCAACTTTTGGTCCTACACCAACCTGGAACCCCAGCACGATAGCTTTGGAGGTCTTTGCCAATTCTATATCCTTCAACGTAATATCACCAGTAGCTGCCTGTAAAATATTTACTCTAGCTACATCATCGTTTAACCCTTCGAGCTGCTCAATAACGGCTTCTAATGTACCCTTAGTATCAGTTTTCAAGACAATATTTAATTTCTTTACGTCTTCTTCCTGCTCTTCTTCACCTAGTAGCATGGCTAGCAGGTCGGTGTCCTCTAGATCTTCCTCTTCCTCAGTGACTGCTTTTGCCTCTCCCTTTTGAACAGACTTTAATCTTTTTTGAGCAGCTTTCTCGTTGTCAAAAAAGACAACGCTTTCTCCAGTGGCCAAAACTTCATCCAAACCTATGACCCAAGTTGGAGTACCCTCACTCGCATCATTAATAGGAAGTTGACTTTCATCTAAAAGGCTACGAACTTTAGTTACTTTCTTTTCTGTAACTATATAATTATTTTTTTCTAATTTTCCTCCCTTTATCAGAACTAAGCTAACTGGTCCCAGGCTGTTATCCAAATTAGACTCGAGAACTACACCAACAGCATTTCCCTCTTCAAGCTTAGTTGGTTTTAATTCCAAAATTTCCGCCTGTAAGTCCAGAGATTCAATTAGTTCATCTAGACCCTGTTTCTTTAGAGCCGATATTTCAATCACCATGGTATCTCCACCAAACTCCTCTACTAATACATTATACTGACTAAGCTCTTGTTTGACTTTCGCTGGATTGGCACCAGGGACATCTATTTTATTAATAGCAACAACGATAGGAACCTTTGCCTCTTGCGCAAACTTAATAGACTCGATAGTCTGTGGCTGGACCCCATCATTAGCCGCAACCACAAGTAAAACTATATCAGTTACCCTGGCACCTCTAGATCTCATTCCACTAAACGCCTCATGACCTGGAGTATCAATAAACGTAAATCTATAGTCTCCTTTTTCAACTACATGAGCTCGTGTATTCTGTGTAATTCCTCCAGCCTCGCTAGCTTGTACAGATGTATCTCTTAGTGAATCCAACAAAGAAGTTTTACCATGGTCCACATGCCCCATCACAGCAACAATTGGAGTCCGTTCGTGTTTTTTTGTTGTTATTTCTTTCGCTTTTTTAGCCATAAATGTTATATACTCTTGATCTTTACCTAAGGATTTTAACATAAATCAGAATCACATTCTAATCAATACTATTAAAAAGCATATAAATAAAGGGGTTGTTTATCGCTTGGCAGTTATTGAACAACTCTGCTAAAATTAAAAATATAAAATTTAAAAATGGATAAAAAAGATTATTATGAAGTTTTAGGTGTGCCTAAAGACGCTCCTAAGACCGAAATTAAAAAAGCATACAGGAATTTAGCGAAAAAGTACCATCCAGATAGAAACAAAGAGCCGAATGCCGAACAGAAATTCAAAGAAATCAAAGAAGCATACGAGATTCTGTCAGATGATCAAAAGCGATCCGCATATGACCAGTATGGACATGCCGGGACAGAAGGCTTTGGCTCAGCTTCCGGATTTGGAGGTTTTGAAGGATTCGGAGATTATTCTAATTTAAATGATATTTTTGAACAGTTTTTTGGGGGTGGATTTGCCGGATTCTCTGGTTTTAGACAGCAGAGGCAGACATCTGTTCGAGGGTCCGACTTAGAGATAAATCTCAAAATTTCATTTAAGGACGCAGTGTTTGGAGCAGACAAAGTCTTAGAATATGACAGAATGGCTGCTTGCACAGCATGTAACTCTACTGGGGCCAAAAATGGCTCGAGCAAGAAAACTTGCCCTACCTGTGACGGACGTGGACAAGTTATCAGAGTTCAAAATGCCTTTATGTTCGGAACTATCCAAACAGCTGTTCAATGCCCAGAGTGTAAAGGAACAGGAGAGATTATTACAGAGGAATGCCCAGAGTGCAGAGGTGAGGGAAGAGTAAAACTAGAGGAAGAGTTTAAAATTAAGATACCGCCAGGAATACCAGATGGTGTAACTTTAAGGTTTAAAGATAGAGGAAATGCAGGAAAGCAAGGGGGAAATTCAGGAGATTTATTTATCAATATAGATGTTGAACCACACGAGAAACTGGAAAGACGAGGAAATGATATATATCTTGAGACAGAAATTGATGTTGTAACAGCTGCTTTAGGAGATACAATTACGGTTCCGAGTGTACATGGGAACTTAAAAGTCAAGATTCCTGCAGGCACACAGCCAAATAAAGTCATAAAGCTATCTGGGAAAGGTGGTCCGAAGTTTCGAGGACGAGGGAATGGCGATCAATATCTTCAAATCAAGATTCGTATTCCTAACAAGTTGTCACGCCAAGAGAGAAAGTTATGGGAAGACCTCCGTAAATCTCAAAGATAGCCATCAGCACACATTCTCAGAGTTTGTTTGACAAGATAAGAATTAACACCCTATAATGGCCAATAATTCCATCAAGTCTAATTTTTTACAAGACGCAAGAAGATGATAGATTTACACTCCATTTCTTCCCTTCCTATTCAGTACGACCCCCAAAAAGAAGTATTTGTATTAAATCAGGGTGTAATATGTAAGAAACATCAACAAGTTAACTTAGAAGGACTTATACCTGCACTACTAAATAGAACTCTTAGATACCCAGAAGTTGTTTACAAAGAAGATGAAGAAATCTTTTTATGTGATGATAGCGATATTTTTGCTGCAAATCCTGTAAAATATGAACTTATCGTACTGCCTCCTGGCCTGCTAGGAATTGAGTTTATCAAATCTCATATATATTATTCCGACCCTTCAGATGGCAAGCACAGCTGCGTAGTTGAATGTCAATATGGAATTCTTACTATCCTGATTCAAAAAAATAAAGAGAAAGACGAGTTTGACTTTGACACCTCCATCAAGGAAGGGATACTTATTAAACTGAGAAAAGGTGAAAAGGTTGCTATCCCTACTGGGTACTACTACACATTTATCAACACGAAAGACACAGCAGTTATTTTTTCGAGGATATTTAAAGCTAAAGGTATTGTAAATTATGACAAGCTGGGACGAGAGAAAGGGCTCGGCTATTTCGCTATCAGAAAAAATGCAAGAGCAGAAGTTGTATTTAATCCAAGATATAAAAATGTTCCTAGGCTATCAAAAAAACTGCCCTCATGCGAAGAATACAAAACGGAGTACAATGATATGCCCCTCTATCAGGCTGTAAAAAAACATATAGATTATTTCATTGATATCTTACAAAACTAATCAGATCGCTTTATGGAATCAATTCCCATATAAGGCTGCAACACAGTTGGAATTCTAATACTTCCATCCTTTTGCTGATAATTTTCCCAAATGGCGATCAGAATTCTAGGAGAAGCTACAACTGTATTATTCAGAGCATATGGATAGTATTTTTTCCCATCTGTGCCTTTTACTTTTAGATTTAAACGCCGCGTTTGCCAGTCAAGTAAGTTAGAAGCAGAGTGGGTTTCACCATATGAGTTTCTGCTCGGCATCCAAGTTTCTACATCATACATTTTGTATTTACCTGGCCCCATGTCTCCTGTACACATCTGTATAACTCTATAAGACAATTCTAACTCCTGTAGAAATTCTTCAGCATACTTCAGCATGGTTTGATGCCATTTTTCGGCTTCTGCCTTATCATTCTTACAAACTAATACTTGCTCTACTTTCATAAATTCATGAATTCTGTATATCCCTTTCGTATCCTTGCCATAGCTGCCGATTTCACTCCTGTAACATTGTGAAAAACCTACAAACTTTATTGGTAAAGCAGCCTCATCAAGAATTTCATTCGCATGGTAATATAGCAATGAAGGCTCCGAAGTACCTACAAGATATTTCTGTTTCTGGTCTGTATCTTGCTTTGTATGCGATAGACTATCGACCACATAAATATTATCTGTATCAAAAGGGAAATGACCACTACCAAATAAAACTTCCCCTCTAACTAGAGTCGGGGGGATTAGCAGTGTAAATCCATATTTCAACATCTTATCTATTGCATATCTCATAAGAGCCAAATGCATTAATGCCCCTTCATTTTTCAAGTAGTATCCTCTAAATCCACTTGCTTTCACACCTCTTTCCAAATCCAATAAGTTCAAATCTTGCCCAAGCTCGATATGATCCTTAATGTTAAAGTCAAAACTCGGAGGACCTGCTTCTGGCTTTTTATTCCACCTTCTGACCTCAATATTTCCTGACTCATCTTTTCCAATAGGTGTATCCTCGGAAGGAATCATCGGCACTAAAGCCATAAGAGTCTCTAATGATTCTTCTATCTGTTTCAACTGATCTTCCTTTTCCTGTATTAGTTGCTTCAATTCTCTTCCTTTTTCAATAACTTCCTGTTCTGGCTTACCTGCTTTTTTCATATATGTAGCATTTTGATTTCTCTCTGCTCTCAGGCTTTCTAAGCTTATAAGCAATTGTCCCCTTTGGCTATCAAGTGATAAAAGCTCATCTATGTCCAGTTTTATATTTTTAAGATTGATAACCTTTTTTATTTCTTCCGGATTCTCACGAATAAATTTTATATCTAGCATTTTATATACTTAACATTGAGGTAATGATATCACAACTGATACTGGTAGTCAGTAGATGGGTACTCTAAGATACAGTTGACCATTTTTTACACCTTTGGTAGGATATTGGTATAAATCCCTTCAACAGAGAGAGGCTTAGGTATCAAATCCGGCATCCTCTGGATGAAATCAAGTACGCGAACCAATGCTGAGAAAGCCTCAGAAGGGAGAATAGCTTCTAATCTTTGACTCTTATATCAATATCAATCTTACCTTCACTTGGAAAACGTCTAAATGGACCAAAGAGATAAAAGGGAGATATTGAAATATCATAACTTTCTACTCCTTCAGTGGAGTCCAGGTATTTTTTCCCGTCTGATAGGGATGAGCCTGTTAACTCCTTAATCACCTCTTCTTCAGATAATTTAGCAGTAATATTGCCTTCAGCGGAAACACTGAAAGATACTTCATTGTTAGATACGTCAACTTCAGATATTTCAGGATTTTCTAGTTTATCCATATCTACTTCACCAGTAAAGTCACTTTCTTGCTTCATTATCTCGGTAACAATTACTTTTAAATCTTCATTCTTGATGACAAAAGCTGTAGCTTCCAAAACAACCGTCATACTGACTGAATCCGCTTTTTCATCGACTTTCTTGTCTGCTGTGACTATAGGATCTGCATATTTAATACTTCCTTCCAATAGCCTTTCGTCTTGAGATACTAGCTGCCCTATTTCCGCTTGCAGAGTATTTTTCAGTTCATCTATTAACCCCTGCCTCAAATCATTAATATCTTTTTGGCTGACGGCTTTATCATCACTTGTTGTGCCACCTTTCACATCATCAAAACTTTGAGCAGATAGTTGATCTGTTGTGTACCCAGCTACTTTATAAGTTGCACTTCCAGAGGTATTATAATTCTCCCCATGAGACTCGGCTTCGATTGATATATCCTTCTTAACACCTAAGTTCACATTACCTCCCCCATCTACTACAGCTGCAGGAATTATAGTTGCAGTTAAAGTCTTGTACTTTAAGTTAGTCGATATATTCTCAACTAAGGTTCCTGCCGGTAAGTTTATTTCCTGCTCTGTTTTATTATATAAAGTAATGAGTCCTTTGGCGTTTTCTCCATCCTTTGCCTGTCCAGTTGTATCCGCGCTGCTAGATGTCTCTTCACTTACTTTAATTTGCCTTGCGGGAACAATATATCGCTCTGTATCTGGTTCTGTAATATTCAGCTGAGCTTTTACACGTGTATCAGGGATAGACACATTAGTTCTATTGACATAAATAGTGACATCAGCGCCTGCTAGAACCTGTGTAGTCAGAAGATAAAGTAGTAAAAGCAACACTAGACCTAACGCTAATAGCTTGTACTTTAAATTACCAGATGCCTTGAGTCTTTGGAGCTTGGTCATAATTTCTTGGAAAAGTTTACCTATCTTCTTATCGCCAGAAGGTTGCCTTAGTCGACTGTGCCGCGGTTTAGGAGTTTCAGGGACAAGCGCTGCCAGATCTCTTCCTATCAAATTTACCTTACGGGAAGAAGGTTGAGGCTCTGCCGTCAGTTCTGTCGGAGCAGCTAGAACCGTTTCTCCCTCTGTCTTGACCTCAGGCATTGCGTTCACTATAGGTTTATCATCTGCAATAGGTATCTGGGAGGGCTGTTCTGTTTTAATTTCAGGTATAAATTCTAAGTTTTTTTCAATATCGCCTCCCGCTAACACTCTAACTACGCCAAGGTTTATTACCTTCGGCTCCAGTCGGGGTTTTTTAGCAAGAGGAGGAGTGTATTCAGGTACATCATCACTTACCTTGTTTTCTATCTTTTCTTCAACTGGCATTTTTTCAGACTTTTTTGTATCTACTATTTCGTAGCCATTTGCCTCGGTTCTTTCTCCAATTAACTTCTCCTTCATCTTTTTTCTCTTTTCAAGAAACTCTCTCTTTAACTTTAGAGCTTCGGCCCATACACTAGGAGAAATCTGACTGATTTTTTCTTTAGCCACAAGTCCAGCTTTCCGCGAAAGCTTAAGCCCTAGACTGTCTTCTGTTACAACGACAATAGTTTTGTCTGACTTGGCGATCTGACGAGATAAGAGCTTCAAGCTTACAAGACTCGCTACTAAATTCGCACTTTCTGGGATAACAACAATTACCTTATCAGAGCCAGAATTTAAAATATTTTCAACTGTAAATACAATTTCTTCATCAAGATCGACGAAGATTTTGTCGCTTGCCATAATATGTCTAACTTAAATCATTAAGTATTACTTATTTCTTTAATCATCAAAGCTAAAGCAGCCGGCGCTACATCTATTGGATCAATCATCTTTTTGGTTAAATCAGTCAACCCTTCTAGCTGATTGGGGAAAATATAAGACATTTTAGGAAACTTTTTGAAAGGAAGCACCTGCAACCAGGGATGAGCTAAAATTCCCGAACGTAAGTCAGGAAGCAATGATCCCCCTCCACAAAAGAATATCTGGTCAGGATACTGATCTACTTCCTCAAATTCTCCCAAGGCAATCTCTATACCCTCAGTCCATATCGGAATATCTTTTGACAATGCAGCTGATATTTTTTTAGCTTTTATTTCGTTTGTCTTTTGATTACTGTAATCTAGTTTCATCTCTTCCGCTTCGTCTGCTGAGACATTGAAATCCAGCATAAGTCTCTTAGAGAAAACCTGTCCTCCAAATGCAAACATTTTTGTTCCCATAACGGCACCTCTGTTTGTGAGCGCTACATCAGTAGTCCCTCCCCCAACATCTATAAAAATAGCAGAAAAAGCCTCTTTATGAGCCCCCTTAGCTGCACGTGCAATAGCGTAAGGCTCAACAACAATCTCTAGTATCTCCAGCCCTAGTTGCTGAGCAAGCTCCTTCAGTGAATTTAAATGAATAGTTGGGGAAAATGTAGAGTATATCGAATACTCTACATGAGTACCTGTAAAACCAATCGGATTATCTATCTTAACCCCATCAATATACGCTGCTACAACTTTTGTATTAATCTCCTCTACCTGAGCCATTGTCAGCCCCATTTCATTTGCAATGTCCTCATGTACTTTTGAGAATAATTGAGATTTGACTAGCCTTACAACCTCATCAATCTCTTTTTGTTCTATTTTCTTGTCAGGTTTCTCCCTATCACAGTCAGCTACAATTGTTACTCCTTTAACTAGTTCACCTGCAATCCCTAAAATCGTTTTCTTAGGCAAAAGAACTTCGCGTCCTTCAACTTTGTCAGCGACTGAAAGTGCTTTTCCTACACATATGTCAGTAGCCGAAACTACATTCTGCAGGTTAACAATCATCGCACTGTGCATAGAGTTACTTTGCTGTGGAACTTTAGCGTAACCTAAAACTTTTATCTCTCCGTTCTCATATCGGAAAATAACAGCTTTTATGAACTTAGTTCCTACATCCAAAGCCAGAAGGACCTCATTATCTTGGACTTTCTTTGGTTTTTGTTTGTTTATAAATGGCAGTTTCATCTCGAAGACAGTTTACACGAAGTTGAAAGATTTTTCGAATTAAAATCATATCCTCTATGTATCTTTTACTCCTGCTTTAAAGCAAAAAAGGAGCTTTTTGACCTAATTATGCCTAGTGATATAATACTATCTCCTTAACCTTATCTATATAATATATCATTTAACGAAAATACATGAACATACTGATTATTGCATCACAAAATATAGGCAACACTGAATACAAGGAAAGCATGGAACACATAGTCAACGCTGCGCAGCAATCAGGGCATAAAATATTCGCAGAACATGTTTTCGAATCAGAGATTAGAGATCCACTTCAATTTGCACATGAAATGAATGACAAAAGGAAACAGTCAGATGTTCTGATAGCCGAAGTATCTATTCACAGTGCTGGTGTAGAACATGATATCCAACTTGCACTTACGGG
>CAYMJM010000019.1:0-14975 GCA_964391325.1 uncultured Candidatus Saccharibacteria bacterium | reverse complement strand
GAGAGGAGACATAAGGATAGAGAGGAGAGAAGGAGGAGGAGGAAGAATAGAATATCCTAACCCTTTTGGTAAATAAGTATTAATTGTTGTGTTGGTTGCGATAGGTTTTCCCGCCTGCCTATTCAGACAGGCGGTTTAAAGAATATGAAGCTTCATATTTCCATTTCCCATTGATATTTTTCATCTATTTTTTAATTATAGTCTCTGCGGGTTTTATTGTGATAGCTGGAGAAGGGGAGAGGTATCCTATAGTTTTATTTGCAGTTATAATTATGTTACGTAAATTTGTGGATAACTTAATTTGTTTAATTAAAGTATTAATAAATAGTAATAAGAGGATAAGTATAAGAGGTGAAAGATGTATTGTTATTTTGATATTCTTATATTTTGTGTATAGTTCATAGTTCGCTTTCTCTTTTGCAAAAATGACTATATTTTATTATAATTGATTACTGGGTATAATCATCCTTATACTCAATAAACAATAGAAAAGTAAGGGGGATAGGTCTTTTATGATTAATTTATTAATTATTATTTTTATTCAGTTTTCATTAATTTTTTAAAATATTTATTAAGAAATTATATACTTTAATCCTTTATTTATGTTGTTTGACGGTATTATGCTATTATTGCTCCGATGTCTCCCCTATTGATGTTCTAGAAAACTAAGGAGGCCCCTTATATTGAGCATTTAAACTATGTACAATAGAAGAGTGTATTTAGCTGTAAGCAGTTTTTAAAGTGAAGATAATTGAATTGCCTTATAAAAAAGAGTTTTTACTAAGTTTAGTAAATAATAACTACAGTGAGCAAACAGTTAGTAATTACCGTAGGGATTTATTTATTTTTCAGTTATTTTTATCAAGTAAAGGAAAGTCTTTTCAGAGTATAGACAAGTTACTAGTTATAGAATATAAGGGGTTTTTGCGTTCAGGACAGCACCATAATGCCATAGATAAATAT
Source organism: uncultured Candidatus Saccharibacteria bacterium (assembly GCA_964391325.1). Taxonomy (GTDB): domain Bacteria; phylum Patescibacteriota; class Dojkabacteria; order B142; family JAFGMG01; genus CAYMJM01. The sequence continues at coordinate 14,012 of CAYMJM010000019.1, read as the reverse complement.
GAAGCAGCCAAAAATAGTGCAGAAAAGCCTAAAGATAAGTTAGAAGAGGCTGTGAATAGTGGCCAGGATGTTGAAATGGAAAAATCGTGCTCTAAGGGCTCTAAAAAACGTCCTAATAGTAAAACTGAGTTATCAGCCAGGTCAATTAACCGTATGCTGTCCTCTTTAAGGGCTTATATTACATTTTTAATAGATATTGACCAGAAGGTCCCTATTTCTCCTACGGCAATAAAAATGCTGAAGACAATTAAACGTGAATCTCAGGTTGCTGACTTTAAAGAATTAGTTAAACTAATTGAGGCACCAGAAGTCTTTGAGTCTAAAAAGGAAGTGAGGTTAAGAAATCGAGCAATTCTAGAGCTGTTATTTTCGACAGGGATGCGTATAAGCGAACTAGTAAGCTTGGACAGGGATCAGGTAAGTTTATCAGGTACTGAGGAGGATATCCAACCCAAAATATACATATTAGGAAAAGGTAAAAAGCAACGATTTGTCTACTTAACCGATAGATGTGTATATTATATTAAGAGATATATGAAAATTAGGAATGATGAATTGCCTGCATTATTCATACCTTATAGAGGTATCCGCAGGAATGATGGAGATGATAATATGGTACGTGTGTCTCAAAACTATGTTCAAAGTATAATGAAAAGTTATCGTAAAAGACTTGGAATTGTTATCCCCACAACACCACACAGCCTTCGCCATGGTTTTGCTACTTACTTAGCGGAGCAGGGGGCGAATCCCGCTGCTATTCAAAAGTTACTTGGACACGAGTCCTTGCAAACAACAACTCGGTATGTTCATGCAAGCGATAAGTTTGCTCAAAAGACGCATAAGAAATATCATCCACTAAAAACGTAATACTCTTCCCTTCCCATATCAATTCTATTATAATTTTGAATATTTTAAGAATAGTGTTTATCTGATGTCTGAAGTTCCGCAATTATTAGTATCTGATATAGTCATCGGCTGGCCATGTGATAGCGAGTTAGTCCCTTCAGCCTATCAGCCTTTAGTGAGTAAAGTACGTATGACATTTGGGGCTGCCTCACCAATGTGGAAGATCCTTCCTAGAATAGATAGAAACAAGGTTAGCGGAGTGCTTGATGAAGATGGTTTTCCTTTTGAGAAAGTTGTGGGAAGTCAAATGTTATCTTTAAGTGTAGAGGAACCTATAAGGGTAATCAGTGATGTAGAATACATGCTATCTCATGCACTAAATAAGCAAGCTCGGCCTTCGCTGGGAATGATCGGATTTATTAAGCGACCTTGCCAATATGAATATGTACAAGGTGTAGTTTTGTCATTAAATGAGAAAGGACGAATAGCATTTCAAATTACTCCACGAATTGAAGGGGCGTTGGGTCTTACCAGGAAATCTTTGGCGTATTGGGTTGAAGCTGCTAATCTGGCTGCTCCATTCGAAGGTGGCTTGCCTGGTCAGGAAGTCTGATGCGTTACTTGGATGCTTCAACCCGCGGTTTTATTGCTGCATTTTCTCTTAAAAAATAAAATCGCGCTCTATATACGCTAGAAAGTGTTGTCGGTAAATATAACGACTTAGGTCCATTCTATTTTTGTTAAGTTCTTCAATATACTTTATTTGCGATAAGGGTTGGGATGAAAAAGTATGTTTATTCCATGAACAATTTTTCTCTCTATTCGACCCTCTTGAACTGAAGTAATTAGGGGAAGAATATTTAAAAATTTGGCATTATCTCCTAAAAATTACTCAAATAAATGATGATCTTTTCTGAACTTATGCATATAGTGTTCGGCAGTTTGTATATTAAAAGTAAACAGTTATGGTGCCCTACCCGTCTCTTGTGTAGTGAGTGTTAACCTCAATATTGCTCTAGTGTGTTACGTTTTAAAAATCACAGAATAGTTTCACGAAATAGTAAGTTTGGAGCTATTTATACTAACAAAAGTTAAAAGTTTAAGGTTAAAACCCACTCTCTCCCCTGTTCAGGTTAATATTATGTGATTACAGCACAAGTTTCACGGCTAAGGGCTATTAGAGTTGAAAATTATAATTGAGTTTTGTATCGGCGGATTTTAAACTATGGCTATAGCAGCTACTTTATCATTTTTTCCCACATCCATAAGACGCACGCCTGCTGTTTGTCTGTTTCTTGTAGGAAGTTCTTTTGTAGGAATCTTAACTGCTTGACCGGATTCGGCCATGATTAGAAGCTCCATTTCAGGATGATCGAGTATGCGTGCTGCAACCAGCTTTCCTGTTTTATTATTTATTCTGGCAGCATAGATTCCCTGCCCCCCTCTACCTTGCAAACTGTATTGATCCAGTTTGGTAATTTTCCCGTACCCCAAATCTGATACTGTGAGCATATAATCTTCACTGGCTCTTATAACATCCATGGCGATAACTCTATCTTCTGCATCTTTCATTTTTATTCCTCTCACTCCCATAGTAGAGCGACCAGTTGGCCGTACGTCATTTTCATGAAAGTGAATTGATCTAGCGTTTCTAGTGACTAGGATTATCTCATTGTTGCCAGTTGTTGGCTTTACCCATACTAGTTCGTCATTTTTTGCTAACCTGATTGATATTAAACCATTACTTTTGATATTCTGAAATTCTGATAGGTCTGTCTTCTTGACCGTGCCAAGCTTTGTAGCAAAAAACAGGTGCTTGTAGTCCTTCGCCTCTTTCTTGGCTGGCTTTAGCTCTTCTTGTATCGTATCTTCGTCAAGGATGCCGCCGGATTTACTCTTGGTTAAAATACTAGTTACTAATTCATCCTGTTCTATGTTGATCAGGTTTACTACTGCCTGTCCTCTGGCCGTTCTGCTAAATTCTGGAATTTCATATACCTTTTGTAGGAAAACCCTTCCTTTATTGGTGAAGAAAAGTATGTCGTCGTGAGTGCTGCAGCTGAAAACGTGGGCTACTACATCTCCTTCTTTTGTGGTCATTCCTCTTTTCCCCTTTCCTCCTCTATGTTGCTGTGCATATACATTTTGATTCATTCTCTTAATATAGCCTTGCTCGCTAATGGTTACAATCACTTCTTCCTGTGCAACCAAGTCTTCTTCACTGAACTCGTCTACTTTGCCTTTGATTACTTTAGTCTTTCTCTTATCTCCAAACTGCTGTTTAAGTTCTATTAGTTCATTATTAATAATATCCAGGACACGTTGGGGGGTTCCCAGGATTGATAATAAGTCTGTGATTATAACCTTGATTCCTTTGTATTCGTCCTCAATTTTCTGTCTTTCTAAGGCGGCCAGCTTTCTTAACTGCATATCCAGTATCGCTATCGCCTGCCTTTCAGACAATTCAAATTTATCCATAAGTGCTGTTTTAGCGAGGTCAGCATCTTTACTGTTTCTGATTGTGTTGATGACTTCATCAAGGTTATCTAAAGCTATCATCAAACCTTCTAAAATATGTTCCCTCTCTCGAGCTTTGGCTAGTCTAAATTCTGTCCGTCTAATTACAACTTCCTGCCTGAATTGTATGTATAATTCCAGAATCCTTTGGAGATTCAATAGTTGGGGTTCCCCATCTACCAGTGCAATCATATTGGCATTGAATGCCTTTTGCATTTCTGTGAATTTGTATAGTTTGTTTAATACTGTTTTAGGTTTTCCGTCTCTTTTAATTTCGACTACTATTCTCATTCCTTCTCTATTGGATTCGTCCCGTAGATCTCCAATTCCTTTTATTTTTTTATCTTTAACCAGCTCTGCGATTTTGGAGACTAACCTTGCTTTATTCACCTGATAGGGGATTTCAGTTATGACGATCTGATATTTTCCGCCTCGAGTTTCTTGGATGTCAGCTATTGCTCTCATTATGATACGTCCGCGTCCTGTTGCATAAGCATTGAGAATCTCATCTCTATCGTATATTGTCCCTCCTGTAGGGAAATCGGGGCCAGGTATATACTTTATTAAATCCTGTGCAGTAAGATCAGTTCTGAATTGTGGGAATCTATTGACAGGAAGATTATCCAGATCTTCGATTGTCCTGATATCTGCAAAATAATTATTTTGCTTTGTCTCCTCTTCTTCTGTCGCTTGATACTTGTTGCCTTCCTTTATCATTTGCTGAAGAGCATCTACAATCTCAACAAGATTGTGAGGAGGAATTTTTGTTGCCATACCAACGGCGATTCCTTCGGCTCCATTTAAAAGAAGTGTTGGTAGGCTTGAGGGTAAAATTTTAGGCTCTTTTGTGCTACCATCGTAATTATCTTCGTAATCTACAGTATTTTCATTAATTTCATTCAAAATTTGCATTGAGATTTTTTGCAAACGGGCTTCTGTGTACCTCATAGCCGCGGCGCTATCTCCGTCAATGGAGCCAAAGTTGCCTTGCCCATCTATCAACGGATATCTTAAGTTGAAGTCTTGCGCCATACGAACCATTGCATCGTATATAGCGACATCTCCGTGAGGATGATATTTAGCAATTACGTCTCCAACTGTCCTTGCTGACTTTTTATAGGCTTTGTGTGGAAAAATTCCAAGCTTGTACATAGAATATAGAATTCTTCGTTGTACTGGCTTGAGTCCGTCTTTGACATCAGGTAGGGCCCTGGCTACAATAACACTCATTGCGTAGTTAATGTAGCTGGTTTTCATCTCAGTTACGATATCTCTCTGTCTGAGTCTGTCAAAATTCTGTTTACTATCTGTTTCGATATTTATTTGATCCGTCATTATCTATATTAATTAAAATTTATTTGATTTCTTTTTGCGATTTTAAAGTTAACTTTTTATATTCTTTATTACTATGTTGCTTGATTAGTGTATAAGTTGCAATAATTACTAATCCACAAATGGTTAACATACAAAATAAGAAAATACATATTAAAACTAATAATTCCTCCATATCATTATTGTGCTATTGTCGACGTAAGGATACTAACTGTCATACATAAAAAGACCAGCAAAAAGATAAAAATACTCAGAATACAACCTATTGGATTATTCTTATTTTGTGTTTGATAAGTATTCGTATAGCTAGCCTGTAAATTAGTTTTACGGGTTTGTAGCCATACTTTGCCTGGTCCCCTAAGCATTCCTAGAAATATACCTTCTCCGCCAAAGACCCAATTGAACATTCCTCCTGATACTGTCTGTATGTCAAAATCTACACTGGTCTCATAAGCAACGAGATTTCCCTGATCTACTAATATTTCCTGCCCCTTTTTCAATTCATACATGACAACTTCCCCGTCGGCTATGAGATGTGCTAGACCATGACCAGTTATTTTTTGAAGAATAAAACCTTTCCCTCCAAAAAGCGCTGTACCTAATCTTTTAACAATGGCTATACTTAGGTCAATCGTCTCTTCTGCACACAAAAAAGCTCCTCTCTGGAATATCACTTCTGGGCTATCTTTTGAGAGTTCAATAGGGATAATTTTTCCTGCCTGGTCAGTGGAAAATGTAACAACTCCAGTATTGACCTCTGCTTTAAATACATTAATGAAAAGGGTTTCCCCTGTAATTATACGAGATAGAGCTTTTGATATTCCCTTGCTTTTTGTTTCCATTTTTATATTCTGGGTCATCCAGCTCATCTTCCCTGCTTCAGAATAGATACTTTCTCCTTTATCCAGTTGTACATTTAAGGCCTGTAAGGTAGTTCCTATGGTATCGTAGCTTATCCCTTTGCTTTTTTCTTCTTGCTTGTCTATTAATTCTGATTTACTTACTTTTTCGATTTTTTCTGCAGTTTTCATATTTTAAGTTGATAAAGAGTTAAACATCCAATTCAGCGGTTTTGCTGTAAGTTTGTATGAACTTCTTTCTTGGTCCTACCTCGGTGCCCATTAACATATCAAACACCTTGTCTGCTTCTTCTGCTTCGTCAATATTGATTCTTTTAAGAACTCTTGTTGCAGGGTCCATAGTTGTGTTCCATAATTGTTCAGGTTGCATTTCTCCTAGGCCCTTGAATCTTTGTATAGTTTTGATTTCTTTGCCTGCAGCCTTAATTTCTGCAAGTTTTTTGTCACGAGCCTCCTCATCTATCACCCAGTACGATTCGTTATTACTTACCTCTATCCTAAACAAAGGTGGCTGAGCTACGTAAAGAAAACCTTTCTGTATAATGTCTTTCATGTGTCTGAAGAATAGTGTCAACATAAGTGTTGTAATGTGCTCTCCATCCACATCGGCATCGTTCATGAGGATAATTTTGTGATAGCGGATTTTAGACTCGTCAAATGTTTCTCCTACCCCTGCACCTATAGCAACTATCAGATCTTTGATTTCCTGATTGCTAAATACCCTGTCCAGCCTGTACTTCTCCGAGTTAAGAGGTTTACCCCTCAATGGGAAAATAGCCTGTGTTCGTCTATCTCGGGCTTGCTTGGCTGATCCGCCTGCAGAATCTCCCTCTACTATATATAACTCGGATTCTTCTGGTTTTTTTGTGCTGCAGTCGGCTAATTTGCCGGGAAGAGTCCCTCCTTCTAGTGCTCCTTTCCTGATTACAGCCTCTCGGGCCGCTTTAGCTGCTCTTCTTGCTTTATTTGCTATAACAGCTCTGTTAATTATTGCTCTTGCCTCGTTTGGCTGCTCTTCTAAGTGTGTTTTTAGTGCTTCCTCAACTACCTTTCTTACTATTTGAGTTACCTCTGGGTTGTTTAATTTAATCTTGGTTTGACCTTCGTATTGAGGATCTGGTACCTTCACGGAAATAATCGCAGTTAGCCCCTCTCTTGTATCGTCGCCAGAAAATTTAAAACTTTTTTCTTTTTCTGTGGCTATCGCTTCCAGATAGTCATTTAAGCTTTTGGTAAGGGCAATTCTAAATCCAGCAAGGTGAGTCCCTCCTTCTGAGTTAATAATATTGTTGGCGAAGCATAGAACTCTTTCTTGCAGGTCTTTTGTATACTGTAAGGCAACTTCAACATTAACATTGTCTTCCTCTTTATTTACATAAAAGATATTTTGATTAATGGCTTTTTGTCTTCTGTTCAGACTTTTGACATATGACTTAATCCCACCTTCAAAGTGATAATTAAAAGTTACAGGGCTATCCATGTCCGCCTGGGGCCTAGGGTCTCGAAGGTCTTTCAGGTTAAATGTTAGCCCTGCCGTTAAGTATGCCTGTTGTTTGTACTTTTGTAGAATTTTTTTGAAGCTAAATTCAACTGTATCAAATATTTCGGGATCTGGGGTAAATGTTATGATGGTTCCTGTATCGTTGGCCGTTCCAGCTTCTTTTACGCTATAAAGGGGATGTCCTTTTTCATATTCTTGCATCCAAATTTTTCCCTCGCGTCTAATCTCGACCCTGACATGTGTACTCAGAGCATTTACTACAGAGATTCCTACCCCATGAAGCCCTCCTGAAACTTTATAGCTTGAATTATCAAATTTACCTCCCGAGTGCAGGCTGGTCATAATTACCTCAAGAGCGCTGATTTTTTTGATGGGATGAATATCAACTGGGATACCACGACCATTGTCACTTACTGTGGCGGATCCGTCTTTGTTTAATGTAAGCTCTATTCTATCGCAGTACCCTCCCAACGCCTCATCAATGGCGTTGTCAACTATTTCCTTCAGCAGGTGGTGAAGACCTTCTATTCCACTATCTCCGATATACATAGCCGGTCTTTTACGAATTGCCTCCAATCCTTCCAGAATCGTAATTTTACTTGCATCATAATTTGTCGTATCAGCTTGTTTTGCCATCTTCAGTATGGTTAATAATTGTAATTCAAAGTTAATGCTTGAGAATAAGAAATCCTTTTTTGACAGTAATTGTTTATAGAAACCTAAAGCAGATTTACACTAAATAAGTAAAAGGACTAATTAGTATAGCATATTTATAAATTAAGTATAAGCTCCATTACTTTATGGATCTGGGCCTTGAGATATTGAATATAGGCCATGAATAGCTCATCAATGCAGCGATAAAAACACCCAGCATCGATGTGAGTATTGTATAAACCCCTGCCTCTCTTCCCGGTGTACTTCTTAGAATATAGTCGTTCACTAGTACTATGATTGTGGATATTAATATAGAATTGGTCATAATTAGTGTTTCAACTATCAGACGGAATTCTCTATCTTCTGTCTGTTCCTTTTTATTCCGGGCAAAAGATAATTTGTCAATTGTTATTTTAAAAGTTCCAATCAGCGCCCTAAATATTAAAATTTGTAGGAAAGCAAATGCTATACAATAAGTGGCTCGTTCCAGGGCCAAGGACAAGCCCGGGGAGTATATTGTTAAGTTATTCAAAGTCGAAAACCAGAAGATAACTACAATGCCTATAAACGCTGTGGTATACAGATACGTTATAAAAAGAATTTTTTTATTCATATTTTTTGTAGTTAAATAAAAAATTTTCTAAAAGCAATTTAATATTAACATTTCTGCGTAAGCCTTCAAGTGTCTTGACTATTAACTCAAGATTTTGTTTTTTGGTTCCAAGGTCTGTTTGTTGCTTTGTATAGTTGTAAACGTTTTCCAGAAACAATTGAATCTGAGCTTTTCGTCCTATGGGATCTTTGCTGTTATAAATCGAGTCAATCCACTTAAGCTGTGTTTGTATGTCTGTATTTAAAATGTCAGCTACGGTATTTTCAGAAGGATTTTTGAGTTGTCCGCTGGCTACCCGAATAATACCCGCCCTTGAAATGATTGTTTGTAAAAGAGCTTTGTGATTGCTGGTTATCAAAAATATATAGTTATTCTTAGGAGGCTCTTCTAGTGTTTTCAGAAGACTGTTTTGCGCCTCAATAGTGAGCCTTTCTGCTTCTAAAATAACAGCAACTTTATTAACTGACTGGAAAGGTTTCATCTGAAGCCATTTTATCATTTCCTTAACTTCTCGAACTCCAATTGACTGTCTGTCTGTTATTTTTAGTTCAAAATAATCTGGGTTATTATCTCTCCCTCCAATCAAAGGATTGATATACGTTTCTATAATTTCAATAGAAACATTGTCAGTTTCGATGATTGTTGAGTGAGTCAAATAATGCATATTTAATTTTACCATGAATGAAGTATAAAAAATGACTTTACTTGTACTAATATTGACTTGCTGCTCTATATACAATACTATTTAAATAGAAATATTTCTGTAGCTGCCCATGGATCCGAATAGTTCTTCCAACAATTTGAATAGCCAACTTTCAGATAAGTTAAATGACCTTGCGACTAATTTGGGGACACAGCCAGCGATACCAACACCTAAACAAGCTGTTCCAGCTGCAAATATTGCACCTCCCCCCTCCTCCTCTACGGCAAAAAGTGTCAAGGGTATGAAAAGTATAGTGGATGCTTTATTTACCAAGCAGAGGCTGGATCCTGTAACTGCGCGCGAGGTGAAGCTAGAGACAGTAACAAAGGGAACAGATCCTGAAGCGGTCTTGCTTGCCAAGGGCTTGGCTACCGATGATGAGATTGCTCAAATAAAAGCTGAAATGTTTGGTATTGAGTATGTTGATATTGTTTCACAGCAAATTAGTCATGAAATATTAAATTTAATACCCCCAGAAGAAGCCCAGAAAAATGAGGTTATTGCATTTGACACAACTTCTGATGAGCGCGTCAAGCTGGCAATGAGAGATCCTTTGGACATCCAGAAAGTAAGGTATATAGAAACTTTGATGGGAAGAAAATCAATTGTGTTCTTTGCTTCCCGCACAGGTATACAACAGGTAATTGATAATAAATACGGGGCTCAGATTGGCTCACAGGTCTCAGAAGCTCTAGAAGAAGTGTCAGATGATATAGTTGAGTTAGGCACTATAGGCAAGGTTGAAGACCTTTCTATGGATTTGAATTCGGCGCCCGTATCAAAAATAGTTAATATGATTTTGGAATATGCTATCAAATATAAAGCCTCTGATGTCCATATTGAGCCTAGAGAAAAAAAGGTAAGTGTCAGATTTAGAATATATGGAGTTCTTTCCGAGAAATTGACTATACCAAAGAAACTTTCCAGCGCGATTGTCTCCAGAATCAAAATTTTATCTAATTTAAAAATTGATGAAAAACGCATTCCTCAGGACGGTCGCTTTCAGGTTAAGAGTGATAATAAGCTTATAGACCTACGTGTTTCTGTAGTCCCTACTGTGTATGGGGAGAAAGTAGTTATGAGGCTACTGGAAAAAGGTGGGGGGACTATGGATCTAAAAGATACAGGGCTAAGAGGGCCTGCTTACAAAGTATTTGTTGAGAACCTTAAAAAGACACAAGGGATAATTCTGGTAACTGGTCCTACAGGTAGTGGTAAGACTCAGACTCTCGCAAGCTCATTAAAGATTTTGAATAAACCGGAAGTCAATATCATTACTATTGAGGATCCCGTTGAGATACGGGTAGACGGTGTGATACAGGTACAGGTAAATAATGATGTTGGATTGACCTTTGCTAAAGCACTGAGATCTTTTCTCAGGCAGGATCCTGATATTATTATGGTGGGAGAAATCCGTGATGGAGAAACTGCTAACCTTGCAACTCAGGCTGCTTTGACTGGACATTTAGTACTAGCTACTTTACATACAAACAGCGCAGCTGGTGCATTGCCTCGTATGACAGACATGGGCATAGAACCATTTTTAATCAGCTCTACTATTAATGTTGTAATGGCGCAGCGTTTAGTTCGGAAAGTATGCACGGAGTGTAAAGTCGCCTACCCAGCCTCAATTGAAATTGTTAAACAAATACACAAAACATTGGAAGGACTTCGTGGATTTGATTTATTTGCTTATCCCAAAAATGAAGCTAAGTCACCGGACACTATAGAAGATGATGTTGTGACGCTATATAAAGGTCAAGGATGTCCTAAGTGCAATAATACTGGGTATAACGGACGTATTGGTATTTTTGAAGTTATGTTAATCAGTCCGATCATTGGACAGATGATTATGCAGGAACGTTCTGCTGGAGAAATAAATAAACAGGCTATATCTGAAGGGATGATTACCATGATGCAGGATGGGTTCATGAAAGCTTTAGAAGGAGTCACGACAATAGAGGAAGTTTTAAGAGTTATTAATTAACACTTTAAATATTTTATATCAAAAATATGCCATTTGTAGACTTAGCAACTAACCAACAAAACAATACACAAAAGGTCAATGATCAAGTGAACGCAGACTCTGCTGCTTCCAATCTGCCAGCTGATAGCGACCTTAGTCAACCTGTCCAGCCTCCTGTTAGTCTGGATGGAGGTAATCAGCAACCACAGTTTGCTGCTCCTACTGATCAGACAAAAGAAAGCGAGACTGTTAGTGGTGGTTTATACCCGCCACTCAATCAGACAACTCAGCAGGCAGAGTCGCCATCTATGGATGCGGATATCAGTTCTCCTCTACCCGATATTAAAGATCCTGTATCTAAAGAATCTGGATTATTACAACAAGCTTATATGGACCCGTCTGAACCAGTTGATCATAATGAAGTAGTTGACAGTGACGGAACTAGGGTGGTTTCTAAACCATTTATTCAACAGCCGGATTCTAAGGTGGAGATGATGCAGGATTCTCAAAGTTTCACGCCGACAGCTAATGAATTAATTGTGAAACAGCCCGAACAACAACTCAGCACAGAGACAAGTATGTCGTCAGAGAGGACTGGTACGCAGGCAGAGATTAATACTACTATTGAGAAACAAAGCCCTCTTCCATACGAGCAGAGTCAACAAAATGAAAGCACAGTGCTGTCTAATCCATCAAAAATGGTTGAAAATCAGCCGGTTGAGCCACAGGTTACGAATGAGATCGAAATAGATCAAAATGTATTGAATCCGAATACAGCACAATTGCAGGATTATATAAACTTAGCTGTTTCCAAAGATGCGTCGGATATCCATTTCAGTGTAGGCTACCCTGTTCATCTAAGGCTTGATGGACGTCTGGAAAATATAGGACAGAATCCCGTGACAGATGAGCATATAGAAAGGATGCTTTTACCTATACTCTCTGAAGAGCAACAAAAAGTTTTAAAAGAGGAAAATATAGAGGCAGATTTTATGCATGTTGATCCTCAGAGTAATAGATTCAGGGTCAATATTTTCAGAGAACGTGGTCACTTAGCTGGAGCTTTCCGACAGATTCCCAAGACAGTACGCACTATAGATGAACTAGGGCTTCCTCCGATTTTAAAGGAATTTAGTAAGGTCCCTTATGGTCTTGTTTTGGTAACTGGTCCTACAGGCAGTGGAAAAAGCACTACAATTGCAGCCATGATAGAGGAAATAAACCGCACAGAGCCTAGACATGTTGTTTCAATTGAGGACCCTGTTGAATATATATACGAACCTAAAGTAGCTTTGATTGCACAAAGAAATATGTTTAATGATACTACAAGCTGGAAAGCTGCGCTTCGTGCTGTTCTCAGGCAGGATCCTGATGTTGTAGTGATTGGTGAGATGAGAGATTATGAGACAATAGCTTCTGCTTTAACTATAGCAGAAACCGGCCATCTGGTTTTTGCGACTCTCCACACCAATAATGCAGCTCAGTCTGTAGATCGTATTATAGATGTTTTCCCAGAAGGTCAGCAAAATCAAGTAAGATCGCAGTTAAGCAGCATGCTTTCTGGTATTATTTCTCAACGTCTTGTTCCTCTTAGAACAGGGGGTCGAAAAGCTGCTATGGAGATATTGATCGGTACACCGGCCGTAAAGAATGCAATCAGAGAAGGTAAAACTCATCAGATTAATAACATAATCCAGACTAGTGCTGATGTAGGTATGGTCAGTATAGAAAAAGCTTTAGTAGATTTAATCCGTAACGGAGATATTGATATAGAAACTGCGAAAAATTTCACTACAAAACCAGATGAAATTGATTTATTATTAAGATAAGAAATTAATAAAATTCTATGAAGTATAAGTACATAGCCTCTGATAAAGATGGGACAAGGGTTACGGGTGAATTGGATGCTGATTCTAGAGAAGGAGTTGTGAACTTCCTTCACGAAAAAGAGTTGATAGTGATAAGTATAGAAGAGGCGTTAGGTTTAAACTGGAGCAAAATTTCCCAGATACAAATAGGAGGTTTCTCGCTTAAAGATAAGGTTATTATTACAAAGCAGCTTGTTGCTATGTTGACCGCCGGACTTCCCCTGACCCAAGCTATGCAAGTTCTGCAAGAACAAGCACCGAATGATGCTATGAAGCAACAATTGGAGAAAGTATATCGGGATCTCCAAAACGGTATGCCACTTTCACAAGCATTTGCCAGTAATACCTCTATATATAATGAAATTCAGACAAACCTTATAGCTGCTGGCGAGAAAAGTGGAAATCTTGTAGAAATAATGGAAAAGATTGCTGAAGATTTGGAGAAGTCCCATAAACTTAGAGGAAAGATAAGGGGCGCCCTAATATACCCTGCGATTATCATGTTGACTATTGTTGTTGTCGTTATAATTCTTGTTGTATTTATGGTCCCGCAAATGGAGCAACTTTATGAGGACTTTGGTATAGCAGAGCTCCCTTTTGTAACAAATATCATTGTAAAATTCTCAAATTTCATAAGCTCTGTCTATGGCATTTTAGTGGTTTTACTGGGGATAGCCTCTATCGCCGCCGCAACTGTTTATTATCGGTCTACAGTAAGTGGCAAGAGAATATTTCATAGAATATTTCTAAGTGTCCCTGTTTTTGGGCCGTTGAATCACAAAATCCAGGTAGCAGAATTTTCTAGGCTCTTATCCCTGCTTCTCAGCAGCGGAGTCCCGATTATCGATGCTTTAAATATTGTAGCACGCTCAACTTCAAATGTTTTGTACGCAGAAGTTGTTTACTTGAGTTCGGAGAGAGTCTCTAAAGGAGTTCCCTTGGCAGTTCCCTTAACTAGATCGGGAATTTTTCCTCCGGTTTTTACGAGAGTTGTAACTGTCGGGGAAGAGACGGGAAAGCTTGATCAGGTTCTACTCGACATGGCTAATTTTTATGATAATGAAGTCTCAGAAACTGCAGATAATTTGACAAAGTTATTAGAACCATTTATTTTATTAATAGTGGCAGGATTAGTAGCATTTTTAGCAATAG
>CAYMJM010000018.1:0-16301 GCA_964391325.1 uncultured Candidatus Saccharibacteria bacterium | reverse complement strand
TTAAAAAATTAAACCAACTAAATTTGACGTTTTATCAGAATCAAGCTGATAGCTTTGATCAGTCCCGTACTGCTGGCTGGAGAGGATGGGATAAACTGAAGCAGTTAATCGCAGACCTGTATCTGAAGCAAGGGCTCGATATTTTAGATGTCGGGTGTGGTAACGGACGTTTTTTGAAGTATTTACACACACATCTCGATGTCAATGGCACATATACTGGTATAGATTTTTCGACGAAACTGCTGGAGTTGGCAAAAAAGAATCTCTCAGGCATACCTGGATTTCAAATCAATTTGGAACATATAGACCTAATGGCTGACGTCAAATTTCGTCATATAAACAGAGCTTACAACTTCATAGTAGTTTTCGGCTTACTACATCATATCCCTGGTTACAAAACCCGACTAAGCTTGATAGAGACAATTATGGATTTTCTGCAAGATAGCGGATTTATTATACTCTCCTTCTGGCAATATCAGAAAAGTGAGAGAATATTCTCCAAGCGAATCAGAGAGCCTGAGCTGGAGTTAATTTTGGGAGAAGATTATGACAATCTAGAGAATGGAGATTATCTACTAAGATGGAGCGATTCTAAGTTGTCTAGGTACTGTCATAGCTTCTCTGACGAGGAAATAAAAGCAGTCCTAACAGAAATGCAAGCAAAGGGACTCAAAATAGTGAATCAATACGAAGCAGATGGCAAGGAAGGCAATCTAAACAAGTATGTTATTCTTACTAGATAAAGTTAAAGATATTGGGTCCAGTGTTCTTTTAGCCATTTCTTACTGAAGCTATGTATATTTCCTAGCCCTCTTTTCTGTAATTCTTTTCGAATAATACCACCTTTGTGCGGATGATTATATACTTGTTTCAGCGGAGAGTTAAACCCGTGTGCATAATGGCACATTTCATGCGCTATGGTAGCTAGGACAACTTGGTCGGGTATCTCAGGGTCTTTAAATTTTGAAGTGATTCTGATTACACTAACCCTTTTATCATCTTCGTAATTTTTCAAGGATCGTTTTATTCCTTGGGTTTTAGAATTTGCCCATGTTATACACCCTAACTGCCTTTTTGCTGCTTTTCCAAATTTGATAATAACAAGATTTTTGCGTGGTACATCGGCAAAATGATTATCCCATAACTCGTACATTTTATGTTCAAGCCATTCATTATCCCTCATAGTAAAATTATAGCATGTCAATGAGTGTTTAAGCCTATAAGATAAATGTAAGAAAAATATGAAAAATTTGTTAAGTTTTGTTTATGCAAACTAGATCAGATTTTCAACCACATAAAACGTTAAATTTGGACTATAGGTTATTTACACGTAATAAATTTTCTATTATTCTATTATCGTTTTACTGCCTATGCTTTTAGAAAGTGGGCGTCGCTAGTTTGTTGTTAGCCAGCTCACTTTCTTTTTTTGTATAAAATGTATAGTATTTTTAGGTATAGTTTCATCAGTACATGAAACAGAAAAGATTTTTTAGAAAATACTATTTAAATTTCAAGGCGTTTTTTTCTAATTGGAGAAAGATGCTCGCACTGCTTTCTATTATTACACTTTCTCTTGCACTTGCTCCGTTCTTGATACATTTTCTCGTTTCTTATAGTTATTCTGATCGTAAATATAAAGAAATTAGTGAAATTGACAGCGATGTTGTTATTGTTTTTGGAGCTGGATTGTTAAATGGTGAACCTGGTCCCATTTTGCGAGATAGAGTACAAGTAGCAGTGGATTTATATCAGGCAGGCAAAGCAAAGAAAATCATAATGTCTGGTGATAATAGATATGCCAACTATGACGAACCATCTGCGATGATAGCTATGGCAAAAGAGCTTGGAGTGCCAGATGTTATGCTCCAACCTGATTACGCAGGCAGGAGAACATATGACACTTGTTTACGGGCACGTGAAATTTTTGACCTCACCTCTGCAATTCTTGTAACACAGGGATTTCACATGGACCGAGCCTTGTACACATGCAATGCCTTGGGAGTGGAGTCAATAGGTGTAATTGCTGATTCATCCAAGTATCCGGATGAGTGGAAGTACTCACTAAGAGATAAGCTTGCACTTATCAAAGCATTATGGGAGATCAATATAGATACACCTGATGATGTTGTCTTGGGAAATACGATAGAATTATAGTAAGGAAATCTATACCTCTACGTTAGATAAATAATGCCGTACAGTAGTATATTTTTAAACTTCTTATATTCTATCCTGCCTATATTCCATTTTTTGGAGAAAAAGGGGTATAATGTTTATTATTCGCTTTTTGAGTTTTGGCACTGTCAAAATTTTAAAAGTATTTTAAATTTTGTGAAACCGAAATATTACTACTATGTCTAAGAACAAACTCACTAAAAAGGAAATTTCTGCTATTGCTAATTTGATCAAAATTTTTGTTCCAGATGAAGAATTGGATGATTATGCCGATCAGCTGGAGACAGTTTTGGATTATACAGATGTGTTTGAAGAGTTAAACACGGAAGATGTTGATATAACCTCCCAGAGTATTGGTCTAATTAATGTGTTTAAGGATGATATCGTAGAGAACAGCCTGTTACAGGAAGATGCTATTTCCAATGCGCACAAAGTGCAAGATGGATATGTAGTAGTACAAAGAGTTGTCAGAAAATAAATACTTAGCGCTCTGCTGAGGATGAGGGATGCAAGCTTCTCCTTTAGGTTAAAGTGTTTTTATCTTCATTATGCGTAATATTTATAGAATCATAAAGCTCACTAAGCCTCTTATAAGAATAGAACTCCTGCTTGCTCTCCTGATTTTTCTTACTGCGTTACTTAGTCAGGTTTATCCTCTGGTTTCTAAAGCTATAGTTGATGAGATAGAAGATAACATCAAAACAGGAGATGGGAGTGTTGATACATTGTTTATTCTGATAGCTTTGGGTTTCGCCATAAATATTATTTCTTCACTTTTATCCTCTGCTAGTGAGAGACTTGGTGATCATTTCTCTGCGCAGTTACAAAAATACTTAACTGAGAAATTTTATCAAAAAGTGCTGTTTTTACCTCAAGCTTACTTCGATTCAGAAATATCAGGAAAGATTGTAAACCAGTTGAGCCGTGGTATTAATTCAATTAAAGGATTTACAAATACTGCAACTAACTTTATCTTACCGACTATCCTGCAAACAATTTTCACTATACTCATACTTGTGTACTACAATCTTCCAACTGCTATATTTGTGACTTTGCTGTTCCCCCTGTATATTTCGATTAGTTACGTGTCGGCTAAAAAATGGGGAAAAGAAGAAGTAAAGAAAAATAGGATAGAAGATATAACCAGAGGTCGTATTCAGGAGGTGATATCCAGTATAAAAGTAGTCAAGAGCTTTAATAATGAAAAAACAGAATACGACTTTATTTCCAACCAAATAGATCAATCAAATAAAATATATGCGAAACAAAGTTCTACGTTTCACATATACGATTTTTTGCGTAATTCAGGACTAAATATCGTTATACTAGGGGTTAGCGTAGTTGTATTTTATAGTGCTTTTCAGGGGAACATCAGCATCGGAGAGATGGTATTGATAATTCAATTAGTATCAGAAGTAAGACGTCCTTTATTTGCTATGTCGTTTATCTTGACTCAGATACAAAACACGGAAAGTGGATCTAAAGAATTTTTTGAAATACTGGATTTGCAGGAAGAAGGGTTCTTAAGTGATAGCATAGACAGAAAACGGATCCAAAATCCATCTATAGAGTTTCAGAATGTAGGCTTTAAGTACAGAGATTCAGATGAAGTATTAGAGAATCTTTCTTTTACCCTACACCCAAAAGAAAAAGTTGCATTAGTAGGACATAGCGGCGCTGGTAAGACTACCATTATTAATCTCATTTTAAAATTTTATGAGCCAACAGTCGGCAGGATACTATTGAAGGGCAGGGATTATGCTGATTTAGATGCCAGATACATTAGAAACAATATGGCGCTTGTCTTTCAGGATAACGAGCTTTTTTCTTCCACAATAAGAGAAAATGTTGCATATGGGCTTGAGGCTGATGATGAGAGCATTATTCAAGCACTAAAGCAAGCTAATGCATATGAGTTTGTGAAGAATATGAAAGATGGTTTAGATACATTGGTGGGGGAACGGGGAGTTAAGCTTTCCGGCGGACAAAAACAGAGAATCCAGATTGCCAGAGCGTTACTCAACGATCCTCCGATTTTAATACTTGATGAAGCAACAAGCAATCTGGATTCCAGATCAGAGGCTCTGGTGCAGGAGGCTTTGGAAAATCTTATGAAGGATAGAATGGTGATTATCATTGCGCATAGACTCTCGACTATCCAAGGAGTAGATAGGATTTTAGTAATTGACAAAGGAAGAGTGATAGATCAAGGGAGTCCACAAGAGCTGTCAGCTAAAGAAGGTATATATTCTAACTTATTAAAGTATCAAGTAGAGGGAAATAAGAAGCTCCTTAAGAATTTCGAGATCCACTAATTGATATTAACGTTGGATTTATATATAATTAGTGCAGATTATGAATTAGTGAAAACTTGGGCAAAGACCTTAAGTACTAGCCCGTAATTCAGATTAATTAGCTACTATGTTGATTGAAACTTTAAACCAAAATCAAAATAATACAAACTCGCTATAGTCGGGTATTTTGATTTTGACTTTGAAATACCCGCAAAAGCGGGTTTTTTATTTCAAGACCGCAAATATTCCAGGCTTTAATCTGGAGATGAAGCGGATTTAAAATGGCCGAAGGCATCAGAGCGAAACAGTACTCTGGGCTTTAGCCCAGAGTATTTATTTTTTGGCTGGTAGCATAACGGTATTGCACCCGGCTGTTAACCGGGGGATTCTAGGTTCGAATCCTAGCCAGCCAGCTTTCAAATTAATTATAAAATTGATAGACTCAAATTGTTAATACTGCACTAACATGAATTTAAAAACCCTTTCAATTAAAGTTCTACGTGAAGATATTAAAGGAAATAAAGATATAGCTGTACAGTTGTACGAGCATTCCAAAAATTTAATTGAGGAAGTGGATCCTACTTTAAGAGCTTTTGTCTCTTATACATTTGATAAGGCAAAAGACAGCCTGGTGCCAGTAAAAGGTGATTTATACGGGATTCCTGCTTCGATAAAAGATAATTATAATTGGGTTGGCACTCATACTACTGCCAGTTCTAATATCTTAAAAAATTATCAATCTCCTTATAATGCAACTGTAACGGTGCGTTTATTGGAAGCAGGGGCTATGCTTATGGGAAAAACAAATATGGATGCTTTTGCGCATGGCTCCAGTACAGAAACCTCAGATTTTTTTATAACTAAAAACCCTCATAATATGGAACATGTTCCAGGAGGTTCCAGTGGTGGTAGTGCTGCAGCTGTGGCTGCAGGGCTTTGTGTTTATTCTATTGGCTCGGAAACTGCCGGCTCTGTAAGAGGTCCTGCAGCTTGGTGTGGAGTAGTTGGATTTACTCCTACTTACGGAAGAATCAGCAGATATGGGCTGATAGCTATGGGATCTTCCCTGGATCGACCAGGAGTATTTACAACAAACATTGAGGATGCAGCTGTATTGCTTAAGATTTTATCAGGTAAAGATCCAAAAGATGCTACATCTCTAGACGAACCTGCTTTAGATTTAACTGGTAAATTATCTTCACAAATTAAGGGGTTGAGAATTGGAGTTCCTAAACAGTACTTTGATGACAGGATCAACAAGGAAGTTACTGAAGCAGTTGTTGATGCTTTAAGAGAATATGAAAAAGCTGGAGCAATCTTGGTCGATATGGATCTGCTTGATCCGAAGTATGCCGTAGCTGTCTATACCGTAGTGTGTAGAAGTGAAGTATCTTCCAATCTGGCAAGAATTGATGGCATTCGCTATGGACACTATGCAGACCAAGAAGCTGAGAGTATCCTAGAGCAGATTTCCTATAATAGAGGAGAGGGTTTTGGAAATGAGGCCAAGCAACGAAGCATGACTGGCGCCTATACTCTATCTGCAGGCTACTACGATGCTTATTACAAAAAAGCTCAAAAGGTAAGAACTATGATTATTCAAGATTTTCATCAGGCTTTTGATAAGGTAGATGTAATAGTAGGTCCAACTATGCCTACTACTGCTCCTAAAATCGGCGTTACAAATAACAATCCAATTTTTGGAGAATTGGCAGATCAGCTGACAGAAGCAAGTGCATTAGCAGGGCTACCCTGTATAAGCATTCCCATTGGAAAAGACCATAACAATCTGCCGATCGGAATGCAAATAGTTGCAAAACAAAAAGATGAGCTGAACGTGCTGAATACAGCCTATGCGTATGAAACAATTATAAATGGATTCGAAATTTAGTAGTTATTATTGTAAGTAGATGCAATATCAACCAATAATCGGCTTAGAAATACACTTACAACCTAAAACGCTTTCAAAGATGTTCTGTGGGTGTTCCTCAAAATATTTTGAATTGGCACCCAATACACATACTTGTCCGACCTGTCTAGGTCTCCCAGGGGCATTACCAGTGCCCAACAAACAAGCTATAAAACAATGTATTATACTTGCACTTGCTCTAAATTGTGAAATTTCTGAAGAATCAAAGTTTGATAGAAAAAATTATTTTTATCCTGATTTACCTAAAGGTTATCAGATAAGTCAGTATGATCAGCCTATTGGGGTAAACGGATTCGTTGAGATTGATACTGCTGGAGATGCGAGGAGAATTAGGATAACTAGAGTTCATATGGAAGAAGATACAGGAAAATCCATCCACAAAGGAGACAAAACTTTGCTTGATTTTAATAAATCCGGCGTACCATTGATAGAGATTGTCACTGAACCAGATTTCACCTCAAAAGAAGAAGTTGATGCTTTTGCCAAGAGACTAAGACAGATTATCAGGTATTGCGATATCAGTAATGCAGATATGGAAAAAGGCCAGATGCGATACGAGCTTAATATCAGTATCCACCCATCAGAGTCTAAGCGTCTGCCTGATTATAAAGTTGAGATTAAAAACATCGGATCTATATCAGTTTTGCAAAAGGTAATAGATTATGAGGTGAAAAGACAGACGGAACTATTAAATAGCGGTAAACAAATAGAGCAGGAGACCCGCGGTGTTAGAGATATGTCAGGAGTTACCATATCTCAAAGAAGCAAAGAAGGCTCGGCTGATTACCGTTATTTCCCTGAACCGGATATCCCTCCAATGAGATTTGATAAAAAACAAATAGAAAACGTTAGAAAAGAAATTCCAGAGCTGCCTCAAGAGAAAAAATGGCGATATATCCAAGATTATCAATTAGAGCCTGATACAGCTGAGACGATAGTTTCATACAAATCTTTATATAGTTTTTTTGAAGATGCCTTGGCTCAGGCTCCCCAGCCGGCCAAGTTAGCAAAAGACTTATCAAATTGGCTGGTAGGTGATTTGCGAAAGTTAAGTAAAAAGCATTCTGTTATTTTATCAAACAGCAAAGTAACACCCGAATATCTTGTAGAGCTAGTACAGTTGGTTCAATCAGGTAGTGTCTCCAAAAATATAGCAAAAGATGTTTTGAGTACTGTTTTCAATACAGGCGAAAGTCCTGAAGACGTTATCCGTAAAAATAATCTTGCAATTATTGGAGACCAGGATAAACTGGCGAAAATAGTCTCTAAGGTGATCGAAGCAAATCCTAAAATCGTAGAGGACTATAAAAACCGAAATGCAAATGCAATAAAATTCCTTGTGGGGCAAGTAATGAAAGAGACTAAAGGACAGGCTGATCCTATATTGGCCAGGCAGCTATTGGAGAAGTTATTACAAAGTCTATAATCTCTGGTATTATAGGATTAGTTTAAGAACGATATATGAAGAAAATTATTCTGTTTGGTACTATCATCCTCTTTGCTTTGGCTACGATGGCTTTGGCCCAGGACCTGGAGTCAACAGAGCTTCAGCAAAGCGATGAGAGAGATTTGGACATTATTCTCAGTCATGAGGTGCAGGACCCAGGTTCAAAAGAATTTTTTCTAGTGGCAGATATCAAATCAGGAATCGATTCTGACAGAGTAATTGTAGAATGGAATCTCCCTCGCGGAATAAAACTAGCATCAGAAACAGATTTATTCAGAAGCAGGGCTACAATATATGAAGGAAGAACAACCATAGTCAAGAAATTAGTTGTCCCTGCTGGTCAAGGTAAGTATCAGGTAGAGGCTGTTGTTACTGCTATTAAAGCAGACGCAAACTATATTTCTACAGACTCTATACAAATAGAGTTTAATGATAACAAGGAAATCATTCCATTAAGCGAGGAGTATAAACAAGCCAAACTTCAACACCAAATTATTAGAGTTTTGATATATATTGCGATAATTTCAGGGATTTCTCTCGTTAGTTATTATATATACCGAGAGATAAAAAAGATTAGGTCGTAAATTCAATTTCCCTTAATTATATTTTAAGCTGGTATTTTTCTGTTTATGATAGACTTTGGTTATGGACTGGAAGAATAAAACAAAAAAAAATAAGAAGAGGCTGAAAGAGGTACCAGAAATTATTAGTAATACCCTGGTTAATAGAGGTATAGACACTTCAGCAAAGTTGGAGAAATTTTTAAATCCAAAGATTACAGATATATACGATCCTTTTCTTATGCCTGACATGGAGGAAGCAATAGAAAGAATCTTGTTAGCGAAAAAAAGGAAAGAAAAGATCGTAATATATGGGGACTATGATGCCGACGGAGTTACTGCAACATCTATCTTATGGGACTTCCTTTACAGACATCTTAAAGTAGATGTTATACCATATATACCGTCTCGCTTTACTGAAGGATACGGCTTGAATGAAGAGGCACTAAAAGAACTGCAGTCTCAGGATGTAAAACTGATTATTACAGTTGATTGCGGAGTAAGAGACAAAGAAATAATTAACAAGTTTTCCTCCATAGACTTCATCATTACAGACCATCATACACTGCCGGAAGATGAAGAATTTGACTATCCAGTGATACACCCGAGAAGGAGAGACTCAAAATACCCCTTTCCTGATATTAGTGGGGCAGCTGTAGCCTGGAAACTGATAGATGCCATAGTGCGACATACTGGACAAAGCGAAGCTGATTTTATGCAGTATATAGATTTGGTCAGTATTGGCACGATATGTGATGTGATGCCTCTGATAGATGAGAACAGGGTAATAGTAAAGCTCGGCCTGGAGAGGATTTCTCAAAGCACAAATGTAGGGTTACAGACCTTAGTAAAGAAACTGGGGCTTAGTAGTAAAAATATAAATACTTATGATGTGGGATTTATCATAGGTCCCAGAATTAACGCAGCTGGTAGACTAGACTCTGCACTAAATGCAGTTAGACTGTTTTCTACAAAGAGCATTCAAAAAGCAGAAGAGTATATTGAAACCTTGAACGAGTTAAACACAGAAAGACAGAACCTAACTATAGAAACGTTGACTCAAGCAGAAAAAACTTTACAGGTGGAGCTAAAAGATAAGAAGCTTTTGTTTGTATATAGCGAAGGATGGAATGAGGGGGTAATAGGATTAGTTGCAGGAAGACTTTGCGAAAAGTACAATCGTCCTGCCATTTGTGCGACTATCCAAAACGATATTGTCGTAGCATCTGCCAGAAGTATAAGCAGTTTTAATATTACAGAAGCATTAAGAAGAAACAGCAAACTACTGACACGATATGGAGGACATGTCCAGGCAGCAGGATTTTCTCTAAACTATAAAAATATTGAAACTCTCAAGTCAATGCTGGAAGCTATAGCAGAGGAAGAAATTACGGAAGAAGACATGAGTAAGAGGGTAAATATAGATGACGAGATAGAGCTATCTGATGTAACGCTTGAGCTGATTGAGTGGCTTGAAAAACTGGAGCCTTACGGATTTGGCAATCCTACTCCTGTATTTCAAATCAATAACTTGAAAATTTTAGGCAAGCAAAGTCTGGGACAAAGTAGACAACACATGAAATTAAACTTAACAGATGAGAAACTAAGACACCTGGAAGTTGTAGGTTTTAATATGGACCAGGACTTGCAGAAGGAGCTATCTATTGGAGACTATACTGATGTCGTAGGGAACCTAGCTTCAAACAAGTGGAATGGCAATATTTCAATCCAAATGAAACTTAAAGATGTTAGAATTCATTGATATTAATAATCTCTAATTTATGAAGAAATTTTTGAATGCATACAATATATTCCTTTTTATGATAGCAGTACTTGTGATTGGAGCTTTCCTCGCGCCAATTATGCTCGAGCTCGGATGGGAGACACCTGCAAAATATATTTATTTTGTCTATTCCCTATTTTGTCACCAGATAGATTACAGAAGCTTACATCTTTTTGACCATCAGTTAGCATGGTGTACTCGAGATACATTTATTTGGCTTGCCATTCTGGCTAGTGGCTTATTAGTTAGATTTGTTTCTATTCGAAGTCTAAGATGGTACGAAGTGATTCTTTTTATTATACCAATCGCACTTGATGGCGGTATTCAACTCATCGCTACACTCATAGGATTACAAGGTGAAGGTGAAGTGTTTTATGCGAGTACTAACTTTACAAGAATGATTACTGGCAGTTTATTTGGGTTAGGAATCGGTTTGTGGATTTTTCCAGTTTTAAAAAGCTACACACCCAGAATCAAAGATAAGTTCAGTATGACCCCCTTCAAAGCGATACTGCTAATGTTTGCAGGTTTATCTTTTATTTATATAGGATTAATAGGTCTATGGGATCTGACCTCAGATAATTACAAGCCTAATAGTATCCTGGATTCACATTCAAGATTCCCCGAAGACTCAGATAACTGGCTGTATAGGCGTAAACACGCTGTATGTCCAGTAGATGTCAAAGAGCAGGGGTTTCTGGATTTTAGTTGTGAGTAATTTGATTCTAAAGCAAAAATTTAGTATAAGAGTTATCTTTTGAATAAAGACTATGGAAAATAAAAAAATAAGAATAATCTATATGATAGCAGATGCAGGCTTTTCCGGCGGCCCGATTCAGCTTTATCATTTAGTCAGCTCTATTGATTTGAATGTATATGAACCTATTGTAATTGCCCCGGAAGGTAACCTCAAAGAAAAACTTGTTAAGTTAAAGGTTCCTTATTACGACTTTACATTTCAAAGAGGACTGAGGAATTGGCTTAAGTTTCAAGCCATTATAAAGCCATTACTGCAGGATTCTGTTATCATTCACTGTCATGGAGTCAGGGCTGGATATTTTGGGAGAAGGCTGAATAAGAAATTGAGATTGCCTTTGGTATATACGGAGCATAATTGGACTAAAGATTATACGTTGTCCCAGAACTGGAGAAGATATTATCAGTTAAGAGAATTAAAAAAGCTCAACAAATATACTACCCATACAGTAGCAGTCTCAAAGGCTGTCAGAGATTTCCTTGTAGAGAAGCACATCGTTGATAAAGAAAATGTGAGCGTAATCTATAATGGAGTAGATTTTAAGTCTATTAAACGTAGAACTGAATTTTCACCGGTGGTACTGGGTACGATAGCATCTTTGCATAAAAGAAAAGGGCTGGTGTATTTATTTGAGACACTGGCTAAACTCAAAAAACACCATAATGATAAGTTTATTTTAAAAATTGTAGGTGGCGGTCCTCAAGAAGCTTATTTAAAGCAACACAGCGTTGCGCTTGGTATAAATTTCGATGTCCAGTGGCTGGGAGAAATACAAGATCTGGAAGAGTTTTGGTCAAGTATCAATATATATGTCCAACCCTCTCTTGATGAATCATTTGGTATGGCAGTAGCAGAGGCAATGGGATATAAAATCCCTGTTGTTGCCACTACAGCCGGAGCGCTACCTGAGATAGTAGGGGATGCTGGACTTTTAGTAAGACCTACCGATACAGATCAACTCGCGAAAGCTATAGAGAACATCGTGCACAACCATACTATCCGTACTGATAATGTAGAAAAAGCGTACAAACAGGTCAGAAAGAATTTTACCATCGACAAAATGGCTGAGAAGTACCAAAAGTTATATCAAAAAATTCTTTAGTTAACGTGAATTACGGATTAGTGAGAAGTGTAGTTCTCGATACGCCAGCCAGAGGCTGGCTACTCGAACTGACAGAGTTAATAATACGTTAGCTCGTACTGTCACTTCGAGCCTAGTCGAGAAGTGAGCTTGTCGAGAACTGCACGCTATATATACCTTTCGTATCTTGATCCGTAATTCACGTTAACTAAATATCCAAAGGAAATTTTTTGCATAGATCTTCTACTTCTTGTCGAATTTTCTTTATTTCAGAATTGCTGGCTATTTGGGATTCGAACTGGTCGAAATCTAGTTCTTTATATTCCTGAGCAATATTAATAACAGCATCAATCCATTGAGCTATTTGCTTCATTTCCGGTTCTTTCATGCCTCTTGTAGTAACTGTTGGTGTTCCTAACCGAAGTGCAGAAGGATCGGCAGGAGATCTCGTTTCCTGAGGCATAGTATTCATGTTAGCTACAATTCCTGCATAGTCCAGGGCACGCGCTGCCTTCTTCCCAAAGACTCCCTTGTTTGTAAGGTTAATTAAAAGGAGATGCTTGTCTGTTCCTCCGGTTATCAGATCAAAATCTAACTTTTGCAATTCTTTTGCCAGAATTTTTGCATTATTCACAACCTGTTTGGCATAAATTTTGAACTCTGGTTCCAGAGCCTCTTTTAGTCCTACAGTAATCCCGGCTATATTATGGTTTTGAGGCCCTCCTTGTAAGCCGGGAAGAATTGCCTTATTTATTTTACTTATCAAATCTTTGTGAGCTAGAATAATTGCCCCTCTTGTACATCTTAGAGTTTTATGTGTAGTCATTGTTACTACATCAGCGATACCAACAGGCGAATTCAGTACACCTGCACTAATCAGGCCTGCCTCATGAGCAATATCAGCCATATAAAAAGCTCCGGCTTTTTTTGCAATCTCTTTAATTCTTTTATAATCAAAATCACGTGGATAAGCAGTTCCACCTGTAATAATTAACCTGGGTCTATACTCCATGACCATTTCTTCTATGGCATCCCAGTTAAATAGCTGATTTTTCGGATCAGTTTTGTATTGAATTGCATTAAAAATTTTTGAAGTTATATGCACTTTTCTTTCTCCACCAAGGTATACCAAATTATGAGAGTTTGTTTCAGTCTCCCGGCCATACGACCATCCATGGGACAAATGTCCTCCATCGGGAAGATACATACCCATCATAGTATCTCCTATGTTAAGTAAGGCCAGATAAACAGCCAGATTGGCATAAGCACCTGATAAGGCTTGAACATTCGCGCTCCAGTCAGATGGCAGGTTAAAGGCTTGCTCGGCGCGTCTTATCGCCAATTTTTCCAGCTCGTCAATGTTTTGATTACCTTCATAGTATCTTTTCCCGATATTCCCCTCTGAATACTTATTCATCAAAACAGATCCAACTGCCTCTCTCACAGCCTTGCTGGCGAAGTTCTCTGATGGAATCATTGAAAGTTTATTTTGCTGTCTTTCCTCTTCCTGTTTAATAATTTTATAGACATCAGGGTCATCTTGTTTTAGGTTCTTTTGGTACATAGAAATATAAGATGAAATGTAATCAAATTGACTATAGCCGAACTGTCTATATGCGTCAATCACACTGGATTTGTTAGTGTCCTTTTGAGGCGATTACGGTGTTTTGCAAAAGCATTGCTACTGTGATCGGTCCAACTCCTCCCGGTACCGGAGAGATCCATATCTTTTTACCTTGGAGCTCTTGATGATCTATGTCTCCACCTATCCCCTGAGCAGTCTTATTAATTCCTGCGTCAATGATAACCTGGCCATCGTGAATTAACTCTGATTTTATCAGGTCTTTGATGCCAGTAGCAGATACAATTATGTCAGTATCATGTACTAATTTATCCAACACTGCAGAAGTGGTGTCTTTGTGTGCAATTGTTACAGTGCTTTTATAATCCAGTAGCTTTGCCGCCAGAGGCTTTCCCACAATGATAGAGTGGTTGATAATAAGCACTTTCTTGCCTGTCAGATATCTTTCCAGAAGAGTGCTTTCATTTGTATCTAGTTCATCTACCGTATATTTATTATCTTCGTACCTTGCCACAAATTTAATACATTCCAGAATTGCCAAGACTGTCGCGGGTATAAAGCCAGGATTATTACCCTGCCACAATAACCCAAGGGAAACCGGACTCAAACCATCTACGTCTTTCTCTGGTTTGATGTGTTGCAGTATTTCATTTCTGTTCAGGTGGCGTGGGATAGGAAGCTGTATAATGTAGCCGGAAATACTTTTGGTCCCGTTGAGTTCCTTCAGTTTTCCAATTATCTCAGCTGTCGAAGCATTTACATATCTTATTACTTCAGTAGTGATCCCAATTTCTTTACCCCACGCCACCTTCTTCTCAATATAAACTTCACTTGCAGCATTATCTCCGATGTAGAGAATAGCAAGTTTAGGTTTGAGATTCGCTTGCTCAATCTGAGTTTTTAATTTCTGTTTTATTTGCTGAGCTATATGCTCCCCATTAATTATATTCATATTTTATGCTTTCAACATGCTGATTATACTAGAAGTTAGGTTAATTATGTATCTTGACATGCTGCTGCGGTTTGTTTACTTTAATAGTAAGTTATATTTTATTTTGCAATTATGCGAAAAGTCCAATTCAAGGTGAACTCAAAAAAGACAATCACCGCTGAACTGCCCGATAGATTAGAGATTTGGCTTATTTATCTGCTGCAGGGCTTGGGGTACTTTACAGGAGTTATGTTGCTGTTAGTTTTCACGCGTGGATTGGTAACTGATACTTATACTACTATTTCATTCTTGAAACTGCTCTCAGTCGGGGTGATACTTTTAGGAACTTTACGATTGTTAATGATGCTTTTTGGAGGAGTTCGATTTTTTCCGGAGTCGCGATTTGATCTGACTTCATTGCTTTTTGCTATAGCTTTGATCTCAACTCTGCTTACCAAGCAATTATTTGATCTGGAAAGATCTGGAGGTATGCTTCCTAGCAACAGGTACTGGTATATTTCTATATATGGGATTTTAGCTATGCTGCTTATCACTTACTTGGTCGATATATACAGCCGTAGCGAAAAAGTTAGAAAAGGACTAGTAGCGTCTTTAGTAATATTTATCCCTTTATTTACAGCTATTTATATGCTTCTAGGACAGGAAATTCTTCCTTTGACAGCATTGAGCCTTTTAGCGATAGCTCCATTTGTTTATACAGGAATCTTTACGACAGCAAATAGATATACAAAAATTTTATTATTTTTAGTCTTTTTATTCGTTGTGTCTGTCGCTATGCTAAGCCTCGAAGCAGAGATTAATCTTTTATTTGCGATAACAGGGATTGGAGTCGGAGCTTATCTGGTACGGAAAACCGGTTTATCAAAAAGCAGCTTTGCCAGACTCAAACAGCAGATACTAAAAATTAAAAGTAGAGAATTCTCCTTTACTAAAGTCAGCAAAGAGCTTTTTCCCTTGGGAATTCTTGTTCCCTCTATTCTCTATGTTATTGTTTTTATTATCCTTCTGTTAGCGGGAAAACAGGAGCTAGCCGTGATACAAGATGGCTTGCAATCTAACTGGGATGCTATCAAGAATGCAGATGGACAGACGCTCTTTATTGGAGGTAGGCTGGAGTATGCAAATTCATCCTATTTTGCAAATATATTCTCATCTTTCGGAAGTCTTGGAGCAATATTTTTCCTGTTATTTCTGGGACATGCTTTCTACACAGCTTTAAAAAATTTAGTTGGTAAAGAGAAGCTTGATATTGCTTTGCTGTTCAGTCTGGCCTTCTTCATTATACTTGCTTTCTTGGTCAACATTACTGACGGCTTTTTGATTATTCTCTTCTTGATAATCGGACTAGTAGGAAGTCAGGCCATGAAACCTGAACTTACCAAAATCAAGGTAATAGATTTTGATTTTATTAAAGATAGAAGATTAAAAATTGGTCTTGTAGTGTGCAGGTATCTACTTGCTATTTTATTGATCATTTTAGCAATTTACGGTGTATTTAATATTGAGGATATACTTGTCTCGTTATAGGATGTTGACATCAGTTTGGAAAACTTACATACTAATATGAGTTATAATAATTTTTTATGAAAGGTCGAGCACGTAAGTTTACTATTATCTCCCTGTTGGTTTTAACTGCCTTTTTAGCTGGAGCAGCAATATATGTAGGCTATACTATTACTAAAGAGGGGCAAGCGCCAGAAGATATAAGTGCATCAGATGGGCGGACATGCTGTGATAATCAAT
>CAYMJM010000017.1:0-16812 GCA_964391325.1 uncultured Candidatus Saccharibacteria bacterium | reverse complement strand
CGGAGCTTTTTCCTTGTAAAGTTATCTGTTTACTAAGTATTTATTCTATGAACACTATGAGCGTCCCCTCAAAAAATAAATCTTTATTTACTGCAATTAGAGAAGTTGTCAGCCATATACCAGAAGGAAAAGTGGCAACTTATGGACAAATTGCTAAAAAAGTAGGCTCTAATGACGCACGTAAAGTCGGCTGGGCAATTTATAATAATCAAAATCCAAAAGTTCCTTGTCATAGGGTGGTTAAAAAGGACGGCAGTGTAGCTGAAAATTTTTCTTTAGGTGGGTGGCAGGAACAAAAGAGTAGACTTCTTTCTGAAGGTGTAACATTTAGTACAGAAAAGCAGGTAGACTTAGAGAGGCACTTGTGGAGAATTTAATCTCTATTTCCCTTTACAAATTTTTGAAGCTTGTGGACATGCCTATATTTACTTATACTAGGTGGATGGTATTTTGCGCTTTAGTAAAGTAGTATAAAATTTAATTCTTCTTCATTCATAAAAATGAAAAAACAGCATGTGGCCATTGTAGGTCCAATTGGCGCAGGAAAAACTACAGCAGCTGAGTTCTTCCAAAATAAAGGTTTCGAGTCATATAAACTTTCTTACGCTATCACTTTAGAGGCTGAAAAAAGAGGCTTGGACAGAGGAAATAGAAAGATTTTACAAGACTTGGGAGATGAGATGAGAGAACGAGATGGTTTAGAAGTTTTGGCAGCCATTGCAGTGCAGCATT
The DNA here is from genome assembly GCA_964391325.1 of uncultured Candidatus Saccharibacteria bacterium. GTDB lineage: Bacteria > Patescibacteriota > Dojkabacteria > B142 > JAFGMG01 > CAYMJM01. Next base: position 16,080 of record CAYMJM010000017.1, on the reverse strand, counting down.
TAAAAAAGTCTCCAAAACAGCACTTTGTTGTAGAAAGTATAAGAAACCATCACGAGCTGAAATATTTAAAAGATTACTTCGGAAAAAAGTTATTGATTTTGGCCATAAACGCTCCCTTAAAAGTAAGGTATGAACGTGCAGTTAGCAGGCAGGGGCAGTACAAGGAGCAGGAGATGAGTTTTACAGAGTTCAAAGAAATAGATAAAAGAGACTTTGGTATAAATAATAAACCAAATGAACAGAATGTTGACAAGTGTATCAAAATGGCTGACTTTATGATACTTAACAACGCTTCTGAAAGCCATTTAACTCGTGAATTAGATAAAGTTTATGGAGAATATTTTGAATAAGAATAGGGTATTACTCAAACAACTTCGTCTGGGCAAGGAGCCCTTCGTCTATATAATTTTAGGCATGTGTGTTTTAGCTATAGGAATATACGCAAATTTTCTAGGCGGGGCATTTCTAGATAAGTATTATCCTAATCCTGTCCGTCCACAGGATTTGATCTTGGATAATATCAATGAATATACTATTTTTGTAAAAATAGGAGAAGTTGCAGGTTGGCTACAACTACTATTGGTTATAATTACGCTGGCTCGAAAAAATTTTAAAGGAGCGGGTGAGTATTTAGTTAGAAGCGGAATTTTTTATATATTTCGTGGGTTCGCTATCATTTTGAACCCTTTAGCACAAATTCAAGATCCTGTTGCTAATGGCAGCAACCCAATCTTAGCGACTTTGTTATATAAGGGGATGTTTTTTTCTGGTCATGCAGGCATAGTATTCTTACTTTTCTTCCTACACAAAGAAAATAATAGAATGAAGTGGATAAAATTGATGATTGCAATAACTGTAGCTTGTTCTGTATTGCTATCTCATTCTCACTACTCCATAGATGTCGTTGGTGGTATTTTGGCAGCTTATGCAGTTTCCAGGCTACGGTTTCCTGATTTTCTTGCTAATTAGGTCTTGATGTAGCTCGGAGTCTAAGTATTCCTGCAGGATTATTCTTGCCGACTCGGAGTGTGACTTTCCTTTTTTAAATTTTATACTTCTACCTTGCTCTGCTTGTTTTGATGTGTAGTCTTCGTTCCAATAAAGTATATCTGTATTACTGCTTTCTTTTATCTGCTTTCCAAATTTCTGTACTTCGTCATAAATCTGTCCTCGTTGTGGCAATCCTAATACAATTAGTCTCGGATTTATTGTTTTTATCAGAGCAGTAATTTTTTTGAGCTTATCTTGCTCAGTTTTTGTCTGAAAATATGGCAAAGTGGTAGCCACCAGCTCCATTTCATCACTGACTGCAAGCCCTATATATTTTTTACCGTAATCGACAGCAAGAATTTTCATGGGTGTAGTATCCAGCATCCAGTACTGAGTGTCAAGTATTAAGCATGTGTCAGGCCGAGCCCAGTCGAGAACTGACAGATTGGTTCAAACTTAATGCTTGTGGCTTGAGGCTCAATGCTATATAATTGAAACATTAATTTAATTTAGTCTTTAGGGGCGCATAAACCAGGGGCAAGTTTGTGTAAGAGGTGTTTGAGACTTCAGTCCTATCTCTATTAGCGTAGTAGATATAGGTATGAAGGTTGCAAGCACCAACTAGTTTCCAACCCCCAAAAGACAGAAAGGTCCAAATTGGGCACATGGTTATGGAAGAAAAAAAAATGTCTATTAGCTTTGAGGGAGAAGACTTAAACTTCAGTACTGGAAATCTAGCGTTCAAAGCTGATGCTGCAGTAAGAGTACAGATAGGAGAAACAGTAGTATTAGCAATCGTTACAGTTGATAAAGAAGAGTCATCTCTTGATTATTTCCCCTTGACTGTAGAATATATAGAGAAATTCTATGCTGGCGGAGTTATATCAGGGTCTCGTTTCATTAAGAGGGAAAGAAGACCTTCAGACGAGGCCGTTCTTAAAGCACGGCAGGTAGACCATTCTATCCGATCTTTATTTCCAAAAGGATTTAAAAATGCAGTAAGCGTGGTTATCACAGTTATGTCTTATGATGATAAGCATGATCCTGCTGATCTAGCAGTTACTGCAGCTTCAGCCGCACTGATGATCTCGTCTGTCCCCTTTGAAGGACCAAGTGCATCTGTATCTGTAGGAATTAACAAAGAAAACAATTCTTTGATAATAAATCCAAAAGTAGGAACAGAAGAAGATCTGAAAGCTCATTTTATACTGGGATTGACAGATGATAGAGTTTTAAACATAGAAGGCTGGGCTGATCAGATTTCTGAAGATACAATGGATGAAATAATGGAGCTTGCTGCCGAAAAAGTAAAGCCTCTCTATGATTTGCAGAATAAATTTGCCAAGGAATTTGGTAAGCAAAAGCTAGAGTTTGTAGAAAATCCCATAAATGAAGATACTCTGAAACTTGTGGAAGATGATTATCTCCCACAGATAAAAGAAGCTCTGTATAACAAACCAGATCGAAAAGAGGAATATATGAGAATAATTGAGGAAATTGTTGCAAATAATGAGGGGAGTATTTCCAAGCAGGACGCTACTAACATAGTTGAGTATATAGCAAGAAAAATAATGAGAGAAGGAGTTTTGAAAGAGGAGAAAAGAACAAGTGGGCGTCAATTAACAGAAATAAGACCATTATCTATGGATATAGGTGTACTTCCTAGAGTACATGGATCTTCACTTTTTACCAGAGGGATGACTCAGGCCATGTCTATTGTTACACTTGGCTCTACTAGACTAAGCCAGACATTAGAAAGTTTTGAGGGAGAAGAGCAAAAACGTTTCATGCATCATTATAACGGTCCAAGCTATTCATATGGAGAGGCTGGGAGATTCTCGTATTATCCTGGAAGGAGAGAAATCGGACATGGACATATTACAGAAAATGCACTTAAAGCAATACTTCCATCGGAAGAAAAATTTCCTTACACCATAAGGGTTGTATCAGAAATCCTTTCGCAGAATGGCTCGACTTCTATGGCAGCAGCATGTGCTACTAGTTTGGCTTTAATGGATGCTGGAGTCCCTTTGAAAACTGCTATTGCAGGGATTGCTATAGGATTGGTGACAGCTGATGATAACCTGGAAGAGTATAAATTATTGACAGATATGGAAGATGTAGAAGACTTTTATGGTGATATGGACTTCAAGGTGGTTGGGACTATAGATGGAATTACTGCTATACAGTTAGACAATAAACTAAAAGGTGTACCTATTCCAGTCTTAAAAGAAGCATTTAGAAAAAGTCGAGAAGGAAGATTATTTGTCCTGGACGGAATGAATTCGGTGATTGGACAATCTAGGGATCATGTTAGTGAGCATGCTCCCAAAGTCGATGTTATGCATATAGATTCTTCAAGAATAGGGGAGCTTATAGGTCCTGGTGGTAAAGTAATTAAAAATATTGTAGAAACAGCAGAAGAATTTGGCGATATCGACATTGATATCCAAGACGATGGTACAGTTTACATTACAGCAGTAAGTGCTGAGGCAAGGGATAAAGCTCTATCCATGATTAATGATATCTTCGAAGAAGCCGAGGTGGGCAAAGAATATGATGGAGTTGTGGATAGAATAGAAAGCTATGGTTTATTTATAAAAATCGGAGCAAATATTTCTGGCTTGGTACATATCTCTGAAATTACTAATGGATTTATCAACGACCTCTCGAAACATTTTAAAGTTGATGATAAAGTTAAGGTGAAAGTTATAGGTATCGATGAAGTGGGAAGAGTTAAGTTAAGTATGAAAAACCTTAATCCTGATATATCGACCAGAATAGAACAGAATACGCAGCGAGGAAAGTAATACTTTTTAATAACTGATATTAACATTTTGGTATGGCAAAACTGCTACCACGAGCGCTAATTAATTCAATTAATGCTACTTTAGCGTTGCGGGATTACTCAATCTCAAGAGTTAGGAATATATTAACTCGCGAGGAAAATGATATTTATAATGCTGTTTTCATACTTATGGTTCTGATGCTGGGAACCAAGTTTACCGGACTAGTATTTAATTCTATGTCGGCTGGTTTCCTCGGAGCTGGTCCGTATAATGAATTCCTTTTCGCATCAAACATCCCAGAAATAATCTCAGCGTCGATTTTACTTGGGGCTATAAGCGCTTCTATTATTCCTGCATTGGTACAGTCCCGGGAAGAAGCAGGGCATGGTAGTTTTTTAAGGGTGTTTAATACATTAGTTAATATTTCTTTTATTGTTTTTGCCCTGCTTGCTGGGGTAATTGCGATTTTCGCTGATGCTTTTCTGCCATGGGCAATTGATAATCTTATTCATCCTGTGACTCCTCCAACTGCAGAAGAATTGGACAGAATAGTTACCATGTTAAGAGTTCTGATGATCCCTCAGGTTATTTTAGGGATAAGCACCTACATAAGCAGTTCTTTAAACGTGATGCAAAGGTTCGTAGTCCCTCAGCTAGCCCCTCTTTTCTATAATTTCGGAAGAATTTTATCAATACTTGTATTTATTCCTATTTTGGGCAGAAGCCCGTGGGTACTAGTATGGGGAACACTACTTGGTTCTATTTTTCACCTTTTGATTCAGATCCCTCTTGCGCGCAATCTTGGTATCAAGTATATGCCGATTCTGGATTTTAAAGATAAGTATTTTAAAAGTTTATTAAAATTAGGTCTGCCTAGAATTTTAGGGCTTTCAGCAGAACAGGTTGCTATAGGAGTGGACAGAATAATAGCATATGGTTTAGTAGGGTATTCTTTGACTGCGTATGAGCTAGGTGTAAGGCTGATAGTGATTCCTATTTCATTATTTGGTATGACATTTGCCACAGCCTCCTTCCCATTACTGTCCAAGGCTTATGTTCATGGCGATACGAGTACGTTTCAGAAAATTTTTATAAAAGTTTTAAATCAAATAGTCTTTTTATCCCTGCCAGTTACCGTATTGTTACTTGTCTTGAGATTGCCTATAACCAGGTTATTTTATGGAATTTTTGGAAATCACTTCACCTGGGATTATACTAGACTGGTAGCTTGGGTAGTTATGTTCTTTGCAGTTGGCCTAACTTTTGAAGCCTTAAGATCTTTACTTTACAGGACATACTACGCAGTACATAACTCATTGATTCCTCTTTTGTCTGCAATATTTGTTGTTGTAGGCGGAGTGATTACTGGTATATTATTCACGAACTATTTTAGTCACTTCCATGAACTGTCTGTATTTGATCTTGAGTTTAATCCCGAATACTTTTTAACAAAAAGTGATGGTATAGCCGGCGTTGGAGGTCTGGCACTAAGCGGTAGTTTAATTTATATAGTCGAAACTCTCTTCCTTCTATTATATCTAAACCACAAATATTTAAAAATTAAGATAAAAGATTTTGTCTTGCCTCTATTTAAAAAGTTTTTTATATCAGGTATGACCCTGTTTCTAGCCTACTTCCTATATACTTTCTACAATGACATCCTAGATACGTCTAGAACCAGTCAGATTTTTTTCCTGACAACCACTACAGTTGTAGCTTCTATGGCTTTCTATTTTCTGCTAAGTTATGAATTAAAAGTGGAAGAGGTCGAGATTGTGGATAAAATGGCAAGCAAGATATATAGGACATACAAAGCTACTGTGAAACTCTTTAAAAATAGCCCAACTAAATAGGAAAAATTATGCTAATATAACCTATATTATCTATTATTAGTAAGACATGGCTACCTCTCAGTCAGGCGATATTTCCGATGATAGCAACAAAAATAATACTTCTGATCCTACCACTTATAGTCAGCTAAACAAGCAGGTCCAAGATGTTAATGAAGACGAAACAGCGACTGAATCGGCGAGTATGCAGGAAGATATAGAGAGATATCATAAAAACAAGCAGATTATGGAAGAACCAGAAGAGGAGGATATTGAAACAGATACAGCAATTGACCGTAAAAAAGATAATAAAAGAGGTATGTTTCCTCGTCTTGGATGCAGTTGTCGCTCTTGTGGGTGCTATGGTTGTCTACTATTGATAATGCTAATTGTTCTAATAGGGTCTTTAATTTACTTTCGTCCTGAATTTGTATGGAATGGAGTAAAAGACTTTTTGAATGAGGATTATTATCCCAATACGACAACATCAGTTGCTACAGACAGCAATGAAGTCATACAAATTCTAATGGAGGAAGGAAGGGTGGAGTTAACTGAGCCTGAGTTACAAGCTTTAGTTAGAGCTAGGGCCAATTCTCAAGCTTACTATGTAGATGTGGAACCTAGCTATCTAAGAGTAGTTCGAGATTTAGATCGTGATGCGGACAAACCTTTATGGCTGTTACTTGAGCTTGGACAGGGCAGTGATAGTAGCTTAAGTATGACCAAAGTCGGATTCCAAAGAATTAGTCTTCCTTCTTTTTTAAGGGAATCTATTTCTGACATGCTATTTTCTACACTTAATGTAACTGGTGTCGAAGGACAAACAGATGGACATAAGTTCATTCGTCTGATTTTAAACGCAGATAATACTGTAAGTATAGGTAATGTTCGTTTTGATAAAGATAAAGTAACTATAGAAAACTAAGTATGATTTATTTAATCGGAGGAGAAAATTTATTCCAGAGCAGGGAAGCCCTCAGCAATATGATCTCTCTATATGAGAAGAAGGGTGTTCCATGCATAGGTGTTTATATAGATGATGAGGACTCTGAAAAACAAATAATGGAGAATTGCCTCAATACAAGTTTTTTTTCAGAGAAAAGACTAATAGTAGTGAAGGCGCTGGAGCAAGCAAGCACGGAGCAAAGGAAAAAGATCGAGGATATACTCGATAAGGTTGAGGATATGATTTTGTGGTCCCGAACAAAACTTGATAAAAGATCAACATTGTATAAATTGGTCAAAGAAAAAGGCAAGGTCCAAGAATATGGTCTTCCTAATAATAAAGTGATTGACGAGTGGATTAATTCTTATAGCTCAAAAATCGGTCTTAAACTGACCTCTTCTCTTATTAAAGAGCTTTCCTTTAGAACTGGCCCAAGTCCTTTAATTCTGGCAAGTGAAATGCTAAAGCTTAAGTACTTACAGGACGAAGGTATAGAAATATCTGTAGATATTATGAAGAATATAACTATTCTTAATGAAGAGGCCAGTATATGGGAATTTATGGATTCGCTTACAGATAGGAACAAGATAAGAAGCTTAAATTTATTAGAGAAACTGACCAGAGAACTGGAGTATGAGTATATAATGGGTTTTATTGTAAGGCAGCTAAGACTCTATTATTTGGCATTAAATTATAAAGATAAATCCAAGCTGATAAAATTTGGAATTCATCCTTTTGTAGCAACTAAAATTCTTCGACAAACACAGTTGCTGAATAAGTCAAAACTTGAGAAACTATATCAACGAGTTGTAGATATGGAAATTGGTGTAAAATCTGGAAGACTGGATAAAATGCTGGCCTTAGATTTACTTGTAATAGCATTCTAGATGAAGAAGATAATTTTCATTTTATTATGTCTGCTAGTAGGAACAACTGTGACCCAGGCTGTTAACATACAGCCTAGGACTGCACTAGGGTTTGATCCTAATCTTGGGGACGAATCGCAGGAGTACGGAAAAGCAGACCAAGTTTTACTAGTACCTTTAATCCAGCCAGGGAGCCTAAGATTAAGCCCAGAAGACTGGGTAAAGGGAATTCACTACTATACAACTGTTAGGCTAGGCTTCCCTGATATTCCTTTCCATTACGTAGTTTTCCCTAATGGGGAGGTTTATCAAACAAGTAAAGTAGGAGATGAAGCAAGTGTAAAGGTTGAAGGCGTAGGGGAAGATACTATTCTGGTTGTTTATCTAGCAGACTCTCATTCTGTTGATTTTGACGAGCAGGCTAAATCTGAAATCGAAGAGTTACTTCTGGATATAGCTAATAGAAATCATATTAAAGCCGAAAATATACAAATCGGAAATTTACTTTTTGCAATAGATCTACAACAGAAGACTTCTAGAATTGAAAAACGAGATATAGTAAGCGGTTGGAATGAGTCTTTTAAAATATTTAAAAAATCAGTAGAAGCTAACTATAATCCACAGAAAAAAGACTACAAGCTGGAAGTTGCCACAGTTAAAGTGCCGGAGGCTGCTGTTAAACCTGGTCAGACGGTAATAATTGAATTAACTGTAAAAAACACGGGCGAATATAGCATTTATGGCAATGATGATTCGTCTCTATTAATTTCAAAGACGGATGGCAGACTGAGTAAGTTTTTCCTAAATGGTGCTTGGGCTAGCCAGTCACAGGTAGAGTTATTACAGGAATCTGACGTTATAAGGCCAGGTGAGCAGCAAACATTTCAAGTGAAATTCAATGTGCCTTTGTACTTCGGTAAACAGACAGAAAGTTTTGTCCTCAAAAATAGCTTGGGTGAGACGATGCAAGGTGCGGAATTCGATATTTCATTAACTGTCGATAAACTGAATGAGACAGTGGTGGAGATATTAAGTACTGAAACAGGATATTTAAATGTCAGGTCTGGAGATAGTGGCTCAGCTGAGGTTATAAGTCGGGTATCACCTGGAGAAAGGTATATAATGAAAAGATCAGGACAATATGGCTACGTACAGATAGATCTTGGAGAAGGTGAATTTGGGTGGGTATCTCAAAACCACGTGAGAAAGATAAATTAAGGAATTTCTAAAAGATAATTAATGCCACTCCGTTATAATAATTTACTGCCCGTGAACGATGATAGCCTGTGTTATACTTATAAAGTATAATCCTTTTATATTTTAGCACTCATTTCATGGCAAAAGATGACTCAGGTAAGCAAAAAGCTATTAACGTAGCAATACAGCAGATTGAAAAACAATTTGGAAAAGGATCTATTATGAAACTTGGAGAAAAAGTAAATGAAAACGTTGAAGTAATCTCTACGGGAGCTCTTTCGTTAGATATAGCTTTAGGAGTAGGTGGGGTTCCCAGGGGAAGAATAATTGAGATTTATGGGCCAGAATCTAGCGGTAAAACAACGTTGGCTTTGCATATTTTGGCAGAAGCGCAAGCAAGCGGAGGAACGGCTGCCTTTATTGATGCGGAGCATGCTTTTGATCCGCGATATGGTGAAAAGATAGGGATAGACTTGGAAAATCTTTATGTGTCTCAACCTGATTATGGTGAACAGGCATTAGAAATTCTGGAAACTCTGGTACGCTCTGGTGCGGTAGATGTTGTAGTCATAGACTCTGTTGCTGCTTTGACACCGCGTGCAGAGATAGAGGGAGAGATGGGGGATTCACACATGGGGTTGCAAGCCAGATTAATGAGTCAAGCACTAAGGAAAATTACAGCAATAGCTGGCAAAACCAAAACAACTGTCATTTTCATTAATCAAATTAGAATGAAAATCGGTGTTATGTTTGGAAATCCTGAAACTACAACAGGAGGCAACGCACTGAAGTTCTATTCAACTGTAAGAATGGAAATCCGCCGAAAAGAAAAAATTTCCGAAGGTGAAGAAGTTACCGGTCATGTAGTCCGGGTTAAAGTTGTCAAAAATAAAGTAGCTCCTCCGTTTAAGGAGGCGACTTTTGATATTATTTATCCGACAGGGATAGATAGAATTAGCTCTCTAATAGATGCTGCGCTTAAGTTTAATGTGATCCAGAGATCTGGGGCATGGTATAGAAAGGGTGATAACCAATTAGGACAAGGTATAGAGGCAACAAAAGAAGTGCTAAAGACGGATAAAAAGTTAACTAAGGAAATCTATCACGAAGTTAAAAAAGCAGCAGGAATCTAAACTAGCTCTAAGATTTGGGAAAGGTTGTCTACACTTGGAATATTATGTTGGAGAAATTTCTTGCGTGGGATTAGTCCTGTTGTTACACCAATGAAGTTGATCCCAGCAGACTTAGCTGCATGATAATCATTTAGGGAGTCACCTATATAAGTAACTTTACTGGGTGAAACCTGTACTTCTTTTAACACGCTTAAGGGATGATCAAATACGCGTGGGTCAGGTTTGTGGTATATAGTTTCATCAGCAGTGTGGATGAGGTGAAAGTAACTTTTTGGTAGATTATTGCTCTCTAGACCCATTTCTACAATGTCCCTACCTCCTGAAGTTACAATACCAAGATGGAAGTTGCGAGAAAGTGCTTCAATTGTCTCCCTGACTGTAGGTAAGAGTTTAGTAGGATATCGGCCTGTCACGTACTTAAAGTATTCCTGTCTGACTTGCTCAATTTCAATGTCAGGGCCAAATAGATGTGTAAAAAGCTCATTTATTGGGGTACCCCAGAGTGCTTTCAAGTCATCATCTGAAATTATTTTTGAGAATTTTTCAAGCCCATAATTTTTTACAGCCTCGAATCGAACATGAATAGTATTGACAATAGTATCGTCGAAATCGAAAAGTACAGCTGAGCTTCTCATAAATGATTAATTGAAAATTTTTATTATTTTAACAGAATTTTCGTATATTTACCCTTGTACTAGCGTTGATATATTTAGTACAATCGGATATTATTCTCATTTATTAATAATAAAGATAAATGCCAAACACACGCAAATCAATTGATTATTTGTTTATCAGTAAGGTCAGAATCAAATCTTTAAAATACTTTTTTTTTCAGCCTGAAAAGCCCATCCACTTACGGGGAGCAGTAAGAGAGTTCAACGAGGAAATCAATGCTGTAAGAAGAGAGCTAAACAGACTAGAGGAAATCAAGCTTCTAACTACAGAGAAAAAGGGCAATCGTAAGTACTATTCCCTTAATAAAAAGCATCCGTTTTTTGACGATTTGCTAAGCATAATGCATAAGACATTCGGGCTTGGGGGAGATATCGTAAAATCCGCCAAGAAGCTGGGAGATATTAAATATGCAATTCTGACTAATTCATACCTTGGAGATGCAGAGGGGAAGCCACAAGATGTAGACTTAGTTATGGTAGGAGATATAGATTTAAACTTACTGGGAGAAATTATTTCAAATGCTGAAAAACGAATTGGCAAGGAAGTAAATTACACAGTACTGACCCACCATGAGTTTGAAATAAGAAAAAAAAGAAGAGATGCTTTTGTCCAGGAACTACTAGCAAGCAATAACATTTTATTGCTTGGGAACTCCACGGAGCTGAAAAACTAATTTTTGATTTCTCGGTCAAAAACTTCTATAGTGGAATGTGTTTAAAATTAATTCATGACCAAACAAGCTAGATATAAGACTTGGTTGAGGCAGGCTCAGTACGATTTGGAGGCTGCTAAAATTTCCTTTGAGCATACTTTTAATGAATGGGCTTCATATCAAGCAGAGCAGGCAGTTGAGAAAACATTAAAGTCAGTCATCGTGCATGCTGGAGAAAACCCTCCACGGCTACATAAGCTTTCGGTACTATTTGGTTACTGTAATAGCTTGAATAAAGAATTTCGAAATACAAAGTTTGAATTTAGGCACCTGGAATCATTTACATTCATTTCAAGATATCCATTTTTGTTACCTGGCAAAGATAAATCTCCTCATGAGTTGATTACAAAATCCGATGCAAAAATCTGCATAGACCAAGCAGCAAAAATTATCCAGCAGGTTGAAAGTATCCTCGAAAAGGAATATGTACGTGGAGAACTTGAACTCCCTGCACCTATAAGCGAAAATGCTTTGAATTTGCGTCTAAAGGCTGTCACAGACGCTCTCATAAGAACTTTCCATCCTCAAAAGATAATTCTATTTGGCAGTTATGCAAGATCCCCTTTACCTAGAGAGCTAACTACTATGGATATTATGATTATTACTAATACAGACTTAGACTTTGTCGGAAGAATTACACAGGCGAGAGAAGCAACAAAAGGAGGGATTCCTAGTATTGAACCGCTTGTTTACACCCCCGCAGAGTTTAAAACTATGACAGAAGTTGAAGGGGAGTCATTTTTTGAATCAGCCCTTAATGAGGGACGCATTCTTTATGAAAACTCCCATCATGAATAATCCAGGATAGGGGATAGCTATTTAGCTTCTGATTGGGCTCGGTACTCCCGAATAGCCGTAACTTTTACTGTCCCCGGATAGTTCTGCGTATCTTCTATCTCCTTTGCAATCTTATGAGCTAAGGTTGTGGTATCCTCATCTGAGGCTTCCTGAGGTTTAATAATGACCCTTATTTCTCTTCCTGCATGAATAGCATAAGCTTCTTTTACTTCGGGGTATTGATTGGCGATATCTTCTAATGCCTTGACCCTTTGCACGTATTCTTCATAGGTATTCTTCCGTGCACCAGGACGGGCGCCCGATATAGCGTCTGCTATTTTGACGATTTCAGCTTCCAAGGATTTGGACTCTATGTCTCCGTGATGTGCCTCAACAGCATTGGCTAATTTCTCGTCTTTCAAGTATTTTCTTACTAAGTCTCCAGAAATATGATGATGAGGTTTCCCTTCAATTTCATGCGTTAGAACTTTACCGATGTCATGCAGGAGGCAAGCTTTCTTTACTAACTTAACATTAGCTCCTACCTCAGAAGCAATCTGCTCTGCCAATTTAATCATCTCTAGTGTGTGCTTCCCGAGATTTTGCCCATAGCTAAATCTGTATTTAAATCTACCCAAAAGTTTTATGATTTCAGGAGGAAGATCATTCGAACCAGCTTCGTAAGCTAAGAGCTCTCCATTTTTTCTGATTTCTCTCGCTATATCTTTTTTAACTGAGAGGATTGTTTTTTCTATACTGCCTGGATGTACTCTTCCGTCCTTGAGTAATTTCTGTAGGGCTATAGCAGCAACTTCTCTACGAATTGGATCAAAGGAAGATAAAGTAACTTGCTCTGGTGCCTCATCGACTATAATGTCTACTCCGGTAAGCCTCTCGAATGTTCGAATATTTCTTCCTTCTTTTCCGATAATTTTACCCTTTAGCTCTTCGTTTTCTATATCAATTGTAGTGGAAGTAGATTCAGCCACATAATCTGTTGCGCTTTTTTGCATAACTTCCACTAAAATCTCTCGTGCTTTTTCTTCTGCACTACTGTTAATTTCATATTCTGCTTCTTTAATTCTTTTTGCTGTCCACTCTGTCAATTCCTCCTCAGCTTCTTTCCTCAATGCAGCTTCTGCTTCTTTTCTGCTCATCTGAGCGATTTTTTCAAGTTTCTGCACAATACCATCTCTCAAGCTTTTTACATCTTTCTTCGCTTGCTCTAGGGACTTTTCTCGCTGTTCTAATTTATCAAAACGCTGGTCTAGTAAATTTGCTCTCTCAATTATCTTACTCTCTCGAATATCTAACTGTTGCTGCATTCCATCCAGTTTTTTAAGTGTTTCTCTGGCCTCATCCTTGCTTGTGCTTGAAATCTCAAGAGCCTCTTTCTGAGCATTAAGTAAAATTGTTTTCGCTTTGTCACTTGCTTTCTGGATAGCTTCTTCTTCATCAAGCTCAAACTCCTTTCTCTCTTTAAGCTTGCGAGACATATCTCTGTTGCTGGCCCAGAAAATACCTGAGCTTATTGAAGAGGCTCCCAATAGTATAAACACTATTAATAATAGTGGGTCCATATCTCTAAATTAATAAATACTAAAACTAGAGATTAATAAGAGGATGACATAGATTCTATGTATTTGAAGATAACTCTTAAGCTTATATTTTCTGTTATTTTTATTTGTTCCCGTTTACTTTTTTCTAACTGTGTAAGTATGTTTATCCAAATAAGTTTAAGTTTTTGTAAATACAAATAGAATAGGGTCATCAAAAATTATTAACCTCCTAAAGTCAGTATATGATAACAGGAATAGAGTTTATAAGTCCAGCAATTCCTTTAGCTAAATCTTTCAGAAAAATAGTCTAAAATCCGCTCTTTTAGTGTTTTAACAGGCTTACTTATTTCTCGTGTTTCTGGAGAATCCTCGATCTCAGAATTTTTTGATTGCAGCTTTTGTTGCATGTCTTGTATAACTTTGTTTTTTTGTGTTAGCAATAAGTTCAGGTTTTTGATAATCCTTTTTTGATCGTCGACCTTAGCTCTCAGACTTAGTAATTCACTTTTCTGATTCACGAACTGTTCTTTAGTTTTAATTATTTCCTGCCGTGATTTAACCAGATCTGCATGTTCTTGGGAATCTATCATTTTTTTTATCAACTGTTCTTCTGTTATCCCAATGTTCAGGAAATAATTAAGATCCGATTGGCTTGGCTCCCTCCCTAAAATCTTGATGTAATTATTGTGTATCATATCTCTTCGCTCTTCCCTGCTCATATAAGCACTCCCTCCCAACCCTGGACTTGACATCCTTGGAAATCCATAGCCCGTAGAGTTAATCCCCCCTGATGATGGGTAGTTATACTGACTAGTGTCAAATCCACTAGATGCAGGTCTGTTTGGAAGTGTAGGAGTATTGTACTGGGGTAAATTTGTTGAGGTGGAAAGGTCATTAACGGCAGACTGCTGTCCAGTATTTGTGCTCAATTTATCATTGCTCATATCCATGTAGCTTCTAATTCCTTCAGCTATAGCATTTGCCAGCTTTTCAATATTGGATTGATCTTTAAGAAATTCCCTGTCTTGTTCGTTATCAAGATAACCGCATTCTATGAGGGTGGGTATAGGTTTCGTATTGCTAAGAAAAGCAAGTGTCCCATAGGGATGGTCTTTTTCACTATGTGAGCCTTGGTCTGTCCACTTTAGATCAGATACTACTTTACTTACAATTGTCTCTGTAAGTTTTTGAGATTTAGCATTATCTTGTTTGTACCAGCCTTCTATACCTCTTTTTCCGCCATCATTTATATGAATTTCAACACACACATCATTAGTACTTTCACTGTATCCCGTTTGATTTATCCATTGAATTCTGTTGGCCAAATCCAGGTCTGGCGGTACAGCCAGTGTGATGATATTTGATCCTCGTAGAGCTTTTGTTGTCGCTTGAGCGATCCGGCGTGTAAGGTCAACCTCCCGGATGCCTTCTACAACAGTTCCGGGATCTTGATTTGTATGGCCAGCTGAAATAAGTACTCTAGGCATATCTTTATTAAAAATATAGCCAATTATACCTAAAACTAGACTAATTCAGCAATTCACGAAGTCAGATTAGAATAAATCTCTTTTAGCTGTTCATCGGAAGAGAATGGGATAACAATTTTACCCCCTTTGTTTGACCTGTATAATTTCACTCCTGTACCTAATAAGGACTTTAATTTATTTTCAACCTCTTGAGTATATGAATCAAGGATCCTATCGGTGCTTTTTCTTTGCTTTTTGTGTCCTGCGTTGAGCCTTCTGACTAATTCTTCTACAGCGCGTACGCTGAGGTTATCTCTTGCAACTATTTTATAGGTAGCGATCATTGCCTCTTGGCTTGTAAGTCCTAGGAGGGCTCGAGCGTGTCCTTCGTTAATAATTCCTTCCAGTAGTCCCTTTTTTATCTCGTCTGGCAGGTTTAGCAACCTTACTTTATTAGCAATGGCTGGTCTGCTTAATCCTACTTTGGCGGCAATCTGTGCGTGAGTCAGCTTAAATTTGATGGCTAGTTGTTCAAACGCCATAGCTTCCTCCAGCGGGTTCAGGTCCGCTCTCTGGATATTTTCTACAACTGCGAGTTCCAGTACCTGTTGAGGAGATGCCTCCTTAATAACCACGGGGATAGTTTTCAAATTGGCCAGCTTGGAAGCTCTCCATCTGCGTTCACCAGCTATAAGATTAAAGTTTCCGTCCTTTGAGCGGGTGACTATAAGCGGCTCTATTACACCATGCTCTCTTATAGAATCTGACAACTCTACCAGCTCATCAGGGTTCATTTCTATTCTAGGTTGATAGGGGTTTGGAGAAATCCTGTCAATATCTAAATTTGGTATGTATGCTTGGTCAAGTTCGATAATATTTTGCTCTGGTATTAGAGCAGATAGTCCAACTCCTAAACTACTTTTCTGCATGATAAAAGCAAATGAATATTTATTGTTAAGAATATAGCTTAAATTTTGTTTCTTTACAATTAATTTTTTTTCTCTGCTAGTGCAACAAAATTTTCATTATTGTCCTGTTCAAAGTCTATAATACTGAAAAATTGTTCTATTAAAGCTTTAAAAGGGTATTTATCTAGTATTTGAATTGGTACATCAGGATATTTTAATGTGCTTTTTTTGGA
>CAYMJM010000016.1:3496-18493 GCA_964391325.1 uncultured Candidatus Saccharibacteria bacterium | reverse complement strand
TTGCATAATCACTATAAATAGCATATTATCTGCATATGAACAGATACTACACTAACAATAATAATTCAAATTCTCTCTAAATAGGGAGTACTATTGTTGGTATATGCAACAAGACTCCCAACCTTTTACTTTTATAATAAATGGACTACTTAATATCAAAATCAGCTGAATTTTTGGGACAGAAAGTCATGCTGAAAGGCTGGATGTATAACAAAAGGTCTTCCGGCAAAATCCTATTTCTTCAATTAAGAGATGGGACAGGCTTTATACAAGGGATTGTAGAGCAAGATAAGGCCTCGGAATCAGTATGGGAGCAAGTAAGTAAGTTAACGATAGAGTCTTCTGTAATAGTAAAAGGAGTAATCAGCAAGCATCCCCAAAAAAAGGAGTACGAAATACAGATAAATGATCTAGAGATTGTACAAGCAGCAGCAGAATACCCAATTGGGAAAAAGGAGCATGGATCGAAATTTCTGTTTGATAATCGGGATCTATACTTAAGAGCCAAAACACCCTGGGCAGTTTTGAGAATTCGAAACCAAATATTCCTGTCAATCACAGAATTTTTTAAGGAAGAAAGTTTTATTAGATTCGACACACCGATCTTACAGCCAACAAGCTGTGAAGATACTACTCAGCTCTTCGATTTAGAATACTACGATACACTGATGTATCTATCACAGTCTGGACAGCTCTACTCTGAAGCAGGAATTATGTCATTAGGAAGAGTATACGACTTTGGACCAGTATTTAGAGCAGAGAAGAGTAAAACAAGGCATCATCTTTCAGAACTATGGATGATGGATGCTGAAGCCGCTTATTTTGACCAGAAAATGAATATGGATCTGCAGGAAAGAATGGTCAAAAGAATTGTTAAAGATGTCTTAGAAACCTGCGCAGAGGAATTGGTAATACTCAAACGCGACACAACTTTACTAAAAAAACTAATTGACACTCCATTTATTCATTTAAAACACAAGGAAGCAAAGTCCATTCTACAGCAGGAAGGCTTGGAGGTAGATGTTATGGGAGATATGACAACAGAAGAAGAAATTTATTTAGGAAATAAATACAATCTTCCCCTCTTTATCGAAGACTATCCGTTTAAAGTAAAAGCCTTTTATATGAAAAGCTATATAGACACAGATGGCACTAAAAGAGCGATGAACTCTGATTTAATCGCCCCGGAGAAAGCCAGGGAAATAATTGGTGGGAGCCAAAGAGAGGATAATTATGATACGTTACTCAAGGAGATTAAGAATAGAAAATATTCTCTGTCTGACTACGCGTGGTATCTAAACATACGCAAATATGGGAGCGTCCCTCATAGCGGTTTTGGTATAGGACTAGAAAGAACTGTCAGGTGGCTTACAGGAGTTCACCACATCAGAGAGACAATTCCTTTTCCAAGAACACTGACGAGAGCAAAACCTTAAGCAAACACAAATTTGTATATAGTAACTTGATACTTCCTTTAAGCTTCGCTATACTATAAGTGTAATAACTGTTACTTTAAAACTATGCCTTCGCAAACAGGTCCCACACTAACTCAAAGACGTTCTGGCAAATCAGAGCCACAAACACGTGCATCAGCTACAAAAACAGTTAAAAGCGAAAAAGGTGCAGCAATTCAAATTATTATCTGGGGAATAGCAATATTAGCAGTAGGAGTCGGGTTGGCGTTACTTGTAAGAAACCTAACAGCAGATACTACTGTTGAAGACACCAATAATGATACGATAAACCAGCAGGAAGAAAGCATACCGCAAGAGCCAGAAGAAATTATAGAAGAGGAGATCCCTAACGAAGAAGAGGAAGAAATAGAGATAGAGGAGCCCGAACAAGAAATCGCAGAGACACCTCCGACAAACAACACAGTAACTCAAGATAGTAGTATCAACGATGGCTTAAATACTAACACAGTTACACTATCAGGCTATGAGTACGCAACTTTCGCAGATAAATTTGTATACACACTGAAGTTTGCAAACACAACGAAATATCCAACAATAACTACATCTGTCAACGAAGAAGAGAAAAAGCTTACTATGGTGGTAAATAACATAGCAAGAGATAACATTGTTGGAGGACAGGGCACAGGAAGTACACAATTTGCAGACCCAAGGAATGTAGAACATGTTGATATTAAAAATACAGGGAATCAAACCACTTTTGTGTTTCAGCTGAAGAAAATTACAAGCTACAGATTATATAAAGTCGAGGGTAGCATGAATGTTACGTTAGAGATTTCAAATAATTAGAAAGTATCTCCATAGTTTCAGGAAGGATACCGAAAGGTATCCTTTTTAGTGTTTAGGTCAGAAGGAAAGTAATGGTATAATACAAGGTTCACATTAGAAAATAGTATGGCAAGTCCAAATTCCCATATCATAATAAAGGGAGCAAAAACACATAACTTAAAGAATATAAATCTCAATATCCCGAAAGAAAAGTTTGTCGTCTTGACTGGGGTGTCAGGGTCAGGGAAATCATCTCTAGCATTTGATACTATATACGCTGAGGGCCAAAGGAAATATGTAGAATCTCTATCTGCATATGCAAGACAATTTTTAGGTTTGATGGATAAACCTGACGTAGATATTATTGAAGGATTGAGTCCTGCTATCTCAATAGACCAGAAATCAGCAGGGCACAGCCCTAGATCTACCGTAGGAACAGTTACCGAAATATATGATTACCTGAGATTACTCTTCGCACGCATAGGCAAACCTCATTGTCCATATGATAACACTCCCCTTGAAGCTCAAAGCATAGAACAAATAGTAGACGACATAATAGATCAAAAAGAGCCCACCAGAATACAAATTCTTTCTCCACTCATTAAAAATAGAAAAGGAACTTACGAGGAACTATTTGAAAGACTCTTAAAGCAAGGCTTCGTAAGAGTTAGAGTAGACGGAGAGATTTACCAGTTGGAAGAAGATATCAAGCTAGATAAATTTAAGAAACATAATATTGAGGTTATTATTGATAGGCTGGTTATAGATAGTATCACTAAAGATAAAATGAAAAGAATCACAGACTCAGTTGAAACTGCAGTAAACTTGGCAGAGGGAGAGGTTATCGTTTCTTATGAGAGAAATGACAAATGGATAGATAAGTTATATTCTGAAAAGAATTCATGTAAGGTCTGCGGCAGATCTTTTCCAGAGCTAGAGCCACACTCATTTTCATTTAACTCTCCTTTTGGGGCCTGTCCGAATTGTTCAGGGCTTGGATTTATCAAGGAGGTTGATTCTATACTTGTTTACAATCCTAGACTGACAATATCAGAAGGTGCAATATATCCCTGGTCCCGGATGGCTGATAACCCTGATTCATATTATATGAAACTCATAGAATCTGTTGCCGAGAGTTTGGCTTTCTCTACAAGGACCCCAATGGGAGAACTTTCAGATGAAAATCTAAATGCAATCTTATACGGTACGGGAGATAGAACTTATAGAATCCGATACAAAAGCAGAATGACCAACCAGATGAAAGAGCATTTTTCCAGATTTGAAGGAGTTATTCCAAACTTAAACAGGAGGTACCAAGAGACAGACTCCGACTTTATCAGAAAAGAGATTGAGGGGTACATGAGATCACTTAAATGTCCGGTTTGCGAAGGAAAAAAGTTAAAACCAGAATCCTTGGCGGTAACAATCGCAGGAAGCAATATCCATCGCATAACACATCTCTCAATTAAACAAACTATTAACTGGGTCAATAAAATTCAAACTCAGGACCTTCTTTCCACTTCTGAAAAAACTATTGCCAAGCAAATATTTAAGGAAATTAATGCTAGATTAAACTTTCTTACAGCAGTTGGTTTGGATTATCTGACACTAAGCAGAAGTGCCAATACACTTTCCGGAGGTGAAGCCCAGAGAATTAGATTGGCTTCTCAGATAGGATCAGGTCTGACTGGAGTGCTCTATGTACTTGATGAACCTTCGATAGGGTTGCATCAAAGGGATAATGAGAGACTACTCAGTACTTTACTGAATCTCAGAGATCTTGGCAATACAGTTATAGTCGTTGAGCATGATGAAGATACCATCCGTAAAGCAGATCATATAGTAGATATAGGCCCAGGAGCAGGGGAGCATGGAGGCCAGATTGTAGCAGAAGGCTCTATTAAAGACATTGTTAATTCGAAAGAATCAATCACAGGAGAATATTTGACAGGGAAAAAGAGAATCAACAGAAGTATAATTGAAGAGGAAGTAGACAGCATCGTAGCCGCACATGAAAAGAGAATTAATAAGGGTAAAGGAAAAATCAGGCTTATAAACGTATCACATCATAATCTGAAAAATATAGATGTATCTTTTCCTTTAGGCAATTTTATCTCGGTTACCGGAGTATCAGGATCAGGGAAGTCATCTTTAGTTAATGAGGTTTTGTACAGAAGCCTGGCGCAAGAGCTTTACAATTCAAAACAACAGCCAGGTGTTCACCGCTCTATTCAAGGAATTGAAAATATTGATAAAGTAGTTAATATTGACCAAGCACCAATTGGCAGGACACCACGGTCAAACCCAGCAACTTACACTGGGCTATTTACGCCTATCAGAGAGCTGTTTGCCTCTACTAAAGAGTCAAAAACAAGAGGATACAAACCAGGTAGATTTAGTTTTAATGTTAAAGGAGGCAGATGTGAAGCGTGTAGTGGGGATGGTGTTATCAAGATAGAAATGCAGTTTCTACCCGATGTATATATACAGTGTGAAACATGTAAAGGACAAAGGTACAACAGAGAGACTCTGCAAGTAGACTATAAAGGAAAAAATATTTCAGATGTTTTAAATATGACTGTAGAAGATGCTTTGAAGTTCTTTGATAAGATTCCAGCCATCAAAAATAAATTACATACACTTCATGATGTTGGTTTGGGATATATAAGGCTAGGTCAACAAGCTCCCACACTTTCCGGAGGCGAAGCTCAAAGAGTAAAGCTTGCGGCTGAGTTAAGCAAAAGATCTACAGGAAAAACATTCTATATCCTTGATGAACCTACAACAGGCCTGCACTTTGAAGATGTGAAAAATTTACTCATAGTGCTACACTCTCTAGTCGCCAAAGGAAATACTGTTGTAGTGATAGAGCATAATCTGGATGTCATTAAAACTTCAGACTGGATTATCGACTTAGGACCAGAAGGAGGCGAGAAGGGAGGAAAAATTATTGCAGAAGGTCCTCCAACAGCTATAGTAAATAACCCCAAAAGCTATACTGGCCATTGGTTGAAAAAGATTAGCTATTGAGCACAGGATTAGTAACTTTAAGAATTGTACCAACCCTACCATCACTAAACCCTGAGACTCTACAGCCTGCCTCCTGTGCAATAATAAGAGGGGCGTATATATCAAATGGTTTTGTAGTACCACTAAAATCAAAGTGAGCGTCAAATGCACCGTTAGCCGTATAGCATAATGCTGCTGCAATTCCCCATCCACGGATCCTCCTCGTGGATCTAATCAAATTATTAAACTCAAGCATTGCTTCATCAGTGCTATCAGCATTGGGTAACTCTGTGTATACAAATGCATCTGAGAGCTTCATAGTAGAAGAGGGCTTAATGTCATAGCCATTAAGTTTAGCCCCACCTCCTTTGTAGGCTGAGAAAATTTCCCCAAGTTTTGGAAAAAATACAACCCCTAATACTATTGCCTTACTCTCTGAATCGTATAAGGCAATATTAACGGACCAGAGTGCCAATCCTTTAAAATAGTTTTTAGTACCATCAATAGGGTCAACTACCCAGTATATTCCATCATCAGGTTTAATATTTTCTTCTTCTGTATAAACAGGAAATCTTTTATCCTGAAGTTTCAGAAGCTGTACGATTTGTCTTTCACACTCAATATCTACATCTGTTGCATAATCTCCCTTTCCTTTATCTACTGATATTTTTGCCTGCCTTTGTTTTTCCAAGGCGTAAAATCCTACCTCCTGAACAATATGCTCCACCTGAGATGTAAGTATTTTTAGTTGATTACGATCGAGCATAAATGTAGCTTAATTATTAAATTTTCTTTTTTAGATCTTCTCTACTGATAGTAGTAATATCAAACCTATTGTCTCTTATTTCTTTTTCCTGCTTAACATAGACAAATTTAGTATCCTCTATATCCGAATCTACCAACACACCAGTTCCTACAAAAGTTTTCTGCCCGATTTTAATACCAGGTAAAATACTTGTATTTACTCCAATTCTAACGTTATTTCCAATCACCACACCTAACTTGTTAATACCAGTATCAATTGCTTCTCCTTTGATATTCATTTTGATGTTCTGCTCATCCAGCCGGAGGTTCGCTGTGACAGCTCCTGAGCCAAAAGAAACATTTGTGCCTAATATAGAATCTCCTATGTAATTTGTATGAAACCAACAGTTATCGCCAATATAACTTCTTGCGATTTCCGTTGCAAAGCCAACAACACACTGTGCCCCGACCATTGAATTTCGGACTAGAGAGGCATTGGCGATAACAGTATTTGCACCAATATAGACCGGTCCCCTGATAACGGCATTATCCATGACTTTGACACCAGATTCTATTATTACCGGTCCATATATCTTGGCGCTTTCTGAAACTTGTGCTGTCTCTGAAATTGAAATCCCTTCAATGCTGTTCAAAAAGTACTCCATCATAGAAAGCACATGCCAAGGATATTTAATAGTCTTCCATGTACCGTCATGCTTTATCATTCTGAATTTCTGTCCCTCATCCATCAGATTAGCCAAAGCAACTTCATAAACATCGTCTTTACTACTACTTGCTTGCTTTAGCGCTTCATGTAGCCTGGAAGAGTCAGAAAAATAATCGAAAACTAATCTTACAAATTGGGAAGGTTCGTTTCCTTCACCCGGTTTCTCTAGCACATCAACGACAAAATCCCCTTCTAGAACTAAGTACCCGCCTGGGAAATAATCAGACACATGAAAACCAACTAATACATTTTCGTCTGCAAACCTTTGAACATGAGAATTAAATTTTTCAAACAGGCTTTCATCAAAAATATCATTCATATTCACAATGAGCAGCGGAGAGGATGCGGGAAAAGATTCTAGAGCTGTAAGAACCGCGCCAGCCTGGCCTTCACCCTGTTGTTCTAGTATTACAACATCTTTACTAATCAGTGCTGCTTCCTCTCGAATGCTGGGAAGATTCTCAGAGCTGCAGACAATCGTTATATCCTCAAACCCATGCCTTGAGAACTGCTCTACCTGATGCCTTACTATGGTCTTTCCAAGAAATTTAAATAGATTCTTTTCTTTCAATGGATTAAACCTAGAACTGGATCCTCCAGCAAGAAGAATTAGCCGTACAGAAGACATAATATATATTTGAAATATTAAATAATTTATGAGTCTTTAAATACCTGATTATATAGAACATCTGCTAATTTCTCACTATCATGTCTTATGAGACTTCTTGTTAAATTATCTCCTTTTTCTTTCTCAACTTCTTCATCCAATACTAAATCAGCCTTAATTACTTTATATGTTTCCCCATTAGTATCATCCTCCATAGGGAATTCAAATGATTGCGCATAGCGTTCCAGGATTTTTTCATTGTATGGACTATTGTTTACAAGCACAATATCTGGGGTCCGTGTGGTGTATTTTTCGACCTCAGCAATCAGATCAGTCGCCTTCATTCCATGAGTCTGGCCCTGTTTGGTCATCAAATTATTTATAAAAACAAACTTCGCGCTTGTCTCTCTTATTGCCTCGGAAATTCCTTCAATAATTACATTTGCCAGTGTAGTAGTGAATAAATCGCCAGGTCCAGCCACTATGTAATCTGCTTCCAATATCGCCTTGATAGCGTCAGGATTCGGAGAAGCCTTAGGCTCAGTGTAAAATCGGGCTATATGTTTTGTGAACTCTTTCTCCTCTGGCTCATCAATAAAGTGTTCACCTTTCACTATGCTCCCATCATCATATTCTGCAACAAGTCGCACATCATCTAGAGTAACAGGTATAATCTTCCCCTTCACATGAAATAGCCTGCCTGCTGCTTTGATAGCTTCAAGCTCTGATCCGGTAATATCAGATAAAGCCATCAGTATCAGATTTCCTAACGTATGTCCTGAGAGCCCTCCCCCTTTATCAAACCTGTACATAAAAAGTTCACGAAAGGTTCCATTACCATTCCCCGCAAGTGCTATAATAGATTTTCGTAAATCACTAAGAGGAAGTAAGCCAAACTCATCACGTACAATAGCATTGCTCCCGCCATCATCTGTCATGCTAACAATCACACTTATATCCAAGTCTTCGTATTTCTTTAAACCGCGTAATACTGCAACGGTTCCAGTTCCTCCACCTATTACAGTAATCTTTTTATTTTTACCCATCTTTATATTTTAATTTAACTACGGGTATCTTACTAAACAGGTACGTAGCTGTCCAGTTATTTCCTAAAACCAATAACTTTAACCTAAATTTTAAAAACTTCAGGATATAATAATCTCGCTTTTGTAATAAAGAATACTGTATCCGGCTGATAAATTTCACCATTCTTAATAAGAGTGTCTACATCACGAATCGGAATTTTTAAAATCTCAATATCTTCCAATTCATCCAAAGTCTGCGTATCTGTAACCTCAGCATCTGTTATCAGATAGCCATAAACCCGCATATCTAGTTTATGCGGGACCGGTACACTGACTCCCAAGGGTTTCAAATCTGCTTCAGTAATATTAATACCAACCTCTTCTTTAAGTTCCCTCACCGCTGTTTGTTCAATAGTTGTTCCTTCCTCTATAGAGCCTGCCGGCAACTCCATCATTACTTCTCCTACTGCATGTCTATATTGTTGTACCAGCACTATTTCCTGTAAAGGAGTAACTGCTAGCATGGAAGCGATAGCACCAAGTCTGGCAAGGTAGAAATCATCGATTACAGTACCATTAGGAAGCTTGACTGTATGTTTGAATAATGGGAACCACTTACTCCCACTAACATCTTTCTCTTTTAAAGTAACCCATTTTTGCATAATAAAATGGCATCTTTGAATTGGAAATATTATATTCTTTTTAAAAAGTTAAGAGAAGCCTTCATCCGCTATTTCACAGTTACGCTTTTAGCTAAGTTTCTCGGTTTATCTATACTGTTTCCCAATACTAATCCGAGGAAGTAAGAAATTAGCTGAAAGGG
Organism: uncultured Candidatus Saccharibacteria bacterium; assembly: GCA_964391325.1. GTDB lineage: Bacteria > Patescibacteriota > Dojkabacteria > B142 > JAFGMG01 > CAYMJM01. Next base: position 9,318 of record CAYMJM010000016.1, on the reverse strand, counting down.
GATAATATTTGCCAGTGTACTTACAGGTCCGGCTTCAGGGACTTCTAAGTATTCATCAAAAAATTTAGTCTCTACTTGCCCTACTCCTATTACCCAAGCTCCCCTTGCTTTTACTTCAGCTGTAGCGGAAATCATATCATCTTTCGCTTTATCATCCGATATAATACTGAAAACTGGTGTACCTTCCTCAATCAAAGCAATAACCCCGTGCTTTAGTTCTCCAGCTGCAAAACCTTCAAAATGCTTGTAAGTAATTTCCTTGACTTTTAAGGCACCTTCTAAAGCAATATAAGAATTAGCATCTCTTCCTAAAATAAAAAAATGTTCCTGGTCTTTAAGCCTGTCTGCGATGGTTTTAATTTGTTCAAATAAGGTCTCGTTAAAATAACGACCAAGACTAGCAGTCAAGGTAGAAATTTCATTTTTTGCTTCCTCATATTTATCAACAAGCATCATAGACAGCAGGTATCCCCAACTTACCTGAGCAGTAAAGGCCTTAGTTGAAGCAACGCAAATTTCTGGGCCGGACCTAGTAAAAAAAGGATAATCTGAAATCCGGGTTACAGTTGAACCAATCATGTTAACAATACTAGCTATTTTAACTCCTTTATTTTTTGCAAACTCTATAGCTTCTATAGTATCCGCTGTTTCCCCGCTCTGAGAGACAGCAATCATGACATCATCCTTTTCTAGAATGTTCTCATAGCTTCCCATTTCATAGGACCTTAATTCTATAGTTTTAATCCCGGAGACTTTTCTTAAGTAATAAGCAATTTGTCCCGCTGCATAAGCAGCAGTTCCTGCCCCAACCGTATAGACAGTATCAGCTTTGCGTATTGCTTCTATTAAGTCCTCAAAATCTTCCTCTTTATAGTTTGCTGCCTCTCTTATCGTATACTGCTGCTCGACTATTTCTTTTAGCATAAAGTGCTCATAGCCTTCCTTATCAATCTCAACAGCTCCTTCATCAACTTCTTTGACAACAACCTTTAAGCTTTTTTCTGTTTGAACATCAGTCATTTCAAGCTTTCCTTCCTGTATGTCTATCATATTCATATCATTAAGGAATACTACTTTATTCGTATGATTAGCAAAAGACAGTATGTCGGAGGCAAGAAAGAATTCCCTGGGAGATCCGTCCCTGATACCCAGCACAAGAGGAGAACCATTTCTTACAGCAATAATATGTTCGCCACGCTGCTCTAGAATAATTATAGTATTTCTCCCCTTAAGATCTAAAAAAGCCAATCTTACCGCCTCAGTTAAAGAATCAACTTCTTTCAATTTTTCTTCTATCAGTCTAACAATAACTTCCGTGTCTGTCTGTGTTTTAAATTTATAACCTTTCTTGATAAGGTCTTCCTTCAGTTCCTGATAGTTTTCTACTATCCCGTTTTGAGCTACTACAAATGACATATCAGAAGAGAAGTGCGGATGGGCATTTGTCTGCGTTACGCCGCCATGTGTAGCCCATCTTGTATGACCTATCCCGACAAAAGCATTAGGTAAATGATCCGCCTCTTCAACTTCGCCTATTTCACCTATGGTTTTGTGAATATATATTTTATCGTCCTGCTTAACGGCAATACCCCACGAGTCATATCCCCTGTACTCAAGGCGCTTCAAACCTTCAGTAATAATCTTCTCTGCATTACGTCCGCCAATATAGCCAAATATACCACACATCTTAAAAAAGATTAAAAATTAATATATGGAAACGTTTGAAGCTTATTTAGGGGGAATAAGTCTTTATCGTTGAGTCAATTATTGTGAGTTTGTTTTGACTCTTAAAGTGAACGATTTCGCTTGAAGGTACCCGCTGATTCACCAAATTATTATAAATCTGGTTTTCGATATTCACTATGTAGTTGCATACATAGTTACTTCCTTCACCTCGTACCTGAAACTACATCAGGCCAGTCGCTGAAAATTAACCCCTAAATTTTTAATTTTACACCTCCTTTACTAACACTTTTATCAAACGCTTTTATTATTACATAAAGTTTTAAAACTTTCTACCTTTCTAAGTTTCAACATGATATGCTTAAATCAATGGAAGCAACAACATACAGAGGAATAAACTTCAAAGATGTACATATGCTATGGAATGATTCTCTAGGTAAATCATGGCCGATAAATAAAACACAGTTGGAAAAGAGAGTATCCCAAGGTATAAATTTTGTTGTAGAGGAACAAGAAAATTTAATTGGCTTTATTAACTGTCAGTATGCTAATAAAGAAGGGCAGATCACACTAATCATGATCAAAACAAGCCACCAAAGAAAAGGGATCGGAACTTTATTATTAAATAAAGCAGTAGAATTTTTGAGAAAAGAAGGTGCAGCGAAAATCTTTATAGGAAGTGGTGCAGGAAGTTATTTCTGGCCTGGAGTCCCAAAGGAGCTTGTTAATGCAATCACATTCTTTAAAAAAAATGAATTCCGCGCAATAGAAACCAATTTTGATATGGTACGAAATCTAGAGTACTATCAGATCCCTGTAGAGATCCAAGAATACATTAAAGAGTTAAACCTAAAATTTGATAGTCCAACAGAGACGACAAAAAATGACCTGATTAAATTTGAAAAATTGAACTTTCCTGAGTGGGTGGAATACTTTCGAATAGCTACCCCCAGAAATATACTGGTAGCTAAGATAGATAACACTATTGTTGGAACATGCATACTATCCAATCAGAAAGAGTTTACTTGGCCGGAATTATTAAATAGCACAGGAGGTTTTGGTGTGCTAGGAGTGTCTGAAGCATATAGAAACAAGGGAATAGGATTATCTTTAGCAGCCACAGCAACACAAGTATTAAAAGAGCGGGGCAACAGTAATAGTTTTCTAGGATGGACTTACTTAGATAAATGGTATGGAAAGTTAGGGTATAAAGTTTGGAAAGAATACGTATATGGACAGATGCTCTAATACGTCAGTTATTTTATACCACTTTAGATTGATATCTTTCCTGACAGATATTAAACTATAAGTGTATTTATTAAAAAATTATATATGAGAGATTTTATAAAATTTAGTATCAAAGCCACATATGTCTTTATGTTACTTCTCTTAGCTTTATTTTTAGGAGGACTTATTATCTACCAAACAGTTGTAAAACCAGCACAGGAAAAAGATAGTAATTACGAAAACTCCTTTCAAGTACAAGGCAGTGCAAAAAGAAAAGTCACACCCGACCAGGCAACTATTATACTTGGAACTAAATTAACCGGAAATAATCCAACAGAACTCCAGAACGAAGGACATCAAAAAATTAATCAGGCAATAAATAATATCAAAGCACTTGGAGTCAAAGAGGAAAACATCTCAACCAATAACTACTCTTTAACTCCGCTAAAAAACTCAGATAATACAAACATAATAAATTATGAAATAGATGTAAATGTCAGAGTCCTTATCGAAAATACTAAGCCTGAAGACAAGCTCATAAACGATGTAATAACAGCAGGCAACAGTGCCAAATTAAATGAAGTCCGCCAACTCTCTTTTGTAATATCTAACCACGAAGAAATTCAAGATGAGTTAAGACTAGAAGCTATAGAAGACGCAAAATCAAAGGCTACAGCATTAGCTGATAAAGCAGGACTAAAGATAGGTGAAATAAAAAATATTAATAGTGGAAATGACTATGTCCCTTTACTCCAGGAAAATGCAAGAACAATATCCGCACCAGCCTCTGATACTATAGTCGACCCAATTCGTATCGAACCTGGTCAATATGAAATCAGTGCCCAAGTAACGCTTCTCTATGAGATTAAGTAAAAATTAAACAGACATCTTCCAAGCTACAGGGATAAAAGCATCTCTTGGATACAGTCTACACAATGGTTCACTCGAGCCAGGCAAAAGCGTCCAGTGATTACTGAGCACTTCTTCCTTTGCTACTATACCAACATAATCAGGTGATAGTATGCCGTCTCTCACATATACCTCTATTATGCAATAATGAGTAGGCTTTAGGCCTGCTCTAATAAATGCTTTCGGCAAGCTCAGTACATGAATGCCACGCGCTTTCTCATCTGTGGAAGGCTCTCTTGGCATGGAGTCACATGCTGATCCTTGAGCAAGAGTTTCCCAACCGGTTACTTCTGATGAAAAGGTCATACTGTATGTATAATGTACCGAATTATATTAAACCTTATGCGCTTTTGTAAATTATTAAACTCCATAGACAATACTTTATCAATGATATAATAACCGCATGACTGAAGAATTAAAAACTTTTCATATCAAAACATTTGGCTGTGCTATGAATATTGCTGATAGCGAGAGATGTCGTGCTATTTTAGAATCGTATGGGCTAAAGCAAACGGACAAAATAGAACAAGCTGATATTATTATTTTTAATACATGCTCAGTAAGACAAAAAGCCGAAGATAGGATTTATGGACTAAAACCGCTTTTTGAGAGCTTAGGACACCAAAAGCAGAAACCAATCACAGTACTCACCGGATGCATGGCAAAGCGAAGGCTAGGAAAAGAAGATGTAAAAAAGAATACTCAAACCCAAAAAACAAAAGCAACCCGTGAAAAAGAAATAAAAAAACAGGCACCTTGGATAGACATAGTTATCGAGATACAGGAATTTCCTCAAATTTTCGAACGAATAAACGTGCTGCTAGAAAACGAAGGTTATGCCACAATAAACATAAAAGAGCAGCAGCCCTTTCTCGACATACAAAGAAAATCTGGGAAAAATATTACAGCAGGAATAACAATTTCCCACGGGTGCGATCACCTGTGTACGTATTGTATAGTCCCTTATTCCCGAGGTAGAGAAGAAAATAGAAATGCACAATCAATTATTAAAGAAACTTGTGACGCTGCAAAAGCCGGTTCTAAAGATATAATTCTACTAGGTCAAACTGTCAATAGATGGATCAATCCAGATTATCTACCTGACTATATCAACCCTAACCGAATACATACTAGAATAGAGAAGTTAAATAAAGAGTCCTTACCAATCTCACATAAAAATAAAGAAATTGCTTCAGATACTGTTCCAAAAGACTTTCTTCAACTATTGCAAATTCTCGATACTATAGAGGGAAATTTTTGGCTATCTTTTATGTCTTCTCACCCCAACTATTATACAAAAGAACTTATAGACTTTATTGCAGAGTCAGTAGAAAATCAGGGACACTTAAAACCATTTATTCACCTGGCTTTACAATCAGGTAACGACGAAATACTCAAAAAGATGAGGAGGGATCATACAATTCAAGAATTCATAGGGAAAGTTGAATATATAAAGTCAACTATACCAGAAGTCAGTGTTACTACAGATATCATTGTGGGGTTTCCTGGTGAAACTGAGAAGCAGTTTGAGGATACAAAAAGAGTCTGCGAACAGCTAAAGTTCGACCAAATCTACATTTCAGAATACTCACAAAGAGAAGGAACAGGAGCTTCTTTTATGGAAGATGATATTGAACACGAAACAAAGGCAAGAAGAAAAAGTGAGCTAAACAAAATCTTGGCAGATACTGCCATAAGCAATAATCGAAAATTATTAAATAAAAGAACTTCTGTTTTAGTACACAAAAAGGATACGAATGATACGTATCAAGGTAGAACAAAGCATAATAAGCTTATAAAAATATATAGCACTAAGTCTTTAACACCAGATAAGTTTTATCAGGCTAAAATTACCGAAGCTACCCCTTGGGCACTTGCTGGTATAATACAGACATAAAAGACTTTATTAAACGTTCAAGGTTTTTCTTATATCCTTAATTTAAGCTCAATTACGAATTAGCACTTAGCTTTGCCAGTTCTCGCCTTTTCGTCGGGCTCGAGCC
>CAYMJM010000016.1:0-3396 GCA_964391325.1 uncultured Candidatus Saccharibacteria bacterium | reverse complement strand
ATTTCACCTAGTATTAGCCATATCTTACTAAAGACTAGCCACAAGCAGATTTTTAGACCTATATGCAATGCACTGGATAACATTCTCATTAATAGCAGGCTTCTTCTTCACCACATCAGATTTAATAACCAGATATATCTTAAAGGGAAAACAAGATGCCTGGGCATACTCCTTCTGGTTCAGCTTCTTTGGTAGTATCACAAGCCTGCCCTTTTTCTTGGCAAACCCTAAGCTTCCAGGAATAAATAGTTTACTAATACTGATAGTTAGTGGCGTACTGATAGTTATCCAGAATCTATTGAGATTTAAATCAACCAATATACTGAGTCCATCCATATCAGGTGCCATTCTCAAGTTCAGGCTCATATTTGTCTTGGTTTTTGGACTAATTTTTCTATCAGAAACCTTTAATATGTACAAGCTTGTAGGTACTACTCTGACCATTGTTTCCGGATCTTTGCTGCTGAATGCTTTTAAGGGTAAGGTATACAAAAAAGGAATCGCTTTAGCTTTTTTTTCTACAATATTCTACGCTACAGTAATTACACTGTATTCTATAGTACTTAAATCTATCAATGCAGTGACTTTGACTTTTTTTATTTTTTTAATACCTGCTGTTCTAAATCTAGCTTTAATGCCTAATAGTTCTACCCGTATTCGAATTCTTATAAAAAAATCACCTAAGCCCATTATTCTTGCAACGGTTTTAGCTGCTTTTGCAAATCTAGCATTAAACCAGGCTCTGGCTTACGGAGAACAAAGCAGGGTTATTATCCTGACGGAAGTTTTTCTGATAGGTATGGTCGGTGCTGAACACATCATACTGAAGGAGCAAGGCAACCTCAAAAAAAAGATAATTGCTGTTACTCTTGCTGTAGCTGGAGCTATATTTATCCAATTAAGTTAACCTTAACTCCCGCCTCTATAGTATTTCCCGCACTTGCGAATAAACCTTTTCTGATGCTGCCGCAATTATTCCGTTTCTTTCCATCAGGTCAAATTTATTACCAGCCATATCAGTTATAATTCCTCCTGCTTCCTCCACTATCAGAGCACCTGCTGCTACATCCCATGGGTTAGCTCCTGGTACTACTATAGAATCAAGAATACCAGAGCCTACCCGTGCCAGCTCCAGTGCAGCAGCCCCAAGCTGCCTGACCTGGTATCCTTTTGCTAGTGCTTTTTTATAATACTCTGCAGCTTCGAGTTTTGCTTCTATAGCTGATCCGTAACAAAAAGCATTTAAGCCAGTCTGCATATCTGCCTCTTCGTCCACTTTAATCTTTTCATCATTGACAAGCGCACCCTGTCCTTTTATAGCAACATAGAACTCATCAAACAAAGGAGCATATACAAATCCTAGAACAATTTCATTATTTAAGACCAGCGCAACAGACGTATTGAAAAATGGGTTTTTCATTGCGAAGTTCGTTGTGCCATCCAAAGGGTCGACAATCCACATGTACTCAGACTTGTTATCAGCCATACCTGATTCTTCTGAAAGAATAGAATGCTTTGGGAAATGTTTTCTTATTTTAGAAAGTAGGATTTCTTCAGCGATTCTGTCAGCCCTAGTAATAATCTCGCCTTTAGATTTAACTTTGAATTCGTAGTAACGTTTACTACTAAACTCTTCAGCCAGTCTATCTCCTGCCTCTTTAATAGCAGGCTTTATAATACGCAATATTTTATTGAAGTCCATCCATCAATTCTAATAAATAACACTTTCATTATAACGGATTAAATAAAACACATCAGATTATTTTACAGGCGCAATGTAGCAGAGAAAGGATAAGCAACTTAAACTACTAAGAAGTGCCTGGCTGCATGCAGCCAGGCACTTCTTACCGTCAAGTATTTTGATATAATTCATGTGCATATAATAGAAAGTCTACACATGACTGAGGAAAAAATAGAAAGTAAAATAAAAGAGCTAAAAAAACGAATAAAAGACTTACAAAGTGTATACAAAGGGGACGTACGTGAATCCTACAGAGAAGCTACCCAGACACAAGATATGATACTGCAGTACCAAAGCCAGCTAGAAGCTATGATTAAACAGCAGACTAACAACAGCCTTAAAACTGTAGTATTAAAGTCTCACAACGGAAAAAAGCAAATATACAAATTAACAACTTCAAAACCAGACCCAAGCAATGGAATCATCTCTCTTGATTCTCCTATAGGTAAAAAACTAAACACAGCTCAAAAAGGAGATAGTGTTCAAATAGGTGAAATTGACTACATTATAGAATAACCAACGGAAATATGTTATGAGCTATTTTCAGCATTTGTAGAGCTTTACCAAATTATCTCATATGTAAAGGAGTTTGAGTATAAGTGGGAATTCTTATTTGAGCTTACTGAATTAAAGGTAAGACCTTAAGGCGAAGTTTCGAATTTCTCCTTAGATTAACTCTAAATAATCCTTTATTATGTGATCTGCAGTCTTAACTGCAATATCATTTAAACCTTGAGAATGAATACCTATACAGAATAACTCGGCCGATTTTGCAGAAATGATACCGTTTCTTGAATCTTCGTACACAACAGAAAATTCTTTTTGTATACCTGCCTTAGATACAACAAAATTATAGATCTCAGGATTAGGCTTTCCATTTAATACATCCTCCGCAGTAACAACAAAGTCAAAATATTCTAAAAACCCTAACTTTTTCAGAATCACTTCTGTGAAAAATTTTATCGTGGATGTAGCTAAAACAATAATCTTCCCATCACTCTTTAAATGTTTTAAATATTCATCTGCATTAGGAATCAATGAGACATATGAATTGAAATTGTTTTCTAGAAAATCTTCTTTTCTTTTACGAAAATCCTTAATTAATTCATCAATTATATAATTTTTTAAATTTTTACTTTGTAGATAACTGTCAAAAGCCTTCGCGGTTTTAGTACCAGAGAAGTAATTCTGATAATCATTATCACTTAGGGTTATATTGAAATATCTATTTATTGTTGAGGAGTAGCTTAACCGATTAAGTTCTTCTAGGTTTACTAAAGTACCATCCATATCAAATATATGAAGCTTCTTGTTGAGAGCAATTTCTTTTATATCCATAAATCAAGTATAACAATTTTGTATTTCACTTCCAATAACTCAATCAACTATTCGATTAGACACCCCGACAGGACTCGGACGAAAATAATACCGATATAATAGGCTGTTTCGACATTTTGATGAGATTTAAAGTAATATGATACATGCGATGTATCATGCTGATAAAGCTTATTTGTCAGCACTTCTGGGAAATTAGGTCTTGAATGGTCGGGGTGATCATACTATGTACGAACGGATTCTCCCTCTCATTGATAGCATTATCTCATATGTTAAGGAATTTGAGTATAAGTGGCAGTTCCTTTTTGAGCTTCCTCAAT
>CAYMJM010000015.1:0-21035 GCA_964391325.1 uncultured Candidatus Saccharibacteria bacterium | reverse complement strand
CCCACAGAGTCCTTTCGAGGGTGTGGAGATATAACAGAGAGGGAGGAGAGGGAAGCATGCGAGAGGTGTGTAGGAACAAGAAAAGATCCAAGAGGAGCGGTATGGACAGAGATAGGGTGTATAGATCCATCACCAGCAGGATTGATAACAAGGATATTTCAGATAGGGTTAGGGATAATGGGGGGTATAGCGGTATTAAGGTTCATACACATAGCGATAATGTACCAGAGTGGAGATGCGCAGAAGATACAGGATGCGAGGGAAGGGGTAATAAGTTTAATAACAGGGATAATAATTTTATCGTTAGGGGTAGTGATATTACAGTTTTTAGGGATAAACATACTAGGTCTTCCTGCTGGCTTCCTGGGTGGGTAAGAATTTGCATTTACAAAATATAACCATTAGTTTATTATAAAAGAAATTTCAGGTAATCAACTTATGAAAAAGCTTAAAATTATTCTGCTGAATATCTTCTTCTATATTTTCTTCCCGATTACAGTTGCTTCTGCAGCTGATATCAATACTGATGTTGGTACTATTCAGGGTCCGGTATCAGGTAGTATAGTTGATGTAATCAGTAATTTGACAAGTTATATCAGACCTCTTATTGCTGTTGTGTTCTTATTTGTTATCATTTATGGAGGCTTTACACGTATGACAGCCGCGGGTGATGCTGAGAAAGAAAAGAAAAGCAATGCTATCCTGACAGCAGGTGTAGTCGGATTTATAATAATTGTTTTAGCTCCAGTCATTGTCAGACTGGTTAGTTCACTTATTGGAATTAGAGGTAATGTCCTATAACCATAGAGTATACAAGGTAGCAATTATATTTATTGTCCTCGTAAGTTTAGGATTTGCTGCTTGGAGGCAGAGTACAGCTCAAGTCAATCTTCGTTGCTATCAACGAGCCTTGCTGGACAGAAATATCGATTGTAGCCAGTGTGATGAAATCCCTGCTGGTGAATACTCCAATGATATCACACAATGTGAGGATGCTAAAGGGTGGGTATTTGATGTGTCGACATGTACATGCGTACCACCCAGTCAGTCATGCTCAGGCTGGGATGATGGTGCCGTAGAGAGGGCAGCTAATTCCTGCTATTCGAGTGGAGGATTTTGGAACGACAATTATTGTGTTTGCCTGAGCAATATACCGGGAGCAACTGGCACTATTAATCAAGATGTTCGGGAAATCAGCGAAATACTTTTTTTCAAAACAAACTTTGATGGCAGTGTAGATAATGTATCAGAGTTAGTAAGACTTGCATTTATTCTATTTTTTGCAGTGATAGCAGTTGCAGCTTTGTTTCTTGGAATCTATGGAATGTATCTGTACTCAACAGCCAGAGAGGATGAAGAGAAGGTTAAGCTCGCCCAGAAGGTATTTAAAAATGCGATTATGGGTTTAGCAATAGCAGTTTTGGGTATAGTGGTTGTGCAGATAGTAGCAATATTTCTAGGCGTAGATACACAGGATTTATTTACTTTTACAATAAGCAACTAAATGAATAAATTTTTTATCAATCTAATATTTTTGGTTATCCTTATAGTATATCCCGCCGTAGCTTCTGCTCGATCGGGCGAGGATAACGTTAATGTTGAGCTGGGAGAATATAGCCTGGAGCTAAATATTTTTAATCCGCTTGGAGGATGGGGCAATGTAGGGATTCTATCTTTATTAAGCTTGATCGCTCAACTTATTTTTGTCCTGCTCATTGTAGTCTGGATGTTTATTGCAATTTTAGCTGGAGTAAAAATTATCAGAAGCCAAGGGAATCCAGATATGATTAAGGGAGGAATGACAAGTATTAAAAATATGCTTGCTGGTGTTACAATCGGGCTGCTCTTTTTTATAGCAATTTCATTCTTAGGAAGCCTCACAGGAGCTGGGAATATTTTCCAGTGGGCAGATTCTTTCCAAGAGTGTTCCTGTAAAAACGCTGGGGATTATACCTGCTATCAATACAAATTTCAGGCAGAATCTAAAGTGGAAGAAGGGGCTATCTTGCAATGTAATAAAACCGAGGGGGAAAAAATGTATGGAAAGGGCTGGTTTGACCCACATAATTGGACTATGTAAGCTGTTTCTTACTTGACTTGTCAAATACAATTATTTTATTCTGTAGCTAATTCCGGACGAAAGTAAGACCTTATAAAATTTTAATTAGGACAAATGAAGAAGAAACTATTATTAATCACGGTGGTAATTGTTTTAACTCATTCTTTAGCTGGTCTGGCTTACGCGCAGTCACTTTCCCCTGAGTTCGTGCAGGACCTTTTACGCGATTGGGAAGGTGCAGACTCAACACAAAAGCTCTCGGGCTTCATCCGTCTAGCGCTTACTCTGGCTTTTGGGATAGTTGTACTGGCTGCTGTTGCGTACTCAATCATTGCTGCAATAAACTACATTAGAAGCCAGGGAGACGCAGGGAAGGTAGAAGAGGCGAATAAGGCAATAAAAGCGATTTTTCAGGGAGTAGTGGCTATGTTTGTAGGTATAATAGGAGTGGTATTAGTCTTCTTTATATTTGACGTAGCATTGCCAGATCCAAGTTTACCTCCGGTATGTGTCAAATATCCGGAAAGTAATGCTTGTAGAGTGTGTAGCGAAGGCGAGAGAAGCGGTCAAAACAGATGTTTTACGTTTCCGGATGGACAGAGAAGGTGTGCGTCTGTAACAGCCTGCTCTGAGTATACGGAACAGACATCTTTTAGTTTCTAAAAACTTTTATTGACAGTCGGTATGATTACCGATATTCTATATATAATTATTTAATTTATCATAAAACTCCATATGAGGAAGCTATTTAAGACCACATTGCTTTCATCCGTCATAATATTTACCCTAGCGACTATTGCTAACGCACAATCGTTATTGCCTTCGTTTCTTCGGGACCTACTCGATGACTGGAACAATTCCACTGCTACGGACAAGTTAGTTGGATTTGTTCGACTTGCATTGACCCTGGCTTTTGGAATTGTCATTTTAGCGGCAGTAGCTTTTTCAATAATGGCAGCGATAAAATATATAAGAAGCCAAGGAGACGCGGGACAGGTAGAAGAGGCGAACAAAGCAATAAAAGCAATTTTTCAGGGTGTGATAGCCATGTTCATAGGGATAATAGGAGTAGTACTAGTCTTCTTTATATTTGATGTTGCTTTGCCAGATCCAAGTTTACCTCCGGTATGTGTTAAATGTCCGGAAAGTTATGATTGCAGAGTCTGCAGTGAAGGTAAAATAGAATCTGGAGACTTTTATACTTACAACAATACGCAAACTAATATAACAGAAGCCAATTGTAAGAACTCTCCAACAAGATCGGAAGACTGTCCTAAATAATAATGAGACAACGCGTGTTATCTGTAATAATTATCTGTTTTAGTATCATTGTTGGAGCTACTGATGTGTTTGCCCAGAATCTGGGCTCTATGGATGAACCCCCAAGGCTTAGAGATCTTGAGCCGCTTTTGGTTCAGATGGTGTATCTGATATGGGCACTTGGTGGTATTATCTTTACGATTTTATTGATGTGGATTGGCTTTCAGTATATGACAAGTGCTGGAGATCCACAGAAAAAAGAAGAACTGAAGAAAAAGGGGAGAAACTGGCTAATCGGCTTAGTTATTTTCTTTGTAGGCTATCCGATCGTAGCTACAATTTATGATGTATTGGGCATAGGCTCTTCAAATCTCGATTGCTATGAGCAGATCAGTACTCCTGGCTTTCATTTTTTTTTCCCTGATATCTGTACAGACCCGATGTTGGGATCATTTGCTGTGAATTCGAGTTGTGATGCTAGTACCGCTACCGATTTGCCTAGTATACGATGCTGCCACAATAGTATTGTGGCGCCTGTTGGGGAAAATATAAAAGTAAACCAGAATATGATGATTAGATTCGATCGGGGTGCTGATGGACAATGTACAAGTTGTGCTATAGCCGTTGCTTGTTCTCCACTCACATTCTGTCAGATTGATGGAGAGGACTGTCCATTCACCAGTACAACTCCGTATAATTATGTATACGATGGTTCAACTTTCATAAGAAATTAATGATTAAAATACTACATACATCCGACATACATCTAGGCGCAAAGGTTTCGTTTCTGGGGTCCAGGGCGAGCAAATATAGACAGAAGCTGTTAGAAACTTTTGAAAGTATTTATGATAAAGCTGTAGAAGAGCAGGTCAATCTTGTGATCATAGCCGGAGACCTTCTTGATTCTCCTTTTCCGAGTAAGACAGATACTGAGATTGCAAAGGGAGTGTTTAAAAAACTTGCTGAGGCGGGGATCTATGTTGCGATCTTACCTGGTAATCATGACTATTTAACAGACGGTTGCGTCTATGTGGTAGACGATCTGTCGCAAGGCAATTCTAGAATAAAAGTGTTTAATGATCCTGAGGAAAATATTTTTTATATAGAAGAGTTAGATCTTGGGCTATATGTAAAAGTAAACAGTTCTCCTAAAGGCATCCAAAGTCCATTATATATAGGGGGGCAGGATCCGCTCCCTGAAAGGGAAGGTGATATGAATCCAAAGTATAAAGTAGCTATAGCCCATGGGTCTGTTGAGATTAATAATCAGCCTGCGCAAAATTATCCAATTAAAAGTGAGGATATTAAAAATTCTGGATATAACTATGTTGCGCTGGGAGACTGGCATAGTTTTCTTGATGTAAGCTCAGGGGAAGTCGTAGCTGTCTATCCTGGATGCCTAGAGCCTCTTGCCTCGGATCAGGATGGAGCTGGGAGCATCGTGATAGCAGAAATTTCTGAAGATACAACAACTGTCAGAACTATTCCAATCGGCTATTTTAGAATTGTCAGAGCAGATATCGACGTCCATAAAGTAGAATCAATAATTGAAAGTATTCGTCAGGAATTGGATAAAGCGGTGAAAACATATCAAGTAACCCAGGATAGAGTCTTATTGAACGTACAGTTTTCAGGACAGAGAGAACTGAGCCTTAATATAGAGACAGATCAAATACTAGAGTATTTTGAAAGTAAAGTATTTTATCTAGGACTGAAAGATAATACCTCTCTAAAAATTGAGCCACGTGAGTTGGAAAAATATCCCAATTATACAATCATCGGCAAATATGTAAAATATCTCTTATCCCAAAAGGATATTGACAGATATTTAGTTGATGAAGCGTTGCAAAAAGGAATCAGAATGCTCGAAAACCCCTCATAATTAATGTAAATTACGAATTAGTGAGAAATGTCGTTCTCGATACGCCAGCCTCCGGCTGGCTACTCGAACTGACAGAGTTAATACGTTAGCTCATACTGTCACTTCGAGCCCAGTCGAGAAGTGTCACGCTATATATACTTTTCGTATCTTAATTCGTAATTTACATTAATTAACTACCTTTCACATGAGATATACCGCTTTTCCTGTTACTCTGGTAAAATAGGCCATGCTGATAACTGCCTTAAACATAAAAAATTTTAAAAAATTTGATTCAAGGAATTTTTCATTTACTTCGGGCATCAATGTCATACTTGGGGAGAATGAAACTGGGAAAAGTACTCTTCTTAATGCGATTCTTGTGGGGCTGTTCACGGACCCTTCCACACGCTCAAAAAATCTTTTAGAGCGGATACAGCCTTGGCAGGGAGATCCAACTATTCAACTTCAGCTGGATCTGGAAAAAGGACAAAACAAGTACAGGTTATTCAAAGACTTTGGAGCGAAATCAGCTATATTTACTAACCAGACAAGCAACAAGCAACTTCAAGACTATTCACAAATTGAAAAGGCAATATACAGCTTGTTACATATTCCCACTAGTACTATTTTTGAATCTACCGCTCTTATTAGACAGTCCCAAATAGCGAAGATTGAAACAAGTAGCGATCTTGTAGATGCTATCCAGACATCCGTAACAGGTTCTGAATCAGGTCAAAATGCGATGAGAGTTTTGAGGCAGGTAGAGAAAGCAATTTCTGATCTTACTACGGGTTTGTATAGGCCGGCCAAAAATGTTGGGAAGCTAAAACTGCTGGAAGATGAAATTGCTGATCTGGAAGAAGAGTATGCTAAAGCTAAGATCGGTTTTGAGAGAGTTGTAGAGGCCAGGAAGACAGGTAAAAGCAGTGAGAGTGAGCTCGACACAATGGAAAAGAAAATTACTATTCTTGAAAAACTTATATCCAACCAGAAAGTCTATAATGAAGCCAAGAAGCGGCTGGAAGAGGTAGACAAGAACATTCATAAAATAGAGCAAGTAATAAAAAGAACAGAAGAACTAGAAGCCAGGAAGCTGGAAGCAGAGGCAAAACTTGCCGGATATAGAGAATATGAGACAGATAATTTGAATAATGATATTGATCAGATCTCTGTTTTAGAAGGACAAATTGCGGCAAAACAGTCTATGCTTGAAAATATTAAGAGCAGGGGTGAAATCGAAAAAGGCGGGAGAAAAAAGTATGTTTATTTCCTGTCTGTGTTTGTTATGCTTCTTAGCATTTTAGGAGGATTTTCAATAGAGCCTTTATTATTTTTTCTTGCGGGGATCGGATTGATTGTATTAATAACGACCTACTATTTTTCAATTTCTGAAAGGCAGTCTGACAGACAGGCCTTAATGGAGCAGTACGAAAAAGTCGAAATAAGCCTGGAACAAGACAAGAACAGCCTGAAAGATATATTCAGCCGTTATAAAGTTAACAACAAAGAAGAGTTCTTTTCTAGCAGATTAAAATTTGTAACCCTGCAAGAGGAGTATCAAAAACTGGACTCAGAAATCAAGGGGACATTGGGTGTACAAAGTCTGGAAGATTATAAAAATGAAGAAATCACACTACTTACTGAAAAGAAGGATATTCAAATAAATCAACTTACTGAAGAAGTTGAAAACTCTAAGCTTCCAGCCCAGGAATATCTAAGCAAAAGGAGAGAATTAGATGATCTTCAGATAAAGAAAAGGATGATTGAGAGGCAAAATGTGCAGTCACAAGTAAGGTTAGAGGATTCCGAAGTTTCTCAACAGGATCTCATTGTACTAGAAGAGCACATAGAGCAAAATAAAAAATCTTTGGACGAAGCAAAAAAGGAATTAGAAGTTTTGGAACTGATGAAGGAAGCGCTGGAGTATGCCATAAATGATCTGGCAGGAGACTTCCAAAAAAATGTTGTTACTATGATAGAGCAGGATCTGCCAACGATTACTGACAGGCGTTATTCTGATGTGCAGATAGATGAGAGTTTTGCCCTGAAAGTTTTTTCCCGGGAGAAGAATGACTGGATAGATCCGACCGCAAATTTATCCTCCGGGACAATAGATCAGATTTACTTTATATACCGGCTGGCTTTGCTTAAAGCTATAGAGTCAGAGGCACGAGTCCCCCTATTGCTGGATGATACATTTGTTACTTTTGACAGCAAGAGGCTGGAGCAGACCAGAAAGATTCTGGAAAGAGAGGCAAAAGAAAGACAGATTATGTTGTTTACTCACAGCCAGGCTTTTTCAGACTGGGGGCATGTAGTTGGTGTATAATATAATTAATAAGTGTCAAAATGGCGAAAATAATCGTTAAACTAAAATCTATTATGAGTATCGTGCTTCTGATACTCATAATGTTGACAGTAACCATGACCCCGGTGCAGGCCAGAGATATCATGGATATCCAAAAAGATATTGAGACAAATGAAGCGGAATTAAAGAAGCTTAAAAAAGACTTATCCTCAAAGCAAAATGAGCTAAATTCTGCAGTCAACCAGCAAAAAAATTCACAAAGTGAACTTGAGAGAGTGAAAGCTGAGATTACTCAGATAGAGATAAATGTTCAACTTCTAGAACTCACTGTCAAAGAAATGCAGACGCAGATAGTATCCCAAGAATTAGAGAAAGAGAAGCAAGAGGAGAAGCAATTCCAGCAGGCAAGTTCACTCTATATGAGTTGGAAAAATAACGATGAAGTTAGTAGACTTTTGCTTGCTCAGGGCGATCCTCTAAAGACAAATTACTATATGGAAATAGTAACAGAATCAGACCAAGAAGGGCTTAATACCACTTACGAAAAATTGAAGCAATTGGAGCAGGACCTGGCAGATATGAATACGAAGTTGAAGGAATTAAATAAACAAAAGGAAGAGAAAGCAGAGCGCAAGGCATTTCTTGAAAAACAGATAGAAAAGAGTAAGCAGGTGGTTGCACAAGCTACATCCAGTGTAAACGGTATTCGAGCGAAAGTGGGTCAGACACAAGTTATACAGGGAGCTTTGAATGAAGAAAAACAACAAATGGAGCAAGAAATCAGCCAAAATACACCAGGTGGTCAACAACCTTTAGTTAGCGGGCAAATGTATATGTACGGTAGTGCCTTGAATACAACAAATGGAGCATATATACCAAGTTATGATGCACTAGGCCATGGATTAGGTCTCTCTCAATTTGGCGCATACGGAGCAGCCGCAGCAGGTTGGAATGCTGGGCGTATAGTTACTAGTTACTATAAAGGTACGGAAGTAAAGAAGGTTCCTGGTAAGACAATTAATGTGCAGGGATATGGAAATATGTCAGTTGAAAACTATGTCGCAGGTTTGGGAGAAGTGCCAGATTATGCATGTGGGACAATTGCGCAAATAGAGAGCTGGAAACAGTTTGCTGATTCTCAGGGATGGGCAGCAAACGATCCTAGGAGGAATAAATATGTAATCGATAATCCCAATACAATATGGGATTGCTGGCCCGAAGAGGCTATTAAGGCGCAGGTAATAGCTGCCCGAGCATATGGTGTAACAAGTGAACAACCTATATGCACATCCGCAGTATGTCAAGTCTATAAAGGAGGTAAGGCTAAAGCATGGGCGGCCTGGGAAACTGACTCTCAATATATTTTAAAGGACAATCAGATAATTAGAGCATTCTATTCCTCATATAACAATAATGGAAGTGGTACAGCTGATCATAGAACTATTTGGCCTACTAGCAATGCTGGAGGTGGAGACAATTACTCTTATTTACAATCTATTAATGATAACAGTTACACATACAAGCCATACGATAGAGTAAAGTGGCATACTAATTCGTACTCAATATCAGAATTGAATATTATGATAGATTGGTGTGGTAAATTTTGTGATACAAGAGTTTGGTTTAAGTCATCGGTGCAAGACAAGGTAGGCACACTGGAGAGCCTCCAGGCAACAGAGGATCCATCTGGTAGAGTGAAAATTGTGACCTTTAAAGGGACAAAAGGCAGTGCTACTGTATCAGGTCAGTACTTTAGAACGCTTTTCAATAAATGGATTAACTCTCCTAATAAGGGGGTAAACAGGCCTAGTGATAATATAAAAAGCATTACTTTTGATATTCTTAAAAAAAGCTAGCTAAATGCCTAAAGCAACTCGTGAAGACAAAAATAAAATTGTTGCAAAAATTCTCCCGAGACGGGAAAGTAGAGCATTTGGTTCGATCAGCGTTTATCCGAAACAGCTGACTTTTGAGACCCAAAATCCCGGGGAGAAGGTATATATACTTGCTCGAGCTCATATTCTCACCAATATAGGATGGATTACAAGAGCTGCGGGACTCAGTACGATTCCATTATTTTTACTCTATTTTGTAGATTATTTTAATGTCAATATAGACTTTATTCCTAACGGGTTGATAGTATTGATGATTGCCGCCTACTACTTATCAATAGTAGCACTGGTTTTAATGAATCTGATGAACTGGTATTACAATATTTATCTGGTTACAAGCGATAGGGTGATAGATTACGACTTTAAGGCATTATCGGCTTATAAAGTGTCTGAAGCAGAAATAGAAAATGTACAAGATGTCAGTCAGATGAGCGTAGGATTTTTGCCAAATATGTTTGGCTATGGTGATATTATGGTCCAAACAGCTTCCAGTAGAAACAAATTCTACTTTAAAGCTGTTCCCAAACCCTCGTGGCTAAGAGATGTGATAGCCGACCTTGCTAGTTTAGTTAGGACAGAGGAACCATGACAGAAGAGCAATTGGGAGAATTGTTTTTTTTACTTGTAAGAGTATTAACTATAATAGTTTTAATATTTAATGCTGGAGTAGGTGTAATTTTACTTAGACAGATTGCAACGATGAATGCGATAATTAAAGTAAGGTCACCTTTGATTATCTTTCTAGTCACAGGCTTTATATTTGTAGTAATAATTTCATTGTTGTATGCTATTTTAGCTTAAGTTTATTGTCAGAAATGAAAGTCCAGAAAAGATATTTCGTAGGCAAAAATAAACCGGGGATATGGGCTAGTGTCTATACTTACAAACCTAGTTCGGAGAAGATTTTTAGTGCAAGAGGGGAAATATTTGCTGCTATTTTAATTGAAGGTCCTAAAGAATTTGATTCATCTGTTGTAGGCAATTTACTTCTTGATATCCTTCACGAGTCATACTTCGAAAGTGCAGCAGACTCAACACTGGAAGCACTGGAAGAAGCAGTCAAAGCGACAAAAAATAGATTGCTTACACTGGTGGAAAATGACGAAACAGCTGCACTACACGGTATCAACTTTGATCTGATCACTCTGGTAATCAAAGAGCCTTACTTTTTCTCAGTGCGGATCGGAGATGGCGGTGTTAAAATTTATAGATCGGGAAGCCTTCAGGATCTGGCTGCTGGGTTTAGAGATCCAACTGGAGAAAAAGATTATGCAGTTTTATCCGGATTATTTGAAAAAGGAGACGTATTTTTACTAAGCACTCCGAATATCAATGAATACTACTCTGAAGAGGAGCTACTAGAGTCAGTGAGCGACTATAGCGAAATAGTGTTGAAGAATAAAATGCTGGAGGATGACAGTAAGATCGGTCTGCTGCTACTTGGTGTAGGCCTGGAAGAGAAGCAGGACCTAGTGTCAGCAGTTATAGAAGAAGATAAAAATCTACAATATGTTAACAAGGAGTTGACGACGGATGAACAGGAGGAGGAGCCAGAAGAAGCACCAACTCCTTTTAGTGAACGGAAATTCAGCTTGAATAAGTTAAAAGAACAGGTGCTTCTAAAGTTTGATGAAACGAGGGATTTTGTGAACTCGAGGTTACAGAGCTTTAAAAATAAACAAAGCACACAAACACCATTACCTGATACAGAAACTACTGAGATTACAGCACAGGAAGACCAACCTGCAGGTTCTCGGATAGAGCCAGATATGAAGAGAGACAGTACTATAGTTGTAGTCTTAAAAAGGATGCTTGTTAAAGCCAAGGTCTGGTTACTAAAGTTTTGGCTTTTCATTAAAGAAGATATTCTGGGGATGAAAGGTGGCAATGGAGTTTATCTACGAGGACGTAGAAAGCAGCTCAATTATAGGGTGATCGCAGTCCTTGCAATTGTGTTTGTATTGATTCTCTACGGAGCAATCAAAATAAGAACCAATGCTGTTGAGTCTGCAAGACAGGAAAGAGAAAATAGAAGACTAGTTCAAGAGCTAAGCACAGATGTTGATGAGATAGAAAGCAACAGCGTTTTCACTATTAGCGCTCCTGACAATATACCTGCACGTGAAAATGTATTAGTAAGCATACAGGAGCTGCAGAATAAAATTAATTCAACTAATATATCTGAAGATTACCGAGCTGAGTTAGAAGGCTATGCAGCAAGGTTACAAGATCTCAACAGAAAACTGCAAAGAATAATTGAAGTGGAAAATCCAGTAATTGTAAGTGATCTGGGTGCAAACTTTGAAGGGGCAGTCCCATCAGACATCACTTTAAAAGATGGAAACCTTTATGTTACTGATTCTGCAAGAAACGTAATATATCAGGTCGGACCAGAAGGGGGGCAAAGGGAATTCTTTAATGATCTCCAAACACCCCGTCTGATAGTAGCAGACCCTGATGAGGGACTTGTAGTTTTAGACGAATCCGATACAGCTTTAGGCTTATTAGATATCAAGACCGGTCAGATGAGACGTTTCCCGGGGATGACAAATGCAAAGCTATCAACAACAGTTGAGATGGATGCATATACTGTGGGAACTGATGATATCAGGCTTTATCTTGCAATGAGTGTATCTCCACAGGTACAGCAGATTAATAAACGTGGAGGGGCTTACAGTGTTGGACCTCAGTCCCGCTGGGAGGGAGAGAACTACCATGGTATTACTGATATTGCTTTGCTGGATGGAAAATTTATTTTAATTAAAGAGGGGGCAGGCTTAAGTAGGCATTACGTAAATTCTGAAATTACAACAAATATAATTGGATTATTAGGATCAGATAGTCTCCAGACGGCTACTAAACTGACAACAGATGCTCTCTATATTTATATAGCAGATCCGGCTAATCAAAGAATCTTGGTGTTTACAAAGAGTAGGGGAGACAACGTTGATTTTATAGACCTAATTGCTCAATACAAATATACTGGACAACAAAATATTTTCAAAAATATTGTGGACATTGTGGTAGATTCTGTTAATATCTATGTACTCGACGGCGCCAAGCTTTATAAGCTGCCTAAGTCTGAGTTAGATAGTTATCTGTTTTAATATTTCCGTGTTACTTGCTAAGAACAAACAATCTTATTTCAACTATGAAATCCTGGAAAAATTTGAGGCTGGAATTCAGCTTCAAGGATGGGAGGTGAGGTCTATTCGTGCAGGTATGGTTTCGTTTAACGACAGTTATGTTAAGATCACAGATAATGGAGTTTTTGTTCTGAACATGCATATCAGTAGGTGGAGAACCCAGTCTCCTAGTATACAGATAGATGAAAGCCGACCAAAACGGCTTTTACTAAAGAAAAGTGAAATATCTAAATTAAGAAAGTATAAGCAGAGTCCTGGAATATCAATTATTGTGCTTGACATCCATTTACGAAATAACAAAGTTAAATTAGAGATAGGTATAGGAAAAGGTCGTAAGAAGTTTGATAAAAGGGAGTATATAAAGGCAAAGGAGATGAAGCGTGACATCACAAGGCGTGGAAACAGGTGGTAGAGTACTTAACACTATTGATGTTATAATGATATATGAACGATCCAAATAATAATAATAATTTACCCTTAGATCCTACGCAGGCTAGTGCTTCCCCTGGTCAAGCTCAACCTCAAGTAAGCACCGGAGGTTTCAGTCCTGAAACCGTAGCCGCACTCGTAAAAACTGAAACGCAACCTGCTGAAGAATCTGGTTACGAACAGATTAAACGGATAGAAAAACAGGCGAATGAAGAGGCACAAGAACAACGGCCTCCACAGCAACCTCCGTCACTTCCAAAATCAGATCCATTTAAGGAAAAGAAAGAACAATCGCCACAGCAGACAAAACCAAAGTATTTTGGTTATACTGCTCCATTACAAATTACCAATAATCCCGGGTATATTGAGCAGAGAGCGGGTAAGGGAAATAAGAAAGACTCCAAGACGTGGTTGCTGATATTTTTAGACAGACTTCTCAAAAAACAGAAAACAGCGTAACGATTTCACTAATTGGTTTCAGAGGCTGACAGTTAACTGTCTTTGTTGTATTATATGAAAGTTAAAACACATACAAATGCAATTTCTAGCACAGACTATAACGAGAAGAACGACTGATTATTCGAGTCAAAATAATGGACTTGCACTGGATAGTGATCTGCTTTTACAGTATTTTCTTTTATTTCTGGCTTCCATTGGAATATTAGCTCTGACTGCATTTCTTCTATATTATCTTTTTCAGCAATTTCGAAAAGCTGTTAAAAGCAATTCACTGGAAAAAAAATCGTTGGAGACTGTCTTGTTTGAAGTGAGGATTCCCAGGACAAACGAAGTTGAGATACAGGCTGCAGATCAGTTATTTTCCAGCTTAACAGGAATACAGGGGAAATTAAGTAAACCTCAGGAGATGTTTGGTGCTAGAAATTTTATAAGCTTTGAATTAGTTGCATTTCCCCAGCTTATAAAATTTTATGTCTGTGTACCAAAGGTTCTTGCGTCTACTGTAGAAAAACAAATAAATGGTGTTTATTCAGAGGCAGAAATTCTTTTTGCTTCAGAATATAATCTGTTCCCATCTAAAGCAAGGGTAGCTTATACAAGTCTGGTTCTGGATAAGGACGCCTATAAAGCACTAAGAACATATGAGGAGCTTCCTAATGATTTTATTGCGAGTCTTACATCATCAATGTCTAAGGTCAAAAAAGGAGAAGCACTGGCCATGCAAATAGTGATTTCTCCAGCGGGCAGTACCTGGCGAAATGAAGGTAAAAAATATGTAAAAAAAGTCAGGGAAAATAACGCAGATCCAGAAAAGAAGAAAATAGACGTAGACGATGATGTCCTAGTTGGTATAGAAAAAAAGTGTGAAAAGCCAGGATTTCACACAGATATCCGGATTGTGTCAGTGGGGGAGACTGACTCTGAAGCTGTCAGTAATTTAAACTCTCTGTTAAGTTCTTTTGATCAGCTTACTAAGGAAGGCAGCAATAAATTTAAGAAAAAAGGAGATTCTGATAAAAGAGGATTTCTTAAAGATTTCATTTATAGAATTCCGAGAGAAACAAGTATCTTAAACACAGCCGAATTGGCTACTGTATATCATCTGCCTAATCAAAGTGTTAAAACTCCTCATATTAACTGGCTGATGTCCAAGAGGGCTCCGGCTGCAAATGTCGTTCCTGACAAAAAAGAAAAGGATTCAGTGTGGCTTGGAGTTTCCAAGTATAGAGATTCTGTGAAGCCTGTATACCTCAGGCTAGAAGATAGGAGGAGACATTTTTACTATGTAGGTAAAACAGGTACAGGAAAAACATTCTTTTTACAGCAAATGATTTTACAAGATATTATAGATGGACAGGGAGTAGCTTTCCTTGATCCTCATGGCGACTCAGTTGAATGGTTGCTAGAGCGTATTCCACCAGAGAGAGCAGAAGATGTTATTTACTTTAATCCTGCAGATACTGAGCGGCCCATGGGTCTTAATATAATTGAATACCATAATGAAAATGATAAACACTTGGTTACCAACTCTTTTATCAATCTGCTGTATAAGATGTTTGATCCCAATAAGCAAGGTATTGTTGGTCCTAGGCTTGAACAGGCAGTAAGAAATGCCATGCTCACTGCAATGGCAGTAGAGGGGTCATCTCTAATGGAGGTGATGAGAATTATAACTGACGATAAATTTATGAAGAGCTTTCTTTCCAAACTGACAGACGATGTTGTAAGGAGGTATTGGACAGATCAAATGGCACAGACATCTGATTTCCACAAATCCGAGGTATTAGGTTATATTGTCTCTAAATTTGATAGGTTTGTAACAAATAAAATGATGCGAAACATTATAGGACAAAGTAATTCAGGGTTTGATTTTAGAGATGTGATGGATGAGGGTAAAATCCTCTTGATTAATTTATCAAAAGGACTGATCGGAGAAGAAAACTCACAGTTCCTTGGTTTACTGCTTATTCCTAAAATACTTTCAGCTGCTATGACTAGAGCAGATATGACAGAGTCGCAAAGACGAGACTTCTTCTTATATGTGGATGAGTTTCAGAACTTCGCGACAGAAGATTTTGCCCAGATTCTCTCAGAAGCCAGAAAATACAGGCTAAATCTAATTGTCGCTAATCAATATATTGCTCAAATTGACGAAAGAATACGCGATGCTGTTTTCGGAAATGTCGGAACAATGGCCAGTTTCAAAGTTGGTGTAGATGATGCTGCGTATCTACAAAACTGGTTTGCACCTGTGTTCAATCAGGATGATCTGATTAATCTGGAGAATAGACACATGTATATTAAATTGCTTGTAGATGGAGAGTATCCACCTCCGTTTTCTCTGACAGTTGATCTTAATTATGTGCCATTTGAGCTGCAAGAAGGCAATCAAGAAATAGCTCAGCTAGTAAAAGAGCTTTCAAGGCTACGACACGGAAGAGATAGGTCTTTGGTTGAGTCAGAGATCAGCAAGAGAGCTGCCTTAAGCGCGGAAGATAATACGGATACTAACTTAGTCCCTAATAGTGGTAGATCAGGTTTTGATTTAGGGGCTAATGCTCCTCTGAAGCCACCGACCGGAATATAGGAAAAACATTGAATGAGGCTAGAACAAATGTTAAAATTCCTTGCAATTTTTTTTGCTCCAGTAGCTCAGGTGGTCCCGACATGGACCGCAAGGGTTCCATGTCGAGGATCCACGATCTAGTAATCCGCCAAGGGCGGGAACTAGATCGGGATTAGAGCACCGTTCTTATCGATATGTTAAAATAAAATAAATTATCGCTCCAGTAGCTCAGGTGGTTAGAGCACCGCTCTTATAAAGCGGGGGTCGATGGTTCAAGTCCATCCTGGAGCACTAGGAAGCAATTTACAAGCGATTTCAACTTTTTTGTATTGTGACTTTCTAGGATAAGCGAATTTTTAATCACTATGAAACTAGAGAATAAAATTGCAATTATTACTGGCTCCTCGCGCGGAATTGGAAAGGCAACTGCAATTCTTTTTGCAAAAGAAGGCGCAAAAATTGTAATTAATTGTGAAAAACAATCTTCTGAGGCACAAAAAGCTGTAGAGGCCATGGGGGTTTCCAGGTCTTGTTTCGTACAAGCGGATGTTTCTAAAGAAAGTGGAGTCAAAAGGCTAGTATCTCAAGCTATTCAAAAGTTCGGTAAAGTTGATATTCTTGTGAATAACGTTGGTGCGATTTTTAGACCAGGTGATTGGAAGTCAGATTTAGAAACATGGCGTAAAACTATTGACACTAACTTAACGAGCGCGTGGTTGATGACGAGAGAAGTTGCTCCAATTATGCTCAAAAATGGCAAAGGCTCTATTATTAATCTTACTTCGGTATATGGCTTTCTCGGAGCTGCTCCAGTTCTTGCTTATACATCGGCAAAGGGTGGACTTATTACCATGACAAAATCTTTTGCGAAAGAACTGGCACCAAAGATTCGTGTCAATGCTGTTGCGCCGAGTAACGTCATGACTGATATGACGAAGAGAGCAGGGGAGAAACTTATAGAACTGTTTCGAGAACAAACCCCCCTCAAACGAATTGCTGAACCTGATGAGATTGCAAAAGCTGTACTATTTTTGGCGTCTGATGATGCGAGCTATATAACCGGTGAAATACTCAAAGTTGACGGTGGCTATAGTCTAAAATAATTTTATAAAGGAGTTATAACTTTGTTATTTCCAGACATTTTTTTCCCCAATAGGCTAAGGTATTTCTCTGTACTTGAGATTCTCTTATGTCCTACAATTTCTGCAAGTTTGTCTATATCCATTCCTTGCTCGATCTGGTGACATATAAAAGTATTTCTCAAGTCATTCACGCGTGCATTTTGGACTCCGGCTTTTTGGAATATCCTGTTGACAGCTGTCCTGATGTTTCTGACTAAAACGTTCCTTCCAGTTCTCGTAGTAAAAAGGTAGCCTTGGTCATTCTGGACTTTTTTTCTCTTTTGTAAGTAATTTTGGAGTGCCTCTGCAATAATATCATTGAGTTCCACGATTCGCATTTCATTACTTTCATATTCTCTAATTATCAACCTGCGTATTCCATTATGCAGTTTGATATCTTCTATTTTGAGCCTTGAAAGTTCTCCAATTCTAATGCCAGTTTGTAATAGAAGTTCAATCATTGTGTATAATCTTATATTTCTCCTGGCTGTATCTCTTATCGCTTTGTATTCCAGCGGAGATAGTGTTCGAGAAGGCTTATTTTCAATCTCTGGATGCTTAACGGGAAGAGATATATCTACTGTTAGTTTGCCAGCCTCTGTTAGATAGCGGAAAAAAGTTTTTAGACTGTTAATTTTCCGTGATGCTGTTTTTTTTGTAAATCCTTTGTTATTTACAAGATATTTGACATACTGCTTTAAGTCTTTCGTTGTAGTTTTTGTTATAGGCTTATTTTGCAGGTACTTAGTCAGTTGTTCTATATCTTTTTTGTAAGCTATTATAGTTGACTCTGATCTTCCGACATTACGCAGGTAATTTATGAAAGGTTCAATATGAGAATTTATGTCCATTCCTGTTTTCTTGGTATAATAACCTAAATATTTAAGATTATAGAGTAGTATTGAAGGCAGTGTGGCAGATTTTAACAGACGGCCTTTGAACGGTCAAACTACAGGATTAAATTGTTTTATATGCCGAGGATAGCAAGAAATACCAGTACATACTATCGAAAAGCCAGAAACTATGTTGGCAGAGTGAGGATACATTTTAATTATTTAGGATTGATACTTCTTGCTATCCTCGGCATGATTTTTTTCCTATATAATATTTATAATGCTGTCCAGCGTGCTGAAACGAATTTTGAAATTAAAAAGAAGGAACAAGAGCAAAGAGATCTTCTTCTGGAAGAAAGCAAGGAGTTAGATAAACAGCTTCAGTACCTAGAGTCATCTGATGCAAAAAGTAACTTAGCAGTGGAAGGTTATAAACTGGCAAGTCCTGGCGAGACTTTATATAGGGTTGATAGGGAGGAGGCAGTGATTCAATATATTGAGGATGAAAATCCTGATCCAATTGACTTAGAGGATAGTTCTTTCTGGTGGAGTATGATTCTTCTTGGTATGGATTAGTGCCGTCATAATTTCCCTCCTATTGTCACTTGTTTTATAATTGCACGTTAAATTTTTTATTAAAGAGAAATGTCTTATACGAATAACATAAATAAAGGAATGTATATAAAATTCAATGAAGAGCCGTATGTGGTATTGGATAAGGAATTTTACTCTCCCGGTAAAGGAGCGGCATTTAATAGAACAAAACTAAAATCACTAAAGTCTGGCAAAATTATTAACCAAGTTTTTAAGTCAGGTGAAAAGGTAGATGAGATTTTTGTAGATACAAAGACAATGCAATTTATATATATAGATGGTAATAAGGCTTATTTTATGGATCCGCAGACATATGATCAAATTTATATATCGCTTGAGAATATTGATGGGAAGGGAGGTTATCTACATTCATCTGCAAGATATGTTATGATTAGCTATGAGGGAGAGGTCTTGTCAATTCAACTTCCAAAGAAAATTATCCTACAGGTAACTAAGACAACAGGCGCTACTAAAGGAAATACAGCTACCAACGCAACAAAAGAAGCTGAGCTAGAGACAGGTCTCAAAATTCGAGTACCATTATTCATTGAAGAAGGGGATAAAATAGAAATCAATACAGAAGCTGAGAGCTATGTCGCTAAAGCTGAATAATTTGATGAAAACCTGGCAGAAATTAAAAAAGGACCCAAAGTTGTTTCGACGCTACTTTGTGAAGGAGTATATAATTTCCGCTGCCAGAAAATTTTTTGAAGATAGAGGGTATCATGAACTGGAAAGCCCGATTTTTGCTTTTGCTCTGCCGCAGGAAAGATACCTAGATCCGTTTAGAACTTCGATTCAGCTGCCAAATTCTCGAAAAGAGGAAGTTTATATAATTCCAACCACAGAGACATACAATAAAAAGATCCTTGCTGCAGGGTTGGGAGAACATTTCGTGATCTCCAAAGTGGCTAGAGCCATGGAAGACATTGGTCCTGATCACTCTCCTGAATTTACGATGCTGGAGTGGTATCATCTGAATGCAAATTATTTTGACCTGATGGACGACTGTGAAAATCTCCTTATATCCATGAAGCAATTCGTTGATGAGAAGCTTGGACGAGAATTTTCCCTTGAATTTACTTATCAGGAACATAGTATAGACATATCTCCCGGCTGGGATAGAGTGGATTTAAGCTTGGCCCTCGAAGAACATTGCGACATAAAGCTGTCAGATATACAAGACCATAAAAATTTTGCAGAGATTATGAAATCCAAAGGGTATAATATAAACTTTAAAGAAGATTGGCAGACATTATTTGAATGGGTATTTGCAAGTGAAATAGAGGGGCAGTTTTCTTCCAGAAGACCTACTTTTGTCTATAATTATCCAAAACAGGTTTGCCCACTCACAAAGTTAAATACAGAAAATCCTTTGGTATGTGAAAAAGTTGAGCTTTATATTGCAGGAAAGGAGATAGCTAATGGATACACAGAGCTTCGCGACTGGAAAGAGCAGAAACGTAGATTTAAAGAAGAGCAGGCAGCTAGACAGAAATTAGGCAAAAGGTCGATTAAATTCGACTATGAGCTGATTGAAGCTCTTAGGTCTGGAATACCTCCTGTTGCTGGTATTGGAATGGGCTTAGATAGATTAGCTATGATTTTTACTAATACTAAAAACATATCTGATGTTAACTATTTCCCTGCCCAGGAGTGGTTCGAGTAAAAAGTTTTATATTTGTAGCCGCGTAATACTATAATTTCGTACTAAAAATTAGATAATTGGTGAGTAAATCGAATAAATAATTATGTCAATAAATCCTAATGATATATCCGCCAAGGTGTATGACGCTGTAAATAAGCCTTTGAAGAACGATGAAGTTCTTATGTCCGAAGTTGGTCTTATTAAATCGCTTGCACCGAAACAAGGGAAGATACTGGATATTGGTTGTGGCACAGGTAGACATATTGTGGAATTGTTGAAGCAGGGATTTGAGGTATTTGGTATAGATGCATCTTCTAAAATGATTGAAGTTCTAAGAACTAAGTCTCCATCGATAGAGACAAAGGTCATAGATGTTTTAAAGTATAAGACGACACAGAGATTTGACTTGATAATTTTAATGTGGAATTCATTTAATGAAATAGCTTTGAACACTCAGAAAGCCTATAAATTATTGGGCATAATACACAATAGTTTGAAAAGAAGTGGTTCATTACTAATCAATATAGATGATCCAGCTAATATAAATATACCACTTCTTAATTTCAAAACAGTACACGAGGAGAGGGGATATACATACAGTCAGGACTGGCACGTGGTCAAGTATATACCGGAGTCATTGACTACTATTTCACAAGAGATCATCCAGGTTTCCGACCAGAAAAACAATTTACACTTTCAGAGTAAGTCAGAAATCAGACAAAGATGGTGGAGTAGGGGTGATTTGCAACATATACTGGAACTTAAAGGGTTCAAGGCAAGGTTCGTTAATTTGGCTGTGAACGGAGAGATTTACTGCATTGGGACTAAAAAGTAAAAGCCAAAGTTGCGGGAGTTGGAT